>NZ_QTXM01000008.1:0-57312 GCF_003461645.1 Alistipes sp. AF14-19
GGAGTTTGCAGACAATGGCTTGCCATTGATATAGCCCACTATAACTACACGCTTCGCTTCCGTAGTTGTGGGCTCTCCCGAGGGGATTAGGACTTTGCCCTAATAACCCACAAGGCTTTGCCCTTGACCCACTCAGGGCGTTTCACCCCTGAGAACCCAGAGCAAAGAGTGACCTTCTCTTTGCAATCTCCGCTTATGGGTTACACCCCTAAGAACCCTCGTACAAATGAGAGCAGAGGTAAGCTTGCTTAACCTATGCAGAATGCAGTCGAGGGTCACTGAAAGTAACCTCTGCGGTTATGAGCGGAGCAAATGAATTCAGTTAAACAACCCAAATCAAATTTTAAGAAAATGGCAACAAAATCAAGCATACATATCAAGTCCTGCAATGTCAAATCAAGTGGGGCTCATAACCGAAGAACTGCCGAGTATATGCGTAATATCGGCGAGTCCAGAATCTACATCGTGCCTGAACTCTCTGCCGACAACGAGCAGTGGATAAATCCCGGCTTCGGCAACCCCGACTTGCAAGCGCACTATGACCACATCAAGCGGATGGTTAAGGAAAAGACTGGCCGTGCCATGCAGGAGAAAGAGCGTGAGCGCAAAGGCAAGAACGGTAAAATCATCAAAGTGGCAGGATGTTCTCCCATCCGTGAGGGTGTACTTCTCATCAGACCGGACACTACACTGGCAGATGTGCGCAAGTTTGGCGAGGAATGTCAACAACGTTGGGGCATCACTCCGCTTCAAATCTTCCTGCACAAGGACGAGGGGCATTGGCTGGGCGGACAGCCCGAAGCTGAGGACGAAGAGAGTTTCCAAATCAGTGGCAAGTGGTTCAAACCGAACTACCACGCTCATATCGTATTCGATTGGATGAACCACGACACAGGAAAGAGCCGAAAGCTCAATGACGAGGATATGACAGAGATGCAAACCTTGGCAGCCGATTTACTCTCTATGAAACGAGGAAAATCCAAAGCCGAGACAGGCAAGGAACATTTGGAACGCAACGATTTCATCATAGAGAAACAGAAAGAGGAGATGAACCGCCTTAATGCCACAAGACTATACCGTGAGCATCAGTTGGAACAGGCGAATCAAAAGATGCAGGAGGCGGAAAATGTTACCAACGCTCTCATGGAGCAAGCCAGCCAAAAGCAACAACAGAGTGAAGACCTTGACAGGGCTATCAGCGAGAAACGCTCCAAACTGAACAAGGAAAAAGGGAGCGAACTTTTGGATGTCGCTGTCGGCTGGGCTACAGGCAGGTCAAAAGCTCTGAAAAGCGAAATTGAGGATTTGCGTGATGAGATTTCCACGCACGAGAACACTATCGAGAGGTTGCAGTGTAAAATCCAGACAATGCAGAGCGACCATCACCGTGAACTGATGAAGCTGGAGGGTAAGCACCAGTCCGAACTGAACCGCAAGGAGGCAGAGCATACGCAGGAAACCACAAGACTTAAAAATCGGATTGCTTGGCAGAACCATATTATTGGCTGTCTCAGTTTTCTGCTACTCAAAACAAGCGACATCTTCCGCAAGGCTGTAAACGGCATCATCCGTTTGGCAAAGGATTATTACAAGCCACGTTTTGACTCGGAGCAGGTATCGGACATCAAGAGTGCGCTTAACCTGTTTGGGAGTGACAAACAATCTCACCGTGCAGCCGGGGATTTCCTGTATATTTCAGCCAAGCAAAAAGGAAACTTGGATAGCCGTGAGCAGGTCAAAGCCCAACGAGAGGTCGAAAATGTGGTGGAAGGTCGCTACGACTACCAGCAAAAGAGGGGCTTCTCAATGGGAAGATAACCGATAATGCTATGTCAGTGATAATAATCGTAAGATTTTGACGTACAACCGAATAAAAAGAGTAACTTTGTAAATAAATTAAAGAAGATTATGACTAAAAAGAAAAAACATACCAAGAAGAAAAGACAGCAGCCTAAAACCAAGAAACAAAAGGTAATGGCTAAGCAATCCATCAATGGCTTTAATCTATTTGAAACACAAATGCGCGCTATGGGTAAACGCTTGCTTGAGGTCTTTAAGGATAAAGATACTGTCAATGCAACTTTAAGAGAGCATATTGAGACGATTGAGGGCTATTTCAGGAAATATGATTCTGTGCAGTTGCTTGGAAGCATTGGATTATATTTATTAGATAACCTTCCCAATCTTGAAAAGTATTTTATGGCACAGATGAATGGCACAGAGATGCATCTGGACGAAAATGCTGAAGTGATAGCGGAATATGCAATGAACTTTGGTCTTTCAATGCCAAATGATGGCATAGATAATCCCACAGATGAAGTAGTTAAGGATTTGAGAAATCGATTGAGGGCCTTGTTCATGACATATATCTATCAAGATATGCCTTTAGTTGATGATCCTATGCAGTCCATTGATTGGATGATTCATATGGATACTATAGCTGTTCGTGGTGATGGTTATCAAAATCATGTATATGAAGTATTTAAAGAAATGTTCTTCCCTCATACAACCTTTTACCAACAACAATTTGGATATAGTGTTGACCAACTATTTGAATTCTTTATGGATCTGGAAAATAGAGTTATATGCAAGATTGCTAGTCAAGAGAATATCTATGGCATAACAAAAATGCATGAACGGTGGAAGAAATGGGACGAAAAGACATTTGGTCCTATTGACGATGAAGCTACATTAGAGAATCGAGATTTCTCAAAAGGTCTGTTTGGCGCGTTCTTTGAGGCAAACCCGGATGTAGCACACACGGAAGACGGTATGCATTTCCTAATGTATCAACCAAATGATTATGGGAATTCTGATAAGATATTTTGGGTTTATCCTCAAAACGAAGTGGAAACAAGAATTCTAGATTCTCTTTCTATGGAATTTGGCGATAATTCTGCTTTTCTTGCAGAAAGCGAATTCAAAGGCAGTATTATGAATGGTCATAGTATTTTTGAGAAACCATTTGTTAAAGATGGTGATAAATACTATTGCTTTACTCCTATGATTCCTCATAGAAATCTGTTCTTGATTGCAGAAAAACTTATGATGCGCGATGGAGCCTATTACCAGAAGAATTTCCAGCAGAATACAAGTCCGATTAGCCGAGACTTTTATATTGAGAATAAAGTAAAGTCTGTTATGGAGTCATTTCTGTCAGATGTCACATTTTATTCTTCTGTACATTACAAGATAGTAGAGGATGAGGTAGAAAAGAATCCAGAACTAGATATTCTTGGCGTTTCAGATAAGGCCGTCTATATTATAGAAGTTAAAGCCCATGAACTTTCTTATAAGGACAGAGTTAGGTTGGATGGAGCCAAGTATAAATTCAAGGCCTCTGTTGCTGAGGCATGTAAACAATGCTGCAGGTCAGTTGATTTTATCAATAACTCAACAGAACCTATATTTGGCACACAACAAGGGGCAGTTTTAATTAACAAGACAAAACCAATATACAAGATAGCTGTAACCTTTCAGCATTATTCTTCGTTGTTGGGACAGATGGATAAACTTGTGGCTGCTAGTTTGATGGAGGAACGCTTCCGTGATACATGGGTTGTGTCATTATTTGACTTGATGGTTGTTGCTGACTTTGTTGAATCAGAAGATGAATTTTTATCTTATCTTGACATGCGAAAGATTATTAATACTAATCATAGTACATTTCATGATGAACTTGATTTGCTGGGTCAATTTCTCAATGAGAATCTGGCTGATAAGGTAATTGCCAATAAGCCAATGATGATTATCGGCGGATCTAGTGATATTGATGAGGAATATGCTAAGGATTTCTATCTGCCAATAAATCTTAGCTCCGAAAAGGAGTGAATGTATCAAATTGACATGAACCCAGAAAGTTTTTTGTCTAACTTTTGAGGTTCATGTCAACCTGTAGCTTTTATATTACAGAATTATTATTGCAATAATTATTGTGTACTAATTATCATCAGAATCTGCATATAGTTCGCATTGACGGATAACGGTTTCGAGGGCTGCTTCTTGTTCTTCAGGCGGGTACTTGTACTTTTTGAGCAATCGTTTTACCATAGAGCGCATCTTGGCACGAGCCGATTCTTTCTGCCGCCAGTCAATCGTTTTACTGCTACGTAAGGCTTCGGTCAGTTCCTTAGCCATAGCAACAAGTTGGTCGTTTTCGTAGAAATCTCTTACGGCTTGCGGTTTTGTCAAAGCATCGTAAAATGCTTGCTCTTCCTCTGTCAGTCCCAACTCTGACGCTTGCTCAGCATTCGCTTTCAGCTCCTGCGCCATTTTTAGCAACTCTTTGATTACTTCCTCGTTGGAAATCAAGCCACGCAAGTATTCGGCAAGTCGGGCATCAAGCATCTCACTGAACTTCTCGGCTTCAACCATCCTCTTTTTTGCGTGTTTTCTGATATGTTCTTCAAGCAAGCGTTTGAGTAGTTCGAGAGCAAAGTTTTTCTCTTTCATCTCGGCAATCTCTTTCAAGAAATTCTCATCAAAAAGAGAAATTTCAGTTCCCTTAGTGCTGAGTATTTCCACCACGCCGTCAGCCTTGATAGCCACTTTGAGCAACTGTGTAATACGCTCGTCTATGATTTTTCGGGTAATCTTCTTGTTTCCCGTAAGGCGTAAAAGCAACGTCCTAACCGCTTCAAAGTATGCTTCTTCATAGCGTTCCGCAGGAGTCAGCAGACTACGACAAAGCGATGCGGCTTGCGCTAGACGTTTGCTTTCTTCCATAAATACCTTTTGAGCTTCTGCAGAAACGGCATCCACTAAAATAATGTTGCCGTTTTCATCAGTCTGGGTAGTAGGTTGAGAGGAAACAAGATTATTTTTGTCAAGCAGTACATTCACACCGCCTCTTATAAGATTGGCTCGTTGCAAGTTGGAACAGTCGGCAAAAGCGGAATAGTCGTAATCATCCATACATTCACGGCAATGCTTTAGTGCAGCAACAAATTGCTGATAAGCAGTTGTCTTGATGTTCGGGTCACCAAAGCGTTTTTTGTCACGTCCTGTATAGTCGTGCATGGCTTTTTTTAGAGCCTTGGCTATGCCAATATAATCTACTACCAAACCACCGCTCTTTTCCGGGAAAACACGGTTTACCCTAGCAATAGCCTGCATCAGGTTATGTCCCTTCATAGGTTTATAAACGTACATCGTGGCAAGCGAGGGTACATCAAAACCTGTGAGCCACATATCCACGACAATAGCGATTTTCAGCGGTGAATTGTTATCCTTGAACTGACGAGCCAGTTCCTCTTTTCGTGCGCCAGACCCAATAATATCATTCCATTCTACTGGATCTTGGTTTCCTTGTGTCATGACTACACAAATAATGTCTTTCCACTGAGGACGAAGTTCTATCAGCTTTTTGTAAATATCAATTCCTGTAGCACGGTCAATCGCCACAATCATAGCCTTGCCCGTAAGCAAGTCGGCACGGTTGTTCTCGTAATGGTCTATGATGTCCTTACATAGAGAGTCTATGGTTTGCGGAGCTGAGAGCAAGGCGTGAAGACGTGCATTTTCATCCTTTGAGCGTTTGATGTCCTGTTCTTCCGCTCCTTCTTCCGCAAGTTTCTCATACTCGTTATCCAGCAATTTAAGCGTGTCGGCATCCAAATCCAATTTCAACAAGCGGCTTTCGTAATATACAGGGACTGTAGCACCGTCTTCCACGGCTTGGGTCATGTCGTAGATGTCGATATAGTTGCCGAAGACCTCTCTTGTATCGTTGTCGTCTTGCTCAATAGGTGTACCAGTGAAGCCGATGAATGCAGCATGAGGCAAAAGTTTACGCACGATAGCCGCAAAACCGAGTTTCAGTTCACCTGTTTCTGTATCTACTTTCGTTTTGGTATTTGACTGTGTGCGGTGGGCTTCATCGCTAATCACAATCACATCGGAACGATTGGTGATTAGTTTGTCACGGTCTTTGAATTTTTGGATATTGGCAAAGATAACACCATGACTTTTACGCTTTTCCAGCAGTTCATACAAGTGTTCGCCGTCAGTAGCCTTTATTGGCGTTTGGCGCAAGTAATCGCTACAAGCCGCAAAAGTGTTATGAAGTTGGTCGTTCAAATCGAGGCGATCTGTCAGCACAAGCAAGGTCGCACTCAACAGATTCTTCAAAAGCTGATGGGCATAGAATACCATTGAAAGACTTTTACCAGAACCTTGCGTGTGCCAGAATACACCAATTTTACCGTCATTGCGTTGTAAGGCTTGCTTTGTGCAGTCAAGAGCTTTCTTTACGGCAAAATACTGATGATAACCAGCAAGGATGCGGAGTTTTTTATCCACACCCATAGTGAGGGTGAAGTCTGCAATAATATCAATGAAGCGATGTTTGGTGAAGATACCATTAAAGAAAGTCTCAAAGTCGGCAAATACTGTACTTTCATAACTCCCGTCTGTGGTTTTCCACTCCATATACCGGTCAAGCGGTGCCGTAATCGTACCTACACGAGTGTCTGCCATGTCGCTTATCACAAGCATTTGGCAAGCGGTAAAGAGTTGCGGAACAATACGCATATAGTTCTGCAACTGCTGATGGGCTTCCTCCGAATTGGTAACTTCACGGGAAGGAGACTTCAACTCAATGACAGAGACAGGCAGGCCATTAACAAACACCACAATATCGGCACGTTTGGTGGAATTACCGTTTACGATCGTCCATTGATTGGCAACAACAAATGAGTTGTTGTCTATATTAACGGGGTCTATTATTTTAATATGGTCACTGCGCAGTGTTCCTTGGTCAGTTTTGAACGTAACGTCCAAGCCATTTTGTAGCCAATCGGTAAGGGTCACGTTTGCACTAACCAAAGGCTGGCTGAATAATTCACGTATTTGTCGGATAGCTTCGTCAACGGCTCCAACTTTGTCTGTTCCATTGATAAGCAACATCGCCTTACGCAATGCTCCCGGTATGGTGGCATCAGTGAGTTCTCGGCAGGTGTCGGTTTCAAGTTCCGGGCCATAATGATATTCATAGCCCATTTCCTTGAACAAAGAGATTATCGACTGCTCGTATGAATCTTCTGTAAAATGGAACGTATTAGGCATAATAGGTTGGAATTAAATTATCATTTATACGGCGGTTAAGCTCGATTTTATCGTCAATGGAAGATAGGAAGTTTGCGATACGTTTTTGTTCTTTTAAAGGAGGAAAAGGGATCTCAAATTCCTTTATTTGTTGCGCATTTAGATTTTGCTGAGCACCTCCATTTGCAAGAGAAGCTAGGTGAGAATAGTCATTATATAAGGCATAATAAACGAATCTATAATCTGCCTTGACAGGATTTATGGTTAGATTACAACACGCTTGATTAGTGGTAAGTGGAATCTTTGTAATAGCTGTTTTCCCTGCAGTTGCACCATACATTGCAACAATTACAGAATTTGCAGGTATCCATTTAGCGGATGAATTATTAAGTCCTTCATCTGTTATTGTTTTTTCAGTTTCATATATGCAGCTAAAATTAATTTCTTTTGTGTTAAGCCAAGGAATATTTCCGCCATAGTATTCCATAACGGTGCTTTTGGGCGTACCACCACTGCATATATTTGAACAAATATGTTGTATTTCAATTTTATTATATTCTTCCATAAATGAGAATTTAGCAATTAAATTCGTTAATTTTTAGCTCGCCAGACATCAGCTTCGGGAGAAGCGAATCTCGCAAAGAAATGAATTTTTCATTTTGATCCGTATTCTTTATCATAACCTCTTTCATTTTCAAATAGAGGTTATTAAACTCAACTACAACATCAGATGTTGGGTATATTGTTTTTATAAGCGACAAATCATTATAGCCGAGCGATTGTCTGACTCCACCAATAGCTCTTAAAGCAACTTCGTCTTTGAACATAGCTGTTCTTTTGAAAAAGTCGAAGAAATACTGGTAATTAGGTTCACACTCAAAAACGACATAGACTGGGCTAACACAACCCACAAAGTCGAAAGTATTTAACCCGATTGAGCCAATGTTAATACGAGCTGGATTATAAGCAAATGATAAAGGGTTGACAATTAGATATTTTGATAAGTCTTTGCTAAATACTTGTTTGGTGAAGTATTCTTCTGACAATACCAATTCTCCTGAATTTATAGGAGACAGCACTGTCACATCTTCACGATTGCCAACCTTTTCTGTTATTTGCTTTGTGACTTCACCTAAGCTAACAACTCTCCAACCTTTGGGTATCAATCCAAGCTCTGAATCTACAAATTCACCGCCTCTGAATGGCTCGAAGTCTACGAACCACGACTTGAACAACGCCTGCGCCTGCTGCTCTAAATTATCATTTATACGGCGGTTCAGCTCGATTTTCGAGTCTATAGAGGAAAGAATAGAGGCTATCCTATTTTGAGTTTCCAAATCAGGAACTTCAATTTCATAATTTGAGAACGAACTCTTGTTAATGATAGGCACAGCAGTAGAAGTTTTGCTAAGATAATTCAACTCTCTACCAACCAATGTCATAAAATAATAAACAAAATCCGCATTGAAGTTTTTATTGGGAATAATTGAGTTAAATTGCTGATTCGTAACAGTCGGTTCTTTGGTCATTACCACCTTTCCCAAATCAGAGCCTATACAACTCACACATATAGAACGTGACGGAAGTAAACAATTTCTTACTTCATTTAGTCCTTGTTCTGTAAGTGTCTTAGTCGTTTTAGGGGCAGACTTATGAGAGAGGTCGTCTGAGGGGGTCAAGAAAGGTATATATCCATCATAGTTCTCCGCAACTGATGTCCTTGGTGTTTTTCCCGTAACAATTTTACCAATATCTGATATATGTATTTTCTTTAATTCCATAATACAAACATTTACGATACATTCGTTCTACATATAGCACTTGAGCATCAAATTAACCTAATCCGTTGAGCATTATCTAATCGCCTATGACAATAGGATATTATTCCCAATATTTCCAAAGCATCTTGTTCTTCTATATTCCATAAGACTTTAGGCTCGTGTGCTTCAGGATTTCTGAACATACCACACAATCCCTTTAACAAATTTGCGAAGCCAGAATGTTCATCCTTCTCGGATTTAGAAATAAAACTATTGATAATCAATACGGGGTTACTACTAAATACCTGTTCGATAAGTTTATTTCCATCTTCCTTCGAGCCCGACAAATCTCTTATTCTTTGGAATAATCCCTTATTTGCTTCAAAAACAGCATGAAAATAGTTGTTTTGCAGAAGTTCCGCCTTACAATAATTTAATATTTCAGAGTGAGCTTTACGCTTTTCTACTTCAACTTTTAGATTATTAGCTTTTATTTCTACATCTGTAATTCTACTTGCCTTTTGGGTCTTAGAAAATTTGCCATCTTCATTATATTTGTAGCCGCAAAAAGCAAGCTGCTGATTTATTTTATCTCTCAATGATTCAAAACGTTCCTTTTCAGACACAAAACGTTCTGGGGCAAGCGCCACGGAAATAAACGTAAAAACGCAATTTGAACATTTTGATTCATTACATGCTTTAGCAAAAGCATTGTAAAGTCGATATCGTTTTGTGTTTGTAGGGTCAACATCTTCAATACCTGATTGAATAAGGCATTTATGTATCTCCGATCCAGTCAGACCTTCTGATGTATCGCCCAAGACATTGGCAATACATTCGATTACTACTGGTGTCAAAATATGCTGTTCCATAAATGAGAATTTAGCTGTTTGTTTGACCATCTAATGTGGCTTCTATCTCTTTGATTGATGGCATTGTTCCTTCAACCTTTTCAGGATAGAGTTTTTCAAGCTCATATTCGGATATTCCGAGAGGCTGACTACTTGATTCTAACGCATATTGAGCCAACGTATTGCTTTTCTGCTTGCAAATGAGTAATCCTATTGTCGGATTATCGCGCCCCTCCTTGCGAAGAAGATGATTGCAAGCAACAACATAACCGCCTAATTGACCGGCATCAGCAAAGTCAAACTCTCCGATTTTTACCTCTACTACCACATAGCAAGACAATTTAAGATTGTAGAAAAGCAAGTCTATAAACTTCTCTTTCTCTGCTATTTGCAAGCGATATTCTTTGCCTACATAGGCGAAACCTGTGCCAAGTTCCAACAGAAAGTTTGTGATATTGGTGAGCAATGTATCTTTTAGTAGTCGTTCATTATATTTTCCTCGTAATCCCGTGAATGAGAAATCGTAGGGGTCGCGTGTTAGTTCCTGCGCCAAATCGCTATCCACATCAGGGAGCGTACTCTTGAAATTTGTGAGAGCCTTTCCGCTGCGCTCATACAGATTTGTGCCTAATACATTGAGTAATATATCCCTGCTCCATCCATTCTCTAATGTTTGGCGGACATAGAACAAAGCCTTGTCTGAATCAGTCGAACATTTGTCTATGATATAACGATGATGTCCCCAAGGAATAGAGAATAAATCAGAATATAATCTTTCCACAAGCTGTGGAAGATTTTCTTTCTCAGATTCTTCCACAATTTGTGGAAGAATTGCAATCTGTTGTTTATAAAGAGTATAGAAACGTTTTGCGTAACGGATTGATGTTTCAGATAATCCTTCCACATCAGGCATTTCATGGCGCAAGTCACGGCTTAATGTAGCGTAAAACTTACTGCCATACTTGTTATCTGCTTGCTTTTCTTCAATATCTTTACCGAGTTCCCAATAATAGCGAAGCAATTCTCTATTCACTTTTATAGCCGCCTTGATTTGGCTGCCACGATAACGCTTTACAAGCTCTTTAACCCATAAAGTGTAATCCTTATCTAATATGCCGATAGATTTAACCATTTTATTTCTCCGTTTTTATTCACTAATTTTTAGTTCACCAGACATTAGCTGTGGGAGAAGCGTGTCACGCATCTTTGCCAACCTTGCATTTTCAAGACTGTTAGAAAGTATCGTTTTGATAAAAGGAAGAACTATGTCTCCATACCTTTTTACATACGGACTTTCATTTGAGTATATTGGAAGACACTCAATATCTTTTGTATTTATACCGGGGATTGCAGCCTTTCCTCCAATTGAATTTAATTGGTTCATAATGTATGGTGTACGCATATAAAAATATGCAAACGCATTATAAGCGTTATCCATTAAGTCCAAGATGAAGACATGCTCATTGATATACATTTCGTTGAAAGGAAATCCTTCTCCAAAGATAGAGAAATTTGGAATAAAATATCCCGGTTTGCCTCCGTCTTTGTAAATCAATAGCTCATATCCATTTATCTTTCCCTTTTTTATAGTTTGAGCATATTCTTTTGGAATGTACTTTGTCTTAGAATAGTCATAATACCCCAATCCTTTGATATTTTCCGCCCCAATGCTTGGAACGCCTTCAAAGGTTGCACCACCTTTGGGTCTTTTTCCACTTTCTATATTGTGAGGTATATCTTCGATGTAAACTATTGGTAACTCTTTGGGGGTACTACCGAGAGCTGAATCTACAAATTCACCGCCTCTGAATGGCTCGAAGTCTACGAACCACGACTTGAACAACGCCTGCGCCTGCTGCTCTAAATTATCATTTCCTTGTCTGTTTTTCAGGAAAGATGAGCCACTGTTATGTGTCAAACAATACCACATGCTAATTTATGAATTTACGGTGTGAGAGTTTGACATTGTTTTGATTCACCATTGCATAGTGCATGGTAGTATCAATCTTGACATGACCAAGTAAGCGTTGCACTTGTTCCACAGGCATACCTTTGTCGATAGCCATTGTTGCCAATGTACGGCGAAACTTGTGAGGATGAACACGCACGATCTTTGCAGAGCGGCCAATTTTGCGCAGACGAGTTTCTACCCCCGAAATCTCCAAGCGTTTATGCGGTTTAGCTAAAGAGACAAAAAGAGCCTTATTTCTGTCTTTGCGAGAAGCTAAGTATTGTTGTAGATGAATCTTTGCACGGGCATTGAAGTAAACGATGCGTTCCTTGTTGCCTTTGCCAAATACGATACATTCACGCTCTGTGAAGTTGATGTCTTCTCGATTGAGTTTTACCAATTCGCCTACACGCATACCTGTTGAAGCCAGTAAGTCAATAATGGCAAGGTCACGGATTTTAGTGCAACTATCACGGAGTTGCTCGATATTCTCATCACTCAATACTTCCTTGACCTGTGTTCCTGTTTTCACCTTATGTATTCTGCGGACAGGACTTTTGACAATGTAGTCCTCTTCTTCGAGCCAAGCAAAGAACGAAGAAAAAATCCGGCGGATATTATCAATGGTCACTTTGCTTGATTTGTTTTTTCGCTGGAATACGGCAAGGTAGGCTCTAATGTCCTCGGTAGTATAGTCGGTGACCTTTTTAGGCATCTTCTTAAATAACTGCCGAATGGTAGAGCCGTAGTATTTGATTGTAGGTGTTGTGCAACCCTCCACTTGCTTCGCGGACAGGAATATGTCAAGCAGACGGTCGTTAGACGCTGCATTTTCGTGCAGTGTCTCGCCATCTTCAGTAATAGTGTATTGGCTTACTACTTGAAGCAATACACTATTAAGGTGAGCTACTTGTTCAAAACTTAACACTTCTGTCATTGCGGTGCTGATTTCCTGAATTAATTTTTCTTTCATATTCTTCGTTATTATATGGTGAACCTAACGAAGAGTAGAAGCTATATCACTTGACGGTGAAGCCGATTTTTGCCAATTGCTTGCGGATTTCGTCTTCGAGCGTGTGCGACTGGGCGAATAAATCAGACAGTTCGGAAGTGAGGCGTTCCATTTTTTCTTGAAATGGTTCGCCGTCTTCCTCCACTTCGGCTATGCCGACATAACGTCCGGGGGTGAGGATAAAATCTTGCTTCTCTATATCCTTGATTGTTGCAATGGCTGAAAATCCCTTTTCGGTTTCAAGCGTTCCAGCACGAAACTGCTCAAAAGTATCTGCGATACGTGCGATGTCGTTGCCATGCTCCTCCGTTTCTTCTCCGCAAGAGAGTTCACGGTGTGTGCGGTCTTTCATATAGCCCATGTTACGAGCATCTATGAAAAGCGTCTTGCCCGGTTGTGCTTTACTCTTTGTCAAGAACCATAAACAGCAAGGAATCTGCACATTGTAGAATAATTGGGATGGCATGGCGATAATACCTTCCACCAAATCGGCCTTGACAATGTTTTCACGAATATCTCCCTCTGTACCTTGTTGAGAGGATAGCGAGCCATTGGCAAGAACCAAGCCGATGCGTCCATTGTCTGCCAAGTGATACAACATGTGTTGCATCCATGCAAAGTTGGCGTTCCCCTCCGGCGGTATGCCGTATTGCCAACGTGGGTCGTCACGTAATTGGTCACCGCCCCATTTGGAGATATTGAACGGTGGATTTGCCATTACGAAATCCGCTTTTAAGAATGGATGTTTGTCATCGTGAAAGGAATCTCCGAAACTGTCGCCAAAATTGGCTTCAATTCCACAAATGGCAAGGTTCATTTGTGCTAATTTCCACGTATTGCTGTTAAGTTCCTGCCCATAGACGGATATTTTATTGATATTACCTTGATGGCGTTCAATAAACTTACTACTCTGCACAAACATACCGCCCGAACCACAAGCAGGGTCAAAGATTTTTCCCTTATAAGGCTGAATAACTTCAACTATGGTACGGACTACACATGAAGGGGTGTAGAACTCACCACCTTTCTTGCCTTCTTCACGGGCAAATTCTCCAAGAAAATATTCATATACACGTCCAAGCACATCACGAGCTTCCGAACCTGTAAAGTGGAGGTTGTTTTCAAAAATATCAATTACGTTACCCAAGCGGCGTTTATCTAGTTCTGGACGAGCATAGTTCTTGGGAAGAATGCCTTTGAGCTGCTTGTTTTCTTTCTCCAATGCTTCCATTGCCGCATCAACGACAGCTCCGATTTCGGCAGTAAGTGAGGCATTGACAACTTTCTCCCAACGAGCATCGACAGGAACAAAGAATATGTTATCGCCAATATATTCGTCTGGGTCTTCCTCAAAGCCTTCACCTTCAGCAACAAGTTCGTCATGCTTAACTTTGAAGCAGTCGTTGATATATTTTAGGAACACAAGTCCAAGTACCACACTTTTATACTCGGCTGCATCAAGATTGCCACGTAATTCGTTTGCCGAATCCCACAATGTTTGCTCGATGGTTTTCTTTACTACGTCCTTTGTTTTTGCTTTCTTTGCCATTATCGTATATAAAAGCGAAAAACTCCACCGCTATCCCTGCGAGGCTGACCAAAGCCCATAAGACAGCGAAGGAGTTTCGTATGTTGCTTTATCGTTTTGATTCTTCAGGTCATTAGCGCAGTTGTATTTTGATTGCAAAGGTAATACATTTTCCCCGGTTTTCCTTGCATAATCCAAGAAAAAGTGTACATGCAAAGTACAGGTACCATCTTTGGTTTAAGTACATTCAGTCGTTTATCTCCTCATGTCGGATGCAAAGGTAGCCAGCCTCATTGAATATGGAAAGGTCAAGCGGTAAACCGTTTGGAGCAGTTTCTTCCTCCTGCGGAGAGTAAACAGCCCCCAAACCTTTCCCCATTCATCGGCTTGGCTTAATGAAGCATCCGGCAACGGAGACAAACGACTGACGAAATAATAGAAATATCAACTCAAACAATAGTTCTTGGTCTGAAAACCGATTACACACCATTATTTTTTCGGAGCGGGCTAATTTTAGCAAGAACAAATAAGGCAAGCGGAAGACTGCACTCCCTCCAAAATAATAGATTCCTTTTTCCTCCTTCCCTTTGCTGCGTTGGTATTGCGGCATTAGTACATTTGCTGTGCGGCAAAATAATCCACAAATGAGATGGTCAAGGAAGATTATCCGGCAAAATATCGTACCTTTGCAGTGGCTTAGGAGATAAAGTCCAAATAGAAGTGGAATAGCGGAACCCAAATTGCATCGAAAAGAGAAGATAACGCCCAAATTGGCACTCCCAACGAGTTAAGAAACAATAAAAGCGTTAAATCTTCACCCTTTAGAATGTACCATTAAAGTTTACGACCATATTTCTGACTTATTACTCACAAACTATTGAGAAATAACTGGTTGCAAATACGGAAACTGCTCCTCTTTGAGAAGTGTGACTTTCGAAAAGGGATCGCAATTAAAATATATGGTCGAAGGTGTGTTCTGTGATTGTGAAGCTTTAACTTCCATTGAAATTCCCGCAAGTGTGGAGATGATTGATATGTATTATTGCATAAACTTGGCGAATATTTATTGTTATCCCTCTATTCCTCCGATATTAAATGATTTCAGATGTAAGAATTTTGTATTGTATGTCCCCTCTCAGAGTCTTGAAGCATATAAAAATAGTTCGTGGAGTGAATATTATTCATCAATTAAAACGATACAATAATCATAATATGCAGAATAACGAGCACCCGTCGATTGAGAGGATTTTCAATCTTGTAGAAATGCAACGCCATGCTGTTGGGGTGAGTTTTATGCCTGATACTAAATCTTATGAGAAATACCAAACTGGGGTTACTGTTTTGCATGTTTTATCTATGGATTTAAAAACAGCATTGCAGAATATGAAAAACCAGTTCAATACTTATGGAGTGATAAGAGTTGCAGGTTATGATAATAGTATATCGCCTCTAAAATCAAAAGTCATTGAAATTGAATTTAGTACAGATGAAATAGATGAGATTGAACGAAAATAATAAAATTCTACTCCAACAGAGTCTAATCCAAGTAGGTTTACCCCTCCTCATAGTAAAAGCACAGGCCAAGAACCTGTGCTTTTTGCTTGATACGGGGAGTAACATCAATGTCCTTGATAAAAGAGTGGCTGAGTTCTTCCAACTTTCGGGAGGAACAGCCCAACAGCAGCAATTCGGGATAGATGGAACACTCCAGACCACAGATGTTGTTAAATTGACTTTCTCTCTGGAAGAACGGGAGTACAAAGCAGATTTCTCGGTGATGGATTTATCCTCGGCTTTTGGAAAAGTGGAGGAAGAATCGGGCATACAGATTCACGGTCTGTTGGGATGCTCTTTTATGGAGCAACAGAAATGGGGGCTTGACTTTGAAAAACTATGTCTGTTCATACCTTAATAACCTCTTTTGAATTGAACACCTAAATCTTATAATGATAAGAGAGATAGGTGTACAAATATGTAATGAATTTTGTTTAACCCAACGTCTTGTTTTTCCCTGTGTCTTACCCAAAATAGGTGGATAAATTGGAAATGAATCTTAAGATACAGACGGTGTAACTGTTGTGATTTTCAATGGTTTGTACTGAAAATCCTTGTGTCCCCGGTTCGATTCCTGGTGGTACCACTTAAAAATCAACGACTTGCAGAAATGCAGGTCGTTTTTCTTTTCCAGTCGGCGCTCACCGCTACTCTGCGGGAGTCGAACGGGGCCGGATTTGCAGCGCATACGGTGCACATTCGGAAGACGGGGGCGATCCGAAGACCGGGTTGTGAAAACTGTGACGAACGGTCCCCGGCATCAGCTTTTTCGCCGCTGTTCCGGTTGTTTTCGCTGCTTTATACAACAATTTTTTTATTTTTGCATATTTCAAAAAGGCCGAAAAGTGGCTTGAATGGATTTGTATTCGTTGTGCTTCCGGCAACTACACGCTTGAAGGTGTCGTTTTAGTCGCTGTGCTACAAGTGTGTAGTAAAAATTGAGTGCATAATTGCGGAAATTTGCATTATGAAACGGCAGCGGCGTAATGAGATTCTGGTGAAACAAGTAGTGGATCGGCTGAAAACAGTCCGCCGGGAGAGAGGCCTTACTCAAGAAAATGTCCGGTTCGACACCGACCTGAACATCGGGCGGATCGAAAGCGGAAGGCATAGCATTTCACTGACGACGCTGGCTGATTTGTGCGATTATTACAATGTTCCTCTGGAGGATTTCTTCAAGAAGATAGTGACGCGCTGAACAGTGAAATGAAAGAACCCGGGGAGTGGAGCCTCGGGTTCTGTTTTTTGTGTCGGAGTGTTTTCAGATTCGTTTTTCGTAAGCCAGCCGTTCGCCGCTCCGGTAGACGACTTTCCCGCAATAGGTGAATCCCGTGCGTTCGAGCAGCCGCAGCATGGTCTGGTTGTCGAAGTTGGTGTCGATGCGAAAGGCTTTGACGCCGCGTTCCTGTGCGAGTGTCTCCACACGGTGCAGGAATTCCGCCGCCACGCCGCGGCCCCGTTCCCCGTCGGCGACCGCTATGCGGTGCACCAGCACGTACGGCTCGTCGGTGAGCCATTGTCCGTCGATGGCGTCGTAGGCCGGTTCGCCGTCGAACACCACCGCGCCGTAGGCGATCACTGAAAGCGGGCCTTCCACGCCGGGTTTGCACAATACATAGCCGCGGTTGCGGCCGATGTCTGCCGAGATATGTCCCGGGGCGGGATAGCCGTCCTGCCACTGGCGGCTGCCTGCCGCGTGCATCCGGGCCTGTGCCTGGCGGATGATCTGCATGATGCGGTCCGTTTCGCAGGACTGTGCCTGCCGGAAAATCAATTCGTTGTCCATGTTGCAAAAATAGGAAAATATTTAAGACGCCATACTGTCAGGACATTTTTTCTGTCTTTTCGGCAATTTTGTGCCGCGTTTGTGACAATTTATGACATTTTTTCAGTTTCTCCGAACTGGCATAGGATTTGACCGTATCGGATACGAAAGCGCTTCATAAGAGGCGCAGAGATGAAACGAAATGTTAAACCAAATAAAACCAAGGAGGACAAAACTATGGTACCTGTAAGACGTAATCAGAACTGGCTGCCGAGCATTTTCAACGATTTTCTGGGCAACGACTGGCTTGCCGAACGCCACAACACCACGGCTCCGGCCGTCAACATCATCGAGGATGAGAACGAATACAAGGTGGAAGTCGCCGCCCCAGGTATGACCAAGGAGGATTTCAAGGTGCATATCAACGAGGATAACGAGCTGATCGTCACGATGGAGAAAAAGGCCGAGCAGAAGGAGGAGGACAAGAAGAAGGGCACGTATCTGCGCCGCGAGTTTTCCTACACGAAATTCCAGCAGAGCCTGCTGTTGCCCGACAACGTCGTGCGCGAGAAGATCGCGGCCAAGGTCGAGAACGGCGTGATGACCATCGAGATTCCCAAGAAGAAAGAGACGGAAGCCGCCGTTGCGGCCCGCCAGATCGAGGTCAGATAGCCTGCGGCCATTCTATAATGGGGAGGGAGAATCCGTTGAACGGGTTCTCCTTTTTTTGCGACGGCCGCAGTGGGCGACGGGCCGCTGGCGGTCAGCGGGTATGCGGAACGGGCGGAACGGGCGGCCGAGAGGCGGCCCGTCGTTTGTCAGCGTTCGAGGTGGAGAATGGGGTAGGGACGACCCGACGGGTCCAGGGCGTCGCGCGAGACGATGCGGAAACCCATCCGTGCGTAGAATCCCGCGGCCTGCGCGTTCTGTTCGTTCACATCCACGCGTCGCACTCCGCAATGGACCGCGACGTGCTCCACGAGTTCGCGCCCCAGACCTTTTCCGCGCGCGGAGGGCGCGACAAACAGCATTTCGAGCCGGTCGGCTCCGATGCCCGCAAAGGCTGCGAATCCGTTTCCGGAATCCCTTATGACATAGATTTCCGCAGCCGGAAGCGCCTCCTGGCGCACCATGCGGCGGAAAAAGGGGATGTCCTCCGGAGCCAGAAAATCGTGCGTGACGCGTACCGACCTCTCCCACAGATCGGTAAGTGCGTCGAGTTCGTGCGCAGCCGGAGATGCGAGACGCTCGACCATGATTATAAGATCGTTACGGGTTGTTTGCGCCGGGTGAAGCTGCGTGCGAGGGCTGCGGCGAAGGGGGTGTGGAAACTCCGTGCTCCGACCGGACATCCCTTGACGCAGGCGCAGCAGCGGATACAGCGCGCAGGGTCGGTGTGCGCCTCGTCGCCCCGCGCGATGGCCTGCGTCGGGCAGATCGCGGCGCAGCGGCCGCAATGGGTGCAGCGGTCGGCATCGCATGCGGGCAGGTAGACGACCGGGTTTTTCTTCTGCCGGCGGCGGTAGCCCACGACGAAACGGATGAAGCGCAGCATCGGCACGAGCGGCGTGTGCACGTCCTTCAGTTTTGCGGCGTCGACCGGGGCAGGCGTTCCCGCCGCGAGTTTTTTGCGCACCGCGGCGCCGAACTCCGCGGCCCGGGCGAGGTCCTGCGCGTCGGGGCGTCCTGCGGCGACGGGGGTTTCGGGGGTGCTGTACGAGTGCTCGCCGACGAATGCTGCTGCGGCCACGGGGACGAATCCCTGCCGGGCGGCGAGCGCGGCCAGCTCCGCGGCGGCCTTTTCGAAGGCCCGGTTGCCGTAGACCGCGATCACCACGGCGGGCGTTCCCGAGCCGCGGAGCGTTTCCAGTCTTTTTGCGGCCGTCGGGGCCACATGTCCCCCGTAGACGGGGGCGGCGATAACCGCCACGGCGCCGGCCGACAGTGCGGCGGAGTGTGCCGCGGCGTGCGTCAGGTCGATGGTTTTCAGGGCGGCGGCTTCGGTCCCGGCGTCGGAGGCGATGCTCCGGGCTACGGTCTCGGCGATTTTTTTCGAAGTGCCCGTCGGCGAGAAGACGACGGTGCAGACGGTTTCCGGTTTCATGGCGTTGGGTGTTGACTTACGGGCAAAGATAATCAAAAATCCCGTGCCTCGGACCTTTTGTTGCAGATTACGGCTCTTTGGCTTATATTTGCCCCGCAACTTTAAACGACAGATTATGAGGATCAAAACTTTTGAAATCCGCGTCGACCCGGCTTTCCGGGAACACGACGAGCGGACGGTGAACGAATTCCTTTCGGCCGTCCGCGTGCCGCGTCTGCACTGCGGATGCCTGCGCAGCCGCAGTGCGTGGATGCTGCTTGTCATTTTCAACGAGAAGACCGCCGACGAACCCGCGATGCGCGCCGCGCTGGCCGGCAGGCACCTCCCCGCGGGGGCGGAACTCACGCCCGGGGAGTGCGAACGCTTCGAGGCGCTCCGCGTGTGGCGCGACCGGCGTGCGGCCGAAATGGGCTGCAAGCCCTTTGTCATCGCCTCGAACCGCGACCTGCTCAACGTGGCCCGGAGCGGAGCCGCCTCGCCTGCCGACCTGCTTTCGATCGCGGGATTCGGTTCCCGCAGAGCCGAACGCTACGGCGAGGAGATCGTTGCCGTGCTCGGTTCGGTCGCAGAGGCGGATTTCGACTGAATGTCCGGAAGTGAGTTCGTGCCGGAAAAACGGGTGCGGACCGGAATTTTTTTCTATATTCGCTGCGATACAACTAAATTTTGGGAAAGATGAAAACGAAACTGATTGCCTGTGCGGCGCTGCTGATGGCGGCATGCTGCGGAAGTCCGTCGGCCCGCAAGGCCGCGGCGACGAAAACCGAAGTGAAACACGGCCCGGAGATCGTTCTCGCGGCCCCCGACACCGTGGGTGGGACGAGTGTGAACGAGGCGCTGGCCAACCGCCGCTCGTGGCGCGAATATGCGGCCGCGCCGCTGACGCTCGAAGAGCTTTCGGGCGTGGTGTGGGCCGCCGCCGGCATCAACCGCCCCGGCAGGACCGCCTGACGGCTCCTTCGGCGCTGGCGCTCTATCCGGTGCGTGTCTATGCGTTTTTCGCCGAGGGCGTCTATCGCTACGACGCCCGGACGCATAAGCTGGTGCGCGTGCTGGAGGGCGACCGCCGCAAACTGACCGGGATGCAGGACTTCGTCTTCGCCGCGCCGCTGAATCTGGTTTATCTGGCGGACCGGACGGTATACGAGGGCCGGAATATCCCGGCGGAGCACGTCCGCTACCTCTGCGGGCAGGATGCCGCGGGCTATGCCGAGAATGTCAACCTCTACACGGCGGGGCACGGCCTGCGCTCGATCACGCGCGGCAGCGTTCCCGAGGCGGAACTGCTGGCGGCCCTCGGGCTGGAGCCGGCGCGCTGGTTCGTGGCGTTGGCGCAGACCGTCGGCAAATAGGCCTTCCGGCCGGCGGGAAGGGCGACCCTGCGAAAGGGCCGCCCTTTTTCGTGTCGCCGATGGACCGGCCGGGACTTGTCTCCGCGCTTCGGACGTCGACCGCCTGAAGGCCGGCTATCCGATGCGTCGGGTGCGGCCCGACGCCCGAATCCGGGGCTGGCGGCTACTCGTTGCCTTCTCCGAAATAACGCCACAGCGGCGCGGCCATCAGGGCCTGCCGGATACGGTCGGTGCGGAGCAGCTCCAGCACCTCTTCGCGCGTCAAGAGGTGCACGCGCAGGTCCTCCGTCGGGTCGAGACGCTGTTCGCCGAGCGGTTCGACGCCCGTGGCGAGGTAGCAGTAGGTGAGGTTGTTCTGTGTGGCGGGGTTGGCCGAGAGGGTCGTCAGCAGACGCCACTGGCCGCCGCCGTAGCCCGTCTCTTCCATCAGTTCGCGCTGCGCGGCGTCGAGCGGCGAGGCGTCCGACGGCTCGGTGACGCCGGCCGGAATTTCATACGAGGTTTCGCCCAGCCCGTGGCGGTACTGGTCGATCAGCACGAACCGTCCGTCGCGGGTGACGGCCGTGACGTTGATCCAGTCGGGATATTCGAACACATAGTAATCCGGAATGCGGCGTCCGTCGGGCAGTTCGAGGCTTTCGTGGCGCACGGTGAACCACGGTTTGCGGGCGAGATATTCGCTCGTGAGGACTTTCCATTTGCGGTTTTTCGGATTTTCCATCATTGTAATGCTTTCGGATAGGGCAAAAATAGTGTTTTTTTGTTATATTTGCGATTCAAGAAATTTGCCGATCATGCTATCTCAAGCCGAACGCAACCAAATCATAGACCTCATCAACCGGGAGGTGGTCCCCGCCATCGGGTGCACCGAACCGATCGCCGTGGCATTGTGCACGGCCCGTGCCGCCGAAACGCTGGGCGGGGAACCCGAAAAAATCACGGTGCGCCTGAGCGCCAATATCCTCAAGAACGCCATGGGTGTCGGAATCCCCGGTACGGGGATGATCGGACTGCCGATCGCCGTAGCCCTCGGGGCGCTGGTGGGGCGTTCGGAATATCAGCTGGAGGTGCTGTGCGACGTGACGCCCGAAGCCGTCGAACGCGGTCGCCGCATGATCGACGGGCGGCGCATCGCGATCTGCCTGAAAGAGGACGTCGATGAAAAACTCTATATCGAGGCGGAGGCCGAAGCCGCCGGCCACAGGGCCGTGGCGGTCATCGCCGGGGGACATACCTCCTTCGTCTTCGTCAGCCGCGACGGCGAGACGCTGCTCGACAGGCGGACCCCGGCGGCGGGCGGCGGGGAGGAGGAGGACGTGCCCCTGACCCTCGCGCGCATATGGGATTTCGCCATGACCTCGCCGCTGGACGAACTGCGCTTCATCCTCGAAACCAGCCGCCTGAACAAGGCCGCCGCCGAACGCTCCTTCGCGGGCGAGTTCGGTCACTGCGTGGGCCGCACGCTGTGCTGCGACCGCGAGCGGAAGGTGATGGGCGACAGCATCTTCACACGGATACTATCCTACACCTCCGCCGCCTGCGACGCCCGCATGGCCGGGGCGATGATCCCCGTGATGAGCAACTCGGGAAGCGGCAACCAGGGCATCGCCGCGACGCTGCCCGTGGTGGTCTACGCCGAGGAGACGCACGCCTCGGAGGAGCAGATGATCCGGGCGCTGACGTTGAGCCACCTCACGGTCATCTACATCAAGCAGAGCCTGGGACGTCTGTCGGCGCTGTGCGGCTGCGTGGTGGCGGCCACGGGATCGAGCTGCGGCATCACCTACCTGATGGGCGGCGGCTACGGCCAGGCGGCCGCGGCCGTGAAGAACATGATCGCCAACCTGACGGGCATGATCTGCGACGGAGCCAAGCCCAGTTGTGCGATGAAGCTCACGAGCGGCGTCTCGACGGCCGTGCTGTCGGCCATGATGGCCATGGACGGCCATTGCGTCACCCCGGTCGAGGGCATCATCGAGGAAGATGTGGACAAATGTATCCGCAACCTCACCGCCATCGGCCGCGACGGCATGAACGAGACCGACAGCCTCGTACTCCGGATTATGACCAATAAATGCTGACTATGAAATATCTTACACTGAAAACCCGTCTGCTGGCCCTGCTGCTGCTGGCCGCGACCTGCGCCGCTGCGCAGCCCACCCCTGCCCAACTGGCCTCCCGTCCCGAACTCACCGCGAGCATCTACCACTCCTACGAGTACCTGCCCGGTCCTGCCGCTCCGGTTCCCGACGGCTACGAGCCGTTCTACATCAGCCACTACGGCCGTCACGGAAGCCGCTACCACTCGAAAGAGGAGGCTTATGCCGAGCCGCTCGCCGCGCTGCGCAAAGCCGACAAGGCCGGGGCGTTGACCCCCAAGGGCCGCGAGGTGCTGGCCAAGGTCGAGACGCTGGCCGCCGATGCCTGCAAACGCTACGGCGACCTTTCGCCCCGCGGCGTACAGGAACACCGCGGCATCGCCGAGCGGATGTTCGCCGCCTATCCCGGGGTTTTCTCGACCGACGGGGGCCGCGTGTGCCGTATCGAGAGCCGCTCGACGCAGGTTCCGCGCTGTATCTTGAGCATGGCGGCTTTCAACGAACGTCTCAAGGAGCTGAATCCCGCGATCCGCGCCACGCGCGATGCGAGCGCCCGCGATCTTTGTTATCTGGCCAACGGACCCTCGCTCAAGGCAAGCCGCGGGGCCGCTTCGGCGGTTGCGGACAGCCTGACCCGCGTGCGTGTGAACCCCGACCGGTTCGTGAAGTCGCTCGTCACCGACCCCGGGTGCATCGACGAGCCGCTGGATCTGATGGAGGATCTTTTCATGCTGGCCGCCATCACGCAGGACGTCAGCCATCTGGGCATCGAGCCGTTCTATGAAATCTTCACCAGAGAGGAACTCTATGCGCTCTGGGAGTGCGAGAACGTCCGCCGTTACCTGATCATGGGACCTTCGGCCCGCTTCGGCGATCCGCTCGTCGCCGATGCCAGGCCGTTGCTGCGCAATATCGTCGAGACGGCCGACCGCGTCGTTGCGGGGGAATCGGACCTTTCGGCCTCGCTGCGTTTCGGTCACGACACCTATGTGGTTCCGCTGCTGGCCCTGCTGCGCGCCGAGGGAGCCTATGCCCGCGTGGAGTCGCTCGACGATGTAGCTGCGGCGTGGAACGCCCATACGGTGACGCCGATGGGAACCAACGTCCAGTTCATCTTCTTCCGCAATCCCGAAACGGGGGACGTGCGCGTCCGCGTGCTGCATAATGAGCGCGACGCCAATCTGCCCCTCGCCGGAGGCCCTTACTATCCGTGGAAAGAGCTGAAGAGATACTGTGAAGCGTTGTACGGAGCGGAAAACTGAAAAAGATGACGAATTGATTTGGTTTTTGGGCGGAAATGTATATCTTTGAGCGATCAAAGGTTTGAACCATGTACATTTCCAGACTGGCATTCGTGCTCGCGGCATTGTCGGCCGCGTCGTGTATCGACAAGGATGTTGATAATACCGAATTTTATGAAAAGTATGCCAGGGGATTCGACAACCGGACGACCGTGGCGGTGAATATCGCTTCCGAGGTTGCCGGCGAGTATTATGCGGTCTATTTCGGGAATCCCTACGACGGGGAGTCGCTTGTGAAACAGCCTGCATTGACGGGTTTTACGCCTGTTTCGATCACGCTCGACGTGCCGAAGGACGTTGAAAGGCTGTATGTCGTGGCGCAGGGCGAGATGAAAAGTTACGAGGTGGGGAACCTGTCGATCTCGGCCGCTGCCCGGCCCGGCCCGCAGAGCCGCGCCGCCGATGTGAATCCGGTCAGCGCCCGGGTTATGACGGCCGTCAACAGCATCTATTTTCCCGAAAAGACCAATAACGTCCGGGGCGACGACCTTTTCAAGTGCACCGACCTGGTGATCGACCGGACGCCGAGTTCGGGCGATTTCGACGAGGCGGAGATCTGGCTCACGTTTCTCGGCGACGGCGGCTGCCGCCAGAGCCAGCTTTTCGGCAAACTCTGGTTCTACACCTATCCCTCTTCGAAACAGGATGGGCTGACGCTCGGCGACTGCACCTTTTACGGGGTGAAGGACGGCGAAGTGGTCGCGATTCCCTATTCCGAGGTCCGGGCGCAGCGCAGCTGGGTTTTCTACACCCGGGAGGAGTTCTCGTCGAATATCGCCTCCTACAAGCGTTACAAACTGGGCGTATTCCCCAAGGGGTTGAACCTCGGATTCGTTTACATCGGCAACAGCACGGTGAGCAACGGCGGATTCCGTTTCACCACGCTCCGGCTCAACGAGCGCGTGCAGGATTATACGCTGACGTACCAGGACGACAAGAAGACGTTCCGGATCGTCGACCGGCATCTGGCCAACGGTTATATCTGCCACGTCACGGAGGGTGATTTTCAGGGCAACATCCTCGGCATGGAGAACCGCGTGGTGACCGAGAGCGCGAAATACGACGGCGACTACAACGACATTCTCTGCATGATCGAGAGCAACCCGAGGACCATCGCCCCCGGCGAGGAGGTCGAGATCGGCAACAGCGGCAACAAGGACCCCGAGGAGATCGCCTGCAAGACCTCCGTCGGGCTTTACCTGTTCGAGGACAATTATCCGTACCGCGGCGATTTCGACTTCAACGATGCGGTGGTTCAATATGAGATCAGGGATTACTACCAGTCGAAAAACCGGGCCAAGCAGATCACCGTGCAGCTGATGGCGACCGGATCGCATATGTCCAACAGTTTCGGATTCCGGGATTCGAAGGGTTTCCAGCCGTTCCTTTCCGGCCTGAAGGGCTATCGGAACGTCTATGCGGCGCAGGCTTTCGAGCCCGTCGGCGAGCCTGTCGTGCAAACGCTTTACGGCGACGTGGTCCCCTGGCTGAAAAACGAATCGGAGTATTATATCTATCCGTCGAGCTTCAATACGGCGGAGTATCCCAGCGTGCTGGACATTCCGCTTTCGGACCCCGACGACGCCTCGTGGAAGTTCGAATGGCCGCAGGAGATGCAGAGCATCGACGACTGCTACTGGTTCCTCAAAAGCGCTTCGGGCGGTTCCCGTGAAAAGGACTGGTACAAGCGTCCGAAGGATGCGACCCTGCTGTTCGGGCGTTGACGTTCCCGGTTTGTGAGCGGCTTTCCGCACAAACTGTTAAACGGGGCGGATGGACTGTGCGTGACGTACGTTCCATCCGCCCCGTTTTTTTCGGTGCGCGAATCTCCTCATTTGAATTTGGGACCAGGCGGAGGCTCTCCCGCATATTTGCCGCTTGCGGCATGAAGGGCTTTCCGGAAAGCCGGGATGCCCGGTTTACGGGGCTGTCCGCCGCTTTGGCGGCGACCGTGTGATGCGACTGCTGTGGCGGCCCGTTGTTCGCGCGCAGCCTCCGACCGCTGTTGTAACGACGGCGGGAAGGGGGCGGAAATGCCTCCGGTCCGGTTCGGAACGCGAGGGCCTGCCGGCTATTTAGTGGAAAATCGTTTTGACGATGATGCCTGTGGCTCCCTGGTGGCGGGTGGTGTAATCCTTGGCGATGCGGCTGGTTTTCTGCAGGAACTCCTCGTTGTCGCGCAGGGGCACGAACCACGTGCGCAACTGCTCGTAGTCGGTCACCGACCGGGCGGCGCCGAGCGTCACCAGATCGCGGGCCTCCTTGAATTTTTCGTAGTTGGGACCGAAGGCCACCGGAAGTCCGAACGTCGCGGCTTCGAGCGTGTTGTGAATGCCGACGCCGAAGCCGCCGCCGATATAGCTCCAGGTGGCGTAGCCGTAGACCGAGGCGAGAATCCCCACCGTGTCGAGGATCAGCAGCTGCCGCGAACCGTAGGTCGTGCGGGGCGTGCATTGCGTGTAGCGCAGCGCGCCGCCTTTGGTTTCGGCCATCAGCCGTGCGATACGCGACTCGTCCATTTCGTGGGGTGCGACGACGAATTTCACGTCGGGATTGTCGTTTATCAGCCGGATCAGCAGCTCTTCATCCGGCTCCCATGTCGATCCGGCCACGAACAGGCGGTTGTCGCCCTTGAAGCGGTCGATGACGTCGATGCGTCTGGCCGCGCGGGCGATCTCCGCCACGCGGTCGAAGCGCGTGTCCCCGGCCACCAGCACGTTGTCGAAGCCCAGCGTCGCCAGCAGTTTTTTCGACTCCTCGTTCTGCACGAACATCACGTCGAACGACTCCAGCGCCTGTCGCCACATGCCGCCGTAGGGGCGGAAAAAGACCGAATTGCGGCGGAAGATGGCCGACACGACGTAGGTGCGGATCTTCCGGCGGCGCAGTTCGCGGAGCAGGTTGAGCCAGTACTCGTATTTGACGAAGATGGCGATTTCGGGGTGCGCGGCGTCGAGGAAGCGGCGGGCGTTGCCCGGCGTGTCGATCGGGAGGTAGAAGATGTAGTCGACGCCCTTGTAGTTCTTGCGGATTTCGTAGCCCGAAGGCGAGAAGAAGGTCAGGAGAATCTTGTATTCGGGGTGCGTCTTGCGAAGCTGTTCGATGATGGGGCGGCCCTGTTCGAACTCTCCGAGCGACGCGACGTGTATCCAGATGATCCTGTCCGTGGGGGCGATTGCCTCCCGCATGCGGCGGAAGAGGTCTTTGCGGCCTTCGATCCAAAGGCGGGCCTTCGGATGGCGCGGCGCCACGAGACGGATGGCCCAAACGTAGAGAATCAGACCGAAATTATAGAACCACATCGGTATTTACGGTGTTGAGTTTTCAGTTTCTAACGCCTGCGCCCGGTGACCCGACGTCAGGCTGTTCTTTTTCAGTCCGGCAAAGATAGTACAATTTGTCGGAACTGCAAAATTACCAATTGTATTCCAGCGCGTTTTCGATCAGTTCGACGCGGACGCTCCCGTCGGCGGCGGCTTCGGCGGCCGCCAGATCGAACTGCACTTCGCCCTCCCAGCCCACGGTGCGCAGGTAGCAGGCGGCGGCGCGCGACAAGGCCCGGAACTTGCGCTGCGTGGCGGCTGCCTCGGGAGGCGTGAGCGACCCGGAGCGCCGGGTCTTGACCTCCACGAAATGCAGCACGCCTTCCCGGCAGGCCACGATGTCCAGCTCGTAACGGCCCTGCCGCCAGTTGAGCGCGCAGATTTCGTACCCCGCACGTCGGAGGTATTCCGTCGCGGCGCGTTCGCCGGCCCGGCCCGTTTCGGCTGCCGCGGTCATCAGTGGATGATGCGTTGGATGGTGTTGGCGCGCTCCATGGCGTTTTTCAGCCCCTCGGCGTCGTCGCGTTCGAGCATCCGGCGCATGATCTGCAACTGGTGTATGTGTTCGCGCAGCACGTCCAGCACGTTGTATTTGTTGCGCAACAGGATCGGGACCCACGTTGCCGCCGAACTCTTGGCCAGGCGCACCGTGCTCTCGAAACCGCCGCCCGCCAGGTCGAAGATGTGACGCTCCTCGCGCTCCTTTTCGAGCACCGTGAGCGCCAGCGCGAACGAGGTGACGTGCGAGATGTGCGAGACATAGGCCGCGTGCAGGTCGTGCTCTTCGGGGTCCATGTAGACGGCCGGACTGCCCAGCGTGCGGAAGATGCCTTCGACCGTGGCCAGGGCGTCCTTGTCGCTCCGCACCGTGTCGCACAGCACGACGCTGCGGCCCGTGAACGCGCCCCGCTGGGCGGCTTTCGGACCGCTGTACTCCGTACCCCACATCGGGTGCGCGGCGACGAAGCGTCCGCGGCGGGCGTGCATCGAGATCACCTCGCACAACTCGCCCTTGATCGAACCCATGTCCATCACCACCTGCCTGCCGCCCGCGCGGTTGAGCGCCTTGACAGCCATCAGCGGGATGGTGTCGACGGGGGTGGCCAGCACCACGAGATCGGCTTCCGGAACACCCTCCTCGAAACTCACGATCCGGTCCGCAAGGCCCAGCTGCAACGCCTCGGCAGCGTGTTCTTCGGAGCTTTCGACCCCGAGTATCTCCTCTGCGATGCCGTGGTCGCGAAGGGCCAGGGCGAACGAGCCTCCGATAAGGCCCAGACCCGCAATCAGTACTTTCATAAAACGATATACCTATTTATAATAAAAAAGACAGGTCGCCGCCCGGTTCGACCTCGAAGGTTTCGACTCCTTTGCGGAACATCCGCATCGGGCGTCGGCCGATCAGCTCCAGTTTCCCGTCCTCGCAGCGCAGCATGCAGCCTTCGCGCAGTCCGGCCACCCAACGGCGCGGATTGGCCTCGATATACTCCAGGATGCGCTGTTCGCGGGTCTCCCCGGCGTGCCCCGCGGGGTTGGCGTCGAGGTAGTGGGGGTTGATCTGGAATTTGACCGCTCCGATGGCTTTGAACGACTCCGGTTCCACGATGGGCATGTCGTTTGTTGTCGAGATCGTCGGGCAGCAGACGTTGCTGCCTGCCGACCAGCCCACGTAGGGCGTTCCGGCCTTGATTTTGCGGAGGATGGCCGTCATAAGCCCCTGCTGCTGCATCTTTTTGGCCAGGGCGAACGTGTTGCCGCCCCCGACGCAGATCGCTTCGGCCCCGCGGACGAGGGCGGCGGGGTCCTTGGCCCGGTGGACCGAACGCACGCGGATGCCCAGTTCGGCGAAACGCGCCTGCACCTTTTTTTCGTAATCGGCGTAGGAGAACGTGACGGCCGCGTAGGGAACGAAGACGATTTCGCGCACCCCGTCGAGAAAACGCCCTATCTCTGGCAGCGGATAGCGCAGGTATTCCTCGCCGGCATTGGTCGAATTCGAGATCAGAAGCAATTTCATAAGGTTGTGGTTTTGAATGTATTAATTAAATTTTTGTGCTAAATGTCGAAAAAGTTGTGAATAAAAAAACAGGCCGTTTTGTCAAAAGTAATAAAAAAAGTGTTACTTTTGCGCAAAATTGCTCTGGAAATGTAAAAGAACTATTTCCAAATAATTGTTTAACTAAAAAATTAAAATTATGTCAGAAGTTCAATCAAAAGTTGTCGAGATCATCGTCGACAAACTGGGTGTCAAGGAGTCGGAGGTAGTCCCCGAAGCAAGCTTCACCAACCACCTGGGCGCAGACTCGCTCGACACTGTAGAGCTGATCATGGAGTTCGAGAAGGCTTTCGATATCCAGATCCCGGATGAGGACGCTGAAAAGATCGCTACCGTCGGCGACGCGATCTCGTATATCGAGGAACACAAGAAATAATTTCCCTTAAACAACGTTTCACGGCTGATAAAGCCTTAAATTTATGACAGGAAGAAGAGTAGTTGTTACGGGCATCGGTACGATAAACCCGCTCGGTAATAGTATAGAGGAGTATTTTTCGAATCTGGAGAAGGGAGTCAGCGGTGCCGCACCCATTACTCATTTCGATGCCGAAAAATTTAAGACCAAGTTCGCTTGTGAAGTAAAGAATTACGATCCGACCCAGTATTTCGACCGTAAGGAGGTGCGTAAGTACGACCTCTTTACACAATATGCTTTGATCGCGGCCACGCAGGCCGTGGAGGATTCTGCCCTCGATCTCGAGAAGGTCGACAAGGAGCAGGTGGGCGTTATCTGGAGTTCGGGCATCGGAGGAATCAAATCTTTCTTCGATGAGTGTCTGGGCTGGGCCGCCGGGGATGGAACCCCGCGGTTTAGCCCGTTTTTTATTCCCCGCATGATTTCCGATATCGCAGCCGGTTTCATCTCCATGAAGTACGGCTTCATGGGTCCGAACTACTGTACGGTGTCGGCGTGCGCTTCGTCGAACCACGGCATCACGGCCGCTTTCGACGCCATCCGTTACGGCAAGGCCGACGTCATGGTGGCCGGCGGTTCGGAGGCTGCGGTCAACGAGCCTTCGGTCGGCGGATTCAACTCCATGCAGGCGCTTTCGACGCGCAACGACGATCCGCAGCACGCTTCGCGCCCCTTCGATAAGGACCGCGACGGCTTCGTGATCGGCGAGGGCGCCGGTGCGCTGATCCTGGAGGAGTACGAGCATGCCAAGGCGCGCGGCGCGAAGATCTATTGCGAGGTCGTAGGCGGAGGCGCTTCGGCCGACGCTTACCACTTCACGGCTCCCCATCCCGAGGGCAAGGGCGCCATGAAGGCGATGCGCGACGCCATCAAGGACGCGGGCATCGCTCCCGAGGATATCGACTATGTGAACGTGCACGGAACTTCGACCCCCGCGGGCGACATTCCCGAGCTGAAGGCCGTGGCAGGCGTTCTGGGCGACCATGTTTACAACGTCAACATCTCCTCGACCAAATCAATGACGGGACACCTGCTGGGCGCTGCCGGCGCCGTGGAGGCTCTGGCGTGCATTTTCGCGCTGACGCACGGCGTGGTTCCCCCCACGATCAACTGCGAAAACCGCGATCCCGAGATCGACGAAAAACTGAATCTGACGCTTAACGTGGCGCAGAAGCGCGACGTGAAGTGTGCGTTGAGCAATACGTTCGGATTCGGCGGTCACAACTCGACGGTTATTTTCCGCAAACTCTGATCCCTGTAACGTCCGCGCCGTGATTGACTTTTTACTGCGTCCTATCCGACGGAATTTCGGGCGTGACCGGGCATATTACAGAATTGTCGACGATCTGTTCGGATTCATTCCGCACAACGTCGAACTCTACAAGCTGGCTTTGATTCACAAGTCAGCTTCTTTGGTTTTGGAGGACGGCCGCGCGATCAACAACGAACGTCTGGAATATCTGGGCGACGCTGTGATCGAGGCCGTGACTTCGGACTATCTGTTCATCGAATACCCCGACCGCGACGAGGGTTTCATGACCCAGCTGCGGTCGAAGATCGTCTCGCGGCAGTCGCTCAACGCGCTGGCCGTGAACCTCGGTCTGGATGTCCACGTGATTTCGAACGGCGGCACGGGCATTACCCAGAAGCATATCTACGGCGACGCCTTCGAGGCGATGATGGGGGCGGTTTACCTCGATCAGGGGTACGAGTTCGTCAACCGGCTGTTGATCAATAACATTTATTTCCGTTTCCTGAATCTGGAAGAACTGACCGAGTCGGAGAGCGATTTCAAGAGCCGCCTGATCGAGTGGAGCCAGAAGAACCGCCACCAGGTCGAGTTCCGCACGGAGCACGACAAGGAATACGCTTCGAACCATCCGGTTTTCTATTGCACGGTGCTGGTCGACGGCATGGAGGTCGGCCACGGAGCCGGGGATTCGAAGAAGGAGGCCGAACAGCGTGCGGCGTTCTCCGTGTCGCAGTACATGAGCGACGAGCAGTGCGCTTCGCTGCTGGACAAGGTCGACCGTCTGGAAGGCACCCGTTCAGGAAGCGGGTTTTAGAGGGCGGTGGCAATCCGTTGCATTTCCGGTCCTGTTCTGCGCCCGCCCGGCAGATGGGGATTCGGACCCGGTTTCAAACACCCTCCGCAGGCGGCTGTACCGGCTTGCCGGGATGAAAACGGTATGAATTCGTATATAGTCACTTTCTGCTTTTATGAAGAATATCCTCGATAAAATGGCGTCGCGGGGCGTGGAGGCCTTGAGCGACCGCGAGCTGCTTGCCCTGCTCACCGACGACGAACAGTTGGCCGAAGTGGTGCTGTCGGCTTACGACGGTTCGCTGGCGCGTATCGGCGACCAGCCCGAAGCCCGCCTGCGCATGGTCGGGGGACTGGGCCTGAAACGGGCGCGGATGCTGTTGGCCGCGGCGGAATTCGGACGGCGGGCTGTCGCTTCCGGGGGTTCCGGGAGCGATTTCATCAATACGGGCGACGATGTGGTGCGGCTGTTCCGGCCGCAGCTGGAACGCCTCTCCCACGAGGAGTGCTGGGTCGTCTACCTCACCTCGTCGAACCGGGTTATCGAGCGTTACCGCATCAGTCAGGGCGGGGTGACCGGCACGGTCGTCGACCACCGGCTGATCGTCAAACGGGCGTTGGAACTGCTCGCCACGCAGCTGATTCTGGTGCACAACCACCCTTCGGGAACGCCCGAGGCGAGCGGGCAGGACAAGACGCTGACCGAACGTGTGGCGCGCGCCGCGGCGTTGTTCGACATCCGGCTGCTGGACCACATCATCATCGCCCGCGACGGCGATTTCTCGTTCCTGCGCGAGGGGCTGATGGGGCGGTAAGGGTTCCGGCAGGTAAAATGAACGGCGGTCCTTATCGGACCGCCGTTCGGTTTTTGGGAGAAAAGCCCGTCAATAGAAGATCTGGTGCGTTTCGATTTCTGTGTAGCCTCGTTCGGGGATGACTGTCTCCTTGCCGTCTTTTTCCTGGAAACACTCCACCTCCTGAATCCAGATAGCCTCGGTAACCCGTCCGCCAACTTGCTTCCATTCGATCTGCTCGTTCAGGACTCTGAAACTGATAAACGATCCGTCGGGTAATGACTCGACCGAGAACACGCTCTCGTCCGGGTTCGTGTTCGTCAGATGGGCGCTGCGGTTGCCCAGCCGTCCGATTCCGGAGAGTACCGACCCCATGAAGAAATCGGCGTCCTCGATGTCGGGACATACGTCGAACAGGAGCGCGTTGAGGTCGAGGTTGCACAATGCGGGCGTGTTGGGCCGGTCGGCGTGGTATTCGAATTCGTAGCTGAAATCGACCTCCTTGCCCTGGTAGATGTCGAGACCGGTGAGGTCGTTGCCGGTCCAGCGGCAGACCGTGCGCGGGTAGTAGTGATATTCGTCGCCGCTGTATGTGCACTCCTTGCAGCATCCGTTGCCGTCGTAGGCGAAGGTCCAGCGTTCGGGACCGTTGTCGCTGCGTGCGGCGACGGCGCGCCCTGCATCGTCGAGCGTAACGGTGTACGATCCCTTTTCGGGCGATTCTGTCGTTTCGGCGGACAGTTTCAGGGTCTTGGCGTCGGGATAGCTGATCCGGAGGACCTCATCCATGGCGTCGGCCGAGTTCTCCGGGGTGTCGTCCCATTCGTAACACGTGAGGCGTCCGGCATCGTCGTATGTGAAGCGGCTGGTCGAAGTCCATCGTTCCGGGTCCGAATCGCCGCTGTTTCGGATTGTCTGCTGGCGGCTGTCGATGCGCATTATCCGGTTGGCCGGTGTCGATTCGATGGGGTCGTCCGCGCCCTCCTGCGTGACGGTGATCTCGATCTTCGACGTGCCGCACGTGATGACGATTGTCGCCGTGCGCGACGCTCCCGACGTGTTGGGTTCGAGGGTGATTTTCAGCGTGTAGCTGCCTGCCGCATCGCCGCGGTCGGGCGAAATCGAAATCCAGGCGGGCGCTTCGGCGCGGGTCTCGGCGATCGTCGAGGTCCATGCCCCTTCGGTGGTGAAGGTCACGCCCCGTGCGCTCTGCGTGTCGTCGGCGGAGACCGTCTGTTCCAACTGGCGCGTGTCCGGAACCTTGATCTGCCCGAAATCGCCCGAGTAATCCTTGTCGTCGCTGCATGACGCGAGCAGCGCGGCGGCGATGAACGCCATGAAGAATTTTGCTGTTTTCATTTCGTTTATTTTGTTTAAAGGGTTGTTCCCGTCCCGGTAAACAAAAGGCGCAGGCAAGATTTCGTATCCACAGGTGAGGTATTGGACGACCCGAACGGTAGGATAGGGAAATATGCCCGCGCTGAAAACAGCGAAGGCATCACCTTTGTTCCTTATCGTTCTGTGAAAGTGTCCAATTTTCACCCGTAAGAAAAAAGCCGATGCGCTTTTTATTGTCGTATGTCGGCGGCCCTCGCAGGCTGCCGATACAAATATAGAAATAAAATCCCGATCGAAGACCCTTGTTGTCATTTATTTTGTATTTTTGTCATTTGGAAAAACAGTAAACAACAGAGAATACGATGACTCAGGAAGAACTTTTCAAAAAGCTGGTAGCGCACTGCAAGGAGTACGGATTCGTGTTTCCTTCGAGCGAAATCTACGACGGTCTGGGAGCCGTGTACGACTACGGTCAGAACGGCGTGGAGTTGAAGAACAACATCAAGCGATATTGGTGGGATTCGATGGTCAAACTGCACGAGAACATCGTCGGCATCGACGCCGCGATCTTCATGCATCCCAAGACGTGGGAGGCCTCGGGCCATGTGTCGGCCTTCAACGACCCGCTGATCGACAACAAGGATTCGAAGAAGCGTTACCGCGCCGACGTGCTGATCGAGGACTGGCTGGCCAAACAGGATGAAAAGATCGAAAAAGAGGTCGAGAAGGCCCGCAAGCGCTTCGGCGAGTCGTTCGACGAGGCCAAATACCGCGAAACGTCGCCGCGCGTGGCGGAGACCGCGGTCAAACGCGACGAGGTGCACAAGCGTTTCGCCGATGCGCTGAACGCCAACGACCTTGCGGAGCTGCGCCAGATCATCGTCGACTGCGAGATCGCCTGCCCGATCTCCGGCACACGCAACTGGACCGAGGTGCGGCAGTTCAACCTGATGTTTTCGACCCAGATGGGTTCTACGGCCGAAGGCGCCAATACCATCTACCTGCGTCCCGAGACGGCGCAGGGTATCTTCGTCAACTTCCTGAACGTCCAGAAAACCGGGCGCATGAAAATCCCGTTCGGCATTGCGCAGATCGGCAAGGCCTTCCGCAACGAGATTGTGGCCCGTCAGTTCATCTTCCGCATGCGCGAGTTCGAGCAGATGGAGATGCAGTTCTTCGTGCGCCCCGGAACCGAAATGAAGTGGTGGAACGAGTGGAAGAACACCCGCATGGCCTGGCACCGTGCGCTGGGCTTCGGCGACGATGACTACCGCTTCCACGACCACGACAAACTGGCCCACTACGCCAACGCCGCGACGGACATCGAATACAACTTCCCGTTCGGGTTCAAGGAGGTCGAGGGCATCCACTCGCGCACGGACTTCGACCTGGGCAGCCACCAGAAGTTTTCGGGCAAGAAGTTGCAGTACTTCGATCCGGAGACGGGTGAAAGCTATGTACCCTATGTGGTCGAGACGTCGATCGGCGTGGACCGCATGTTCCTGCAGGTGATGTCGGCGGCCTATACCGAGCAGACGCTCGAAGGCGGCGATTCGCGCGTCGTGCTGAAATTCCCGCCCGCATTGGCTCCGGTCAAGGTGGCCGTGCTGCCGCTGGTGAAGAAGGACGGCATGCCCGAAGTGGCGCAGAAGATCGTCGACCTGCTGAAATACGATTACAATGTCGTTTACGACGAGAAAGACTCCGTCGGCAAGCGTTACCGCCGTCAGGATGCCGTCGGTACGCCGTTCTGCGTGACGGTCGACGGCCAGACGCTGGAGGACGGGACCGTGACGATCCGCCACCGCGATACGATGGCCCAGGAGCGCGTCAAGATCGAGTCGCTGCACGCGATGGTCGACGAGGAGTGCTCCTACCGCAAGTTGTTCAGGACGCTGAACCTCTGATTTGGGACGCATTCTTGCCATAGACTACGGGACCCGGCGCACGGGAATCGCCGTGAGCGATCCCCTGCGCCTGATCGCCGGAGGGCTGGAGACGGTCGAGACGAAGGGGCTGGAGGCCTGGCTGGCAAAATATTTCGCCCGGGAGGACGTTAGTACGATAGTCGTGGGGAAGCCTTCGCGGATGGACGGCACGCCCTCCGAGACGTGGCGATTCATCGAGCCGCTGGCCGGCCGCCTGCGGCGGGCGTGGCCCGACAAGGAGGTGGTTTTCTACGACGAACGCTTTACTTCGGTGATGGCCCACCGCACGATGCTCGAAAGCGGCATCGGCAGGATGGCCCGCCGCGACAAGGCGTTGGTGGATAAGATTTCCGCGACGATTATCCTCCAGTCCTATATGGAAAGCATTTCCTGTCGATAACCCGGACGCGACGCGATAAGCCCCTCCCGAGGGAGGGTTTTGGGGTGGGGTCAGACTTGTAAACGCGGTCGTAGACCGCGATAACGGCGGGCGAAAGCAAGATTGCCTGCGAAAAATTGTTTATAGATTTTGTTATGATATACCCGATTGTAATTTACGGAGATGAGGTGCTGCGCCGCAAATGCGAGCCGATTGCGCCCGATTACCCCGATGTGAAAAAACTCGCCGAGGACATGTTCCTCACGCTCGAAGAGGCCGAAGGCGTCGGACTGGCTGCGCCCCAGATCGGCAAGGACATTCGTCTGTTCATCGTCGACTGCACTCCGTGGGCCGAGGAGGACCCGTCGTGCGCCGATTACAAGCGCGCCTTCGTCAATCCCGAGATTTACGAATTTTCCGAGGAGAAGAAGACCTATAACGAGGGCTGCCTCTCGTTTCCCGGGATTCATGCCGACGTGGCCCGCTCGCTGTCGATCCGCATGCGCTACATGGACACCGACTTTGTCGAGCACGACGAGGAGTTCACGGGACTCAAGGCGTGGGTCATCCAGCACGAATACGATCACATCGAAGGCGTGGTCTTCACCGACCGGATCGCACCGCTTCGCCGCCAGCTGCTCAAGAGCAAACTGCTGAACCTTGCGAAGGGGAAATACCGCTGTGCCTATAAAACCAGATAGCATGAAAAAACTTTTCGCTTTTGCATTCGCCGCGATGATGCTGGCGGGATGCGTCAAATCGCCCCTCGTAGGCGGAATCTATACCGATGTGAAGGACGGGCTGGCCGTGACGGGCAACGCCGGGTCGAGCAAGGTCGGCACGGCCGAGGCCAAGGGATATGTAGGTGTCGTCGCCCTGGGCGATGCGAGCATCCAGGCTGCGGCCCGCGAAGCCGGTATCACGCGCATCCACCACGTAGACTACCAGGCCAAGTCCTATGTCGGCGTCTACACGATCTACACGATCATCGTCTACGGTGACTAAACGTCTCCTGCTGGCGGCTGCCCTCTGCATCGCCGGAGCCTCGACGCTCCCGGCGCAGAATATCCGCAACCATTACGTCTCGAAAGCCGAGACCGACGGGGTGATCTACCACACCTTTCCCGTGACGCTTTTCGAGAACCGGGAAGCGGGCGACCTGACTTTCGACATCACCTACAAGGAGCATCGCGGCGGGCGCGCCACGATCAATTTCACATGCCGTATGGCGCAGGCCGTGCCGGCCGATTCGGTGCGTTTCGCGGCGGATGCGGCGGTGATGTCCGGCCCGGTGGACAAACTCTACCTCGAACCGGAAAAGAAGCAGTGGAAGCACCGGTACACCTTCGATGCCGACGGGTCGGAACTCTGCGGCTTCTTCGACGAGCGGGCTTTGCCCGAGGTGACGGTTTACGTCGGGGGAAAGCCGTACGTTTATCGCGCCAAACGCTCCGCATGGCGCAGTTACGCGCCGATAGGGTATCGGATATTCGATATGATTCGTGTAAACGAACAGTAGTTTTCGGTTCTCGCGGGCATCTTTCGCCCTGCTTTGTCCGGTCCGGACGGGAAATGCGGTTGTATCTCCTGTCCGGACCGGACTGCGTTATGGCGAAATCCGCTTCGGGACACTCAAAAACGGAGGGTTGTCGTTTCTCGGTGCACGGCGCTGCGTCGCGCGGGCCGGAAGCGATGCATCCAGCCTCGTGCGCCGGTGTCAAAAAAACAACCGGACCCGAAATGAATCGGGTCCGGTCGCTGTTTTCAGGCGTCTATGGTTAGAACTTGTATGCCGCGCCGATGCTGATGACTACGGGGTTCTTGCGCCAGTCGTCGAACATGGGCTGCCATTTCAGGCCGGCCGAAAGGTCCCAGTTGCGGGCTACCTCGAAGTCGAAACCTCCGCCGATGTTCAGGCCTGCGGCCCACTTGCCGATGTCATTGGCCGTGAAACCCACTGCCGGATAAACGCTCCAGCCTTCGCCCAAGTGGAAGACGTACTGCGCGTCGACGCTGATGTCGATCGAACAGCCGCTGTGCAGCAGCGCCATCAGCGACGGTTCGATACGCCAGTTGTCCGTGAAGCTGTAACGTCCGAATGCACCCAGACCCACCACGGCGTCACCCGTGTTGGTGTAGATGTTCATACGCGGGCCGAGCGCCCAATTGCCTTTGTCCTGCGCCGATGCTGCCGTTACTGCGAACAGCGCGACGATCGCCGTTAAAAGAATTTTTTTCATGTTTCGTTTTTTTATATTGAATAAACGTTATTTCAAACTGTTTGCCAAAACAAATATAGGAAATTTCCCGATTGCGGCCAAATATATTCAATGAACCCGACTTTTTTATAAATAAAAAGGAGGTCCGCGACAATCGTGCGCGGACCTCCGGAGTGTGTCGCCCCGAGGGGGCGTGAAATGCTACTTCTGATTGAGTGCAGCGTGTGCGGCCGCCAGGCGTGCGATGGGCACGCGGAAGGGCGAGCAGCTCACGTAGTTCAGACCTGCGTAGTGGCAGAACTCCACCGACGAAGGTTCGCCGCCGTGTTCGCCGCAGATACCGCATTTGAGGTTTTCGCGGGTTCCGCGGCCCTTGAATACGGCTTCGCGGATCAACTGGCCCACGCCGTTGCGGTCGAGGATCTGGAACGGGTCGTTTTTCAGGATGCCCTTCTCCAGATATACCGGCAGGAACTTGCCGATGTCGTCGCGCGAGAATCCGAGGGTCATCTGCGTCAGGTCGTTGGTTCCGAACGAGAAGAACTCGGCGACTTCGGCGATCTGGTTGGCCGTCACGGCGGCGCGCGGCACCTCGATCATCGTGCCGACCATGTAGTCGATCTTGTCGTTGCGCTCCGAGAACACCTGCTCGGCCGTTGTGTCGATGATGTTCTTCTGGTAGCGCAGCTCCTTGTGGTTGCCCACCAGCGGCACCATGATCTCCACGTGAACGGGGATGCCTGTGGCCTTGACGTTCATGGCCGCCTCGATGATGGCGCGGGCCTGCATCTCGGTGATCTCGGGGTAGGTGTTGCCCAGACGGCAGCCGCGGTGTCCCAGCATGGGGTTGAACTCGGCCAGCGACTCGACCTTGGCGACGATCTTCTGGAGGGGCACGCCCATTTCGGCGGCCATCTCTTTCTGGCCCTTCTCATCGTGGGGAACGAACTCGTGCAGCGGGGGGTCCAGAAGGCGCACCGTCACGGGGTAGCCGTTCATGGCCTTGAACAGCCCCTCGAAGTCGCCGCGCTGGATCGGCAGCAGCTTGGCCAGCGCCACGCGGCGTCCGGCTTCGTCGTCGGCGAGGATCATCTCGCGGATGGCCTTGATGCGGTCGCCCTCGAAGAACATGTGCTCCGTGCGGCAGAGTCCGATGCCTTCGGCGCCGAAGGCGAATGCCTGTGCGGCGTCTTTCGGGGTGTCGGCGTTGGCGCGGACCTTCAGCACCGAATATTTCCCGGCGAGGTCCATCAGTTGTCCGAAGTCGCCGCTCAGGTCGGCGGCCTTGGTGGCTACCTGACCGAGGTATACTTCGCCCGTCGAGCCGTTGAGCGAGATCCAGTCGCCCTCCTTCACGGTGAATCCGTTCACCTGGATCGTGCGGGCTTTATAGTCGATCTGCAATTCGCCGGCGCCCGATACGCAGCATTTGCCCATGCCGCGGGCCACGACGGCCGCGTGCGAGGTCATGCCGCCGCGTGCGGTCAGGATACCTGCCGCGTCGAGCATGCCCTTGAGGTCTTCGGGCGAAGTCTCGATGCGCACCAGAATGGCGCGCTGGCCGGTTTTCTCCAGCACCTTCTCGGCGTCCTCGGCGAAGAACACCACGGGACCCGTGGCGGCTCCCGGCGATGCGGGCAGGCCCTTGGTGATGACCTGCGCATTGGCGATGGCCTTCTTGTCGAAGACGGGGTGGAGCAGTTCGTCGAGCTTCGCAGGCTCGCAGCGCAGTACGGCGGTCTTTTCGTCGATCAGACCCTCGCGCAGCATGTCCATGGCGATCTTGACCATCGCCGCGCCCGTGCGCTTGCCGTTGCGGCACTGGAGCATCCAGAGTTTGCCGTCCTGAATCGTGAATTCGATGTCCTGCATGTCCTTGAAGTACTGCTCCAGGTGGTGCTGGATTTCGTCCAGCTCCTTGTAAACCTCGGGCATCACCTCTTCGAGCGAGGGGAACTTCGCCTTGCGCTCCTCCTCCGAAACCTTCTGGGCCACGGCCCAGCGCTTCGAACCCTCGATGGTGATCTGCTGCGGGGTGCGGATGCCGGCTACGACGTCCTCGCCCTGGGCGTTGATCAGGTATTCGCCGTTGAAGAGGTTCTCACCCGTTGCGGCGTCGCGCGAGAAGGCTACGCCCGTCGCGGAATTCTCTCCCATGTTGCCGAATACCATGGCCTGTACCGATACGGCCGTGCCCCACTCGGCGGGGATGTTGTTGAGTTTGCGGTAGAGGATGGCGCGTTCGTTCATCCACGATCCGAACACGGCGCAGATGGCTCCCCACAGCTGGTCCCACGGACAGGTCGGGAAATCCTCGCCGGTCTGCTTCTTCACGGCGGCCTTGAAGTTCTTCACCAGCTCCTTGAGGTCGTCGGTCGTCAGGTCGGTGTCGTTCTTCACGCCCTTCTTGGCCTTCTGCTCCTCGATGATCACCTCGAACGGGTCGTGGTCTTCCTTCGAAACGGGTTTCATGCCCAGCACCACGTCGCCGTACATCTGTACGAAGCGGCGGTACGAATCCCAGGCGAACCGCGGGTTGCCCGTGCGCTTGGCCACGGCCTCCACGGCCTGGTCGTTCATGCCCAGGTTGAGGATGGTGTCCATCATGCCGGGCATCGAGGCGCGTGCGCCCGAACGTACGGATACGAGCAGCGGCATCTCCTTGTCGCCGAATTTCATGCCGGTCAGTTTCTCGATGTTCTTCATCGCCCTTTCGACCTCGGGGCGGAGCATCTCGATGACGGCCTCTTTGCCGTGCTTGTAGAATTCCGCACACACTTCCGTGGTGATGGTGAATCCCGGGGGCACGGGGATGCCGATAAGGTTCATCTCCGCAAGGTTCGCACCCTTGCCGCCGAGCAGTTCACGCATTTTGCCGTTTCCTTCGGCCTCTTTGTTGCCGAAGGTATAGACCCGTTTTACGTCTGCCATAACTTTTTTGGTTTTGAATTATAGTATAAATATAAAAATTTTTTCTTTTACCTTACCCTTAAAGCCGAAAAATTGCGGTGACGTTTCCGTTACCGCATCCGTAAAATGCATTTCCGTCGAAGGGATTGCGAAAATACGAAAACTTTTCGAAATATCCAAAAAATTCTACCGGATGTAAATGAATACCGGAAGCGAATAACCGTAGCCGCCGCGATAAACCCCGCGGGAGTAGGTCGTGAGGGGGTTACCGCTCTTTTGGTCAACCAGATAGCGGCGTGCGAAAACGTCGCCCTCCGAGGTGGTCAGCGCCGTGTCCGCGAGGATACGGTCGCGCATCTGCCACCGTCCGCCGCGTCGTACCGTGCCCCGTCCGGCCTGTTCGGCGCGCCGGGTCGCGTCGCGCAGTCCCCAGCGTCCGGGGTCGGGGAGATCCGAGCGTCCCAGCACGATCAGTTTCACGTGCGGACGCTCCGCACGCAGGTCGCGCACGACCCATTGGGCCATGCGTGCGTCGCCGCACAGCGCCAGCCCCACGGTGTCGCGTCCGAGTTCGCCCTCGACGTAGAGGTAGCGGCGTCCCGGCTCGTCGCGGGTCGGGTAGAAGAGGTCTCCGTAGTAGAGCAGCGCAAAATCCATTCCGTCGAGCGAATTGAGCGTGCGGTGGAGGTAGGAGTAGTCGCCCCGGCAGGCGGCGGCGATGTCGCGCACGACCTGTTCGTTTTCGACGCCCCACAGGGCGACCAGGGGCAGGGCCATTGAGTCGATCACGGCAGCCGTGTTGCGGATTTTACGCGCGTAACGCTCTGCGGTCCAATGCAGACGGCCTTCGGGCGTGTAGTCTGCGTCGTCGTAGAAAAGCGCCGGGACGGTGTCGTAAATCCGGTCCACGTCGTAGAAAGCGATTCCTATGGGGCGTTGCCCGTAAGAGTGGCAATTAAAAATTAAGAATGAAAAATTGAGAATTATCAGCAGACGCAGCCACATGGTTCCGCCGGTTTAGAGTGGTTGTTCGGGCAGGAAATCGCGGGGCGAGCAGCCGAGGAATTTGGCGATTTCGTTGATGTGGTTGAGGTTGTATTTCGAAGGACTTTTGGGGCTTTCCACTTGGCTGATAAATCCGTCGCTCACCCCGATTCCGTAGGCTAAAGTCGCTTGTGAAACACGTTGAGCCATCCGCTCTTTGCGGACAGCTGCACTGACGTATTTATCGAACGCGCTTTTCGGTTTCACAAACATCTGTTTAGATGTTGTAAAACTAAAAAAGATGCCAGAGTGAAAGTTTAGTTATAACTTAAATTCGCTTACGTATAGGTAGATGTTTTGTCTCTTTTATCGGATTTATGGACATTTTGTGTTTCGTTCGCCCCAGCCCCCCCCCTGGGGGCGAACGACGGGCGCGGTGCGCCCGGAAGATTATCCGCACCGGGAGGGATGCGTCCGGGACAAGTGGGAAGCACAGAAGCCTACGACCGCTCTTGCGAGCGGTTTTGGGTACCTTTTGCCACCAAAAGGTACAAAGCCTCCGCGGCATACGCCGCGGTTAAGGCTGCTTTGCCGACCAAAAAGCGGCAAACAACACCAGTCGAAGAGTGCAAATATCTTTTGCAGCCGGGAGATACGCAAAAAATCCCCGCGTTGAAAACGCAGGGATTCAGTCGCCGGATTGCGAAACCCGGCGCAATGCGCCCGGACTACCGGATTCCGTATTTGCGCAGGATCTTCCGGATACGGGGCAGCCGCTCCGAGATCATGCGGTCGTAGCCCAGGTCGGAACCGTGGTCGCAGTCGATGGTTCCCTCGGCGTCCCGGCCGAAGAACCATTCGCCGTCGAGGAAGTAGACGTTGTCGTATTGCTTCGCCAGCCGCCGCATCATCCCGTCCGCGGTGTTGATCCGCTCGCGGTGGAATTTCGCGGCCTCCTGATCGAGGTTGCCTGCGGTGTGCCAGTGGGTCTGCATGAAGATCAGCGGTTTGTCGGGATGGGCCTTGACGAGCGTCGCCACGAACGCGTCGAGGCGCTCGCGGATCATCTTCGGGGAGGGGTTCGAAAAGGCGTCGAACAGGAAGGCGTCGGCGTCGGTCTCGGCGAGCAGCCGCGCGAATTCGGGCTGGAGCATGCAGTTGCCGCTGTACCCCAGATTGACGAACTCGATGCCCGTCATGCGGCTCATGCGCGCAGGATAGGTCATGCCCGGGCGGCTGGCCGAAGCTCCGTGGGTGACGCTCGATCCGAAGACGATCACGCGGTGCTTGTAAGGCGATTCGAGCGGCGTGACGGATGCACCTTCGTCCACGCCGATCTCCAGCGTCAGCAGTTCGCTCCACGCCGGCAGGTAGAGCATGCACTCCTTGGGCTGTCCGTCCATGTGCTCGACGATGGTGCTGGCGTGCCGGTCCTGTAATCCGGGACGTGCCGCACCGGCCATCGTCCATACGCCGTTTTCGCGGACGTAGAGATCCATGCCGCGTTGCAGGACCGGGGTCATGTTCCAGCCGTAGCTGCGCGGTGCGGTGGTCCAGCGGGCCTCGATCCGGCGGCTGTCGGTGGTGAAAAGCACGGCCACGCCGGCCGGGTAGCCGCAGTAGTGGCGGATGGTGGCGTTGTCGAAACGGTAGCGCGTCGTGTCGACCCGGTAATAGGGATGCCCCTCCATCGGGCAGGTGCGGCCGATGATGGTCAGCGTCGAGGCGTCGACGTACTTTTGCGCCGATGCGGCGTGAAACATCGACAGCCCGGCTGCAATGAATAATAGGTGTTTTATCATGGTTGGTTTGAGTTGGTCAGCCTTCGATCACGCCCGATCCGACCAGCTGGTCGCCGTCGTACCACGCCGCGAACTGTCCGGGGGTGATGCCCCGCTGGGGCCGGTCGAAAACGAGGTAAGCCCCTTCGTCGCGGACGAACAGCCGCGCGCCCTGCAAGAGCTGGCGGTAGCGGATGCGGACGGAGAACCGGGCGCTCTGCCCGGCGGTCAGCTCCCGGGCGGGGTTCACCCAGTGGATTTCGCCGGGCGCGATGTGCAGCGCGGGGCGCCACAGCCCGGGGTGGGCGTCGCCCTCGCCGACCCAGATCACGTTCTGCACCGTGTCCGTGGCGAGGATGAACAGCGACTCCCTGCGGCCTCCGATGCCGAGTCCCTTGCGCTGTCCGATGGTGTAGTAATGGGCGCCGTTGTGCTCGCCGATCTTCTTGCCGTCGCGCACGGTGTAATGCCACGGTTCGGCCAGCGCCGCGAGTTGTCCGGTCGTCGGCTCTCCCTCCGCCGGGACCTCCTCGCGCACGTATTTCGGCCATGCGGGGAGTATTTCGTGGATGTTGCCCTTTTTCGGGGCGAGCTTTTGCTGGAGGAAGGTCGGCAGGTCGACCTTGCCCACGAAGCAGATGCCCTGCGAATCCTTGCGTTTGGCCGTGGCGAGACCCTGCTCCTCGGCGATGCGCCGCACCTCGGGTTTGAGCAGCCCGCCGACGGGAAACAACGCCCGGCTGAGCTGCTCCTGCGAGAGCTGGCAGAGGAAATAGCTCTGGTCCTTGTTGGGATCGCTGCCTGCGAGCAGCTTATGGATCGTCCTCCCGTCAGGCAGCGTCTCTTCCGCCTTGCGGCAGTAGTGGCCCGTGGCCACGTAGTCGGCGCCCAACTTCAGCGCCTCGCGCAGGAATACGTCGAATTTGATTTCGCGGTTGCACAGCACGTCGGGATTGGGCGTGCGGCCCCGTTCGTATTCGGCGAACATGTAATCCACGACACGCGTGCGGTAGTCTGCCGAGAGGTCGACCACGTGCAGCTCGATGTCGAGTTTCCTGGCCACGAGTTCGGCGAAAACCCGGTCGTCGTGCCACGGACAGTCGCCTTCGAGCGTTCCCGTCGTGTCGTGCCAGTTGATCATAAAAAGCCCTACGACCTCATGCCCCTGCTCCTTGAGGAGCCAGGCCGCCACCGACGAATCGACGCCGCCCGAAAGTCCGATTACCACCCGTGCCATCCTTATTCCAATGTCAAGAGTCCTTCGGGCAGCACCAGGTGCATCGTGCGCCCCTCGAAGTCGATGCGGGCGATGAACTCCTCGACGGCGGGGACCAGCACCTGCCGTCCGCCGATCTCCAGTTCGAACAGCGGATTGGCGTCGCTGTCGTAGTAGTCGGTGACCGTCCCGCAGAGTTTCCCGGAGGCGCATGACCCGGTTTCGCCGGCGGCGGTCGCCGCCCTTCCGGACGAGGCTCCGGCCTCTTCGGCCACGACCGCGAAGCCGATCAGGTTTTCGAGGTAAAATTCGTCGTCGTCCTCTTCGCCGTTCATCTCGATCCGGAATTCCAGCCCGACAAGCTCCTGCGCCCTGCGCTCGGTGTCGAAATCGGCGAATGTCGCCGTGGCTCCCGACTGGCCGCGGCGTTCGAAACGCTCGCACCAGAGCGGAACCTCCAGCGCGTCGATGGTGACGCGCAGCGGGGTGTCGGTCGTGAAATCCTCGGGGAAAGCGGGGTAGAGCGAGAGCATCACTCCGCCCTCCGTGCCGAAAAGTTTGTTGATTCTGCCTGCGGGAACGATCATGTCGGTTGAATTATGGCGTAAAAATACAAAAAAAACGGTAATCTTCCCGTGGGAAGTTTACCGTTTTTATTCGGATCGGGAAACGTCTTGCCGCGTCCCTTCCCTGTGTCGCCTTATTATTCGGCGGCGGGAGCTTCCGGAGCGGCCTCTTCGGCAGCAGTCTCCGCAGCGGCAGCCTCGGCGGCCTCACGGGCGGCAGCCTCGGCAGCGGCCTTCTTCTCGGCGATTGCGGCAGCGCGCTCCTCCTTGATCTTGGCCTCGGCAGCCAGACGGGCCTTCTCGGCCGACTTGGCGTCGGTGGCCAGCTTGTTGGTCTTGGCTTCGATCTTGCCGGCTTTGGCTTCCATCCACTTGTTGAAGCGGGCTTCTGCCTCGGTTTCGGTGAACGCACCCTTGGCGACGCCGCCCAGCAGGTGTTTCTTGTACATTACGCCCTTGTACGAGAGGATAGCCCGACAGGTGTCCGTAGGTTGTGCGCCTTTCTGTAACCAATCCAGGGCTTTCCCGAAGTCCAGGTCGATCGTAGCAGGATTCGTGTTGGGGTTGTAGGTTCCCAGCTTCTCGATGAATTTACCATCACGTGGCGCTCTGCTATCTGCGGCAACGATGTGATAGAAGGCATAACCCTTCTTACCGTGACGTGCCAGACGAATTTTAACAGCCATTTGCTATAAAATTTTGTTGTAATTAATAAAAAACGCTCACCCCTTCGGGCTTTTAAGCCTGCAAATGTAGGGAAAATATTCCGCCCGGCAAAATAAATGCCCTAAAAAACTGCATTTCACGGCTGTGACGGGGTTGTCCGGAAGAATGGGACGGGCCGCTTCGGGTTGTTGCGGGGCGGGTCGGAAATGAAAGACGGATTGAATTCAATTGCCTGAAAACCAATCCGTCCGTTGTGATCCCGGCGGGATTCGAACCCACGACCGACAGCTTAGAAGGCTGTTGCTCTATCCAACTGAGCTACGAGACCATCGTTGAAACAACGCTGCAAAAGTAAGAAATTTCGGGCCAACTGCAAACTTATCGTCCGATTTCTTGCTCCGGACCCGGACGGTCCGCCATACTCCGGAAAAACGGTCCCGGCTCTATTTCGTGAGGTATTTGTCGAGATACATTTTCAGTTCGCGCGGCATGACGGGCTTGGTGATGAATCCGTTGCATCCCGCCTCCTCGGCGACGCGCCGGTCGGTGTCGAAAGCATAGGCCGTCTGCATGATGACGGGCAGACTGTCCGTATGGAGCCGAATCTCCTTCAGCGCCTCGATACCGTCCATCACAGGCATTTTAATATCCATCAATACGGCGTCGGGATTGTGCGATAGCGCATACGCCACTGCCTCCTTGCCGTTCTTCGCCCAGAGCAGGTCATACTCTTTCTTGAGGATTATTTCCAGCAGCTTGTAATTGCTTTCCACGTCTTCTGCAATCAGGATCAACGGCTTACGTTCGGATGTATTGTTGTCTGTCATTGTGTATTACGTTGCAGTTCCCGCAAATATAGGAAATTTTTTCCAAAACCGTCGTTCGTCAACGGTAAAATGTTCCTTCGAAATGCGTTGCGTTTCCGCATCCGTCGGTGACCGAAAGACGCACGGCGTGGGTGCGCCGCTGCGCCGGCGCGTCGAAGAAATGAACCAGCGTTCCTTTCATCGGAAAACGGTCGCAGGGAACCCATTTGCCGTCGATGTGCAGCCTCCACGAGGCGATGCCCGAGAAGTTGTCCGCGGCGCGGAACCGCACCCCTTCGGCCCGGGTGAGGTCGGCGCCTTCGGCGAAGAGCGGACGGATCGCGGGCGGCAGCGTGTCGGCTACGATCGCCAGGTCTCCGGCCGTCCGCACCGAAGCCGTCACCGCGCCGTCGGCATATGCGCCTCCGACGCAGGCCAGCGAGCCTCTGCGCGTGCGTACGGCCAGTTGGGCGCGTAGTTGCAGCGGGCGCGGCACGCTGCCGCGGAGCGTGACCTCCACGGCGCGGAAAAGGGGCGTCGCGGGGTCGAAGAAACGGTAGGCGGGCGAGAGCACGACGACGCCCGAATCCGCCTGCGGGGCCTCTCCGAGTCCGGGACGGACGAAGATCGGCTCGTAAATCGTTCCTTCGGGAATGCGGACCTCCGCCTCGCGTCCGACGCGCAGGACCGAAGTCCGGTCGGGCCGCAGCGTCACGGCCGTGGTGTCGGCCTCGGCGCGGAACTCCCCGGCGCGTCCGCGGACGGCGAATTCCAGCGTCGAGACATTGCCGCAGTCGTCCTCGGCCTCGATGCGGATGCGGCGCACCTGCCCTTCCGCCGTGCGTATCAGCCCGCGTTCCGCCATCGTCGGGTAGAAACTGTCGGGCGCGCCCTCCAGCTGGGCCAGGCGGATCGCCTCGTTGTGCGAATTGATTTGTATCGGGTAACAGCTCACGGCATCGCTGCAACGCGATATGTCGTAGGTGAAGCTGTCCATGCGGAATTCGAAGCAGGGGATGCCGTCCGCGAAGGCTGTGACGCGCCATACCCCGAAGGAGTTCCAGACATCGTTGCGGCGGTCGGTGACTTCGGCCACGAAATAGCCCCTGCGGCCCACGCCGACGGGCCCGTCGTGGGTCAGGGCGTAACGGCCTGCGGCCGTGCGGACCACGGCGTAGCTCTCCGGGACGCTGCGCACGGGCACGCCCTGCACGGTGTCGACCTCGACGTAGTGCAGGCGCACGATGCGCGGCGGATATTCATCCCTGGGGCGGATGATTCCTTCGCGGACGGGGTTGTAGAGCCGCTGGGTCTCCGTGTCGCGGATTTCGTAATGGAGGTGCGGGCCGCCCGACGAACCGCTGTCGCCCGAGTAAGCCACCACGTCGCCCTGCTTCACGGGCCAGGTTCCGGGACCGAACCAGAGGTTCACGCCGTTCGAACGGCGTTCGTAACGCTCCCTGCGCACGTGCCGCTCGATGTCGTCGCGGAAACGCCGGAGGTGGCCGTAGACGACCGTCGTGCCGTTGCGGAGCGTGAGGTAGACGGCGCGCCCGTAGCCGCCCGCCTGCAATACCACGCGCGAAACGTAGCCGTCGGCCGCGGCCACGACCGGTTTGCCCTCCTCGGCGTCGGTCTTGATGTCCACGCCCGCATGGAAATGCCCGGGACGGATTTCGCCGAAATTGGCCGAGTAGAGCCGTTGTTTGAGCTCCCGCAGGGGGTAGATGTAGTCGTTGGGGGCGAGTTGCTGGCCTTGTGCCCCGAGGCAGGCCGTCGTAAGCAAAAAAAGTATTAGAAATCGTTGCATGTGTCCGTCTCCCTGACCATTGCCGAGGCTGCGTCCATGACGGCCTCGTAGTCGTATCCGAGCGAAAGCCCGTAGCGTATCAGTCTGGTTTTCAGTTCGTATTGCGAGGTGTATTTCACCGTCCGGGCCTTGCGTTCGAGCTGCTGCGCGAGCCGCTCGCCCATTGCCGGACGGTCGGCCTGCGACAACGCCGCGTCGATCCGTTCCTTCGAAACCCCCTTGCGTTGGAGCGCCGTGCGGATTTTGTACTCGCCCCAGCCGCTGAGCCGCAGTTTTTCGCGCACGAAGGCCTCGGCGTAGCGGCTGTCGTCGATAAAGCGGTCGCGCACCAGCCGGCCGAGCACCTGCTCGGCATCCTTTTCCGCCACTCCCCAGCCGCGCATCAACCGCCGGGCGTCGCCCTCCGACTTTTCGGCGCGGGCGCAGAGGCGCATCAGCGCCGCGAGCGCCTCGTCGGGCGTTTTGTCGCGTTTTTTCCTTATTTCAGCCGGGTGCATACCATGCGCGGTTTTCCGAAGAGGTCCTCGCGGACCTCGGTGTCGGTGTATCCTTCGGCGCCGAGCATGCGGACGATCTCCGCCGCGGCGCGTTCGTAAATCTCGAACCAAAGACGTCCGCCGGGCGTCAGCATCTGCCGTCCCGCCCGGGCGATGGCGCGGTAGAAACGGATGGCGTCGTCGTCGGGGACGAACAGCGCCAGGCCGGGTTCGTGGTCGCGGACGTTGGGGTGCATCGCCGCGCGGTCGCTCTCGGGAACGTAGGGCGGATTCGATACGATCGCGTCGAACCGCTCCGGAAAAGCCTCCTCCAGCCCGTTCAGGGCATCGGCTTTGCGGAGCGTGACCGCCGCGCCGAGTTGTTGGAAATTCTCCGCCGCCACGGTCAGCGCGTCGTCCGAGATGTCGGCGGCGAAGACCTCCGTCCCGGGCATCCCCAGAGCCAGCGAAGCCGCGATGCAGCCGCTGCCCGTCCCTACGTCCAGCAGCCTCCGGGCTTCGCGCTCCCCGTGCAGGATCGCGTCGACCAGCTCTTCGGTTTCGGGCCGCGGGATCAGAACCCCTTCGCGCACGGCGAAGCGGCGGCCGTAAAATTCCGTGTGTCCGACGACGTATTGCAACGGTTCGCCCGCAGCCAGACGGGCTGCGGCCTCTTCCAGCCCTTCGACGGCGAGTTCCGCTTCCGGGTCGGTCAGCAGGGCCGACGGCGAAAGCCCCGAAAGCTCCGCCACGGCGGCCAGCGCGATGCTGCGGGCTTCGCGTGCGTCGTAAAGTCCCGTGAGCCGTGCGGCCAGCGCGTCGATGCTCCCGCGGCGCGTCATTGGCGGATGAAGTTGGCCAGGGCGATGGCCACGGCGGCTTCGACGACCACCGCGCCGCGCAGGGCGACGCAGACGTCGTGGCGGCCGTGGATTTCCAGCGGTTCGACCTTGTTGGTCGCCAGGTTGTAGGTGATCTGTTCGCGGCCGATGCTCGGCGTGGGTTTCAGCGCCGCGCGCACCACGATCTCGTTGCCGTTGGTGATGCCTCCGTTGATGCCCCCGGCGTTGTTGGTCGCCGTCGTGCCGTCGCAGTCGGTGAAGCTGTCGTTGTTCTCCGAGCCGCGCAGACGCGCTCCGGCGAATCCGCTGCCGAATTCGACCCCCTTGACCGCCGGGACGGCGAACAGCAGGTGGGCGATCATGCTTTCGGCCGAGTCGAAGAAGGGCTGTCCCAGGCCGAGGGGCACGCCCTGCACGCGGCATTCGACGATGCCGCCCACCGAGTCGCGGTCGGCCGCCGCGGCATGCAGCACCTCGTTGAAACGTTCGGGGTCGGTGCAGCCGCCGATCTCGGTCAGCCGGGTCGCGAAGCGGATGCTTGCGGGCAGCATCTTTTTGGCCACGACGCCCGCGGCCACCAGCGCCACCGTGAGGCGCGCCGAGAAGTGTCCGCCGCCGCGCGGATCGTTGAATCCGGCGAATTTGTGGTAGGCCACCAGGTCGGCGTGCGAGGGGCGGTAGTGGCGCATGACGGTCGAGTAGTCCTGCGAGTGGGTGTTGGTGTTGGCGAATTCGATGGTCAGCGGCGCGCCCGTCGTGTAGCCGTCGTAGACTCCCGACACGATCTGCGGTACGTCGGGTTCGCGCCTCGGCGTCGTGCCGGGCGCTCCGCTGCGGCGTCGCGCGAGGTCTTCGGCGAAGTCCTCCTCCGAGAGCGGGATGCCCGCCGGGACGCCGTCCAGCGAAATGCCTATCTGGTGTCCGTGCGACTCGCCCCAGATGGCGAGCCGGAAATTGTGTCCGAATTGGTTCATGGGCGGTTTGGTGTTTTAGACCCGAATATGTTCCAGGTCCTCGAAGAACCCGGGATAGCTTTTGGCGACGCTCTCGGCCCCCTCGATCTCCACGGCTTCGTCCGAGCGCAGGGCGGCGACGGCCAGCGACATGGCCATGCGGTGGTCGCCGTGGCTCTGCGTGCGTGCCGCGCGGACCTTTCCGCCGCGTATTTTCATCAGATCCTCCTCCGAGGTGTCGACCTCGATGCCCAGTTTGGCATACTCCTCGCGGATGGCCTCCGAGCGGTTGCATTCCTTGTATTCGAGGCGCGAGGTTCCCCGGATGACGCTCACTCCGTCGGCCGCGGCGGCCAGCGCGGCCAGCGCCGGGAACAGGTCGGGACAGTTCGTGGCGTCGAATTCGAAGGCCCGGAGCGGCCTGTGCAGGGCCGTCACCGAGTCCTCCTCGTTGATCACGGCGGCTCCTGCGCGCACCAGCGCGGTGCAGATGGCCGTGTCGGCCTGCTTCGAGAGCATCGAGACGTTGCGCACGGTGACCTCTCCGGCCGTGGCGCCCGCCACCAGCAGCATCGCCGCGGCGCTCCAGTCGCCCTCGATGCTGAAATAGGTCGAACGGTAGCGCTGCCGTCCGGGGATGTAGAACTCCTCGTAGTCGCGCTGGCTGATTTCGATGCCGAAGCGCGCGGCCGTGTCGAGAGTCATATCTAAATAAGGTGTCGAGACCGCTCCGCGTACGTGCAGCGAGGTGTCGCGCCTGGCCAGCGGCAGCGCGAGCAGCAGCCCCGTGATGAACTGCGACGAGACCGACCCGTCGACTTCGGCCTCTCCGCCCTGGATCGGGCCGCAGACCTCGATGGGGAGGAATCCCCCGTTGTCGCGGACCCGCACGCCCAGCCGGCGGAGCGGTTCGAACATCATCTGCATCGGGCGGCGCAGCAGCGAGCCGCGCCCCTCGATGGTGACGGGTGTGGGGCAGAGCGATGCCACGGGCGTGAAAAGACGTGTCGAGAGGCCCGATTCGCCGACGTTGAGCACGCAGCCCTTCGGGGACAGTCCGCCTTCGATCGAGAGCGATGTGGGGTCGACCCGGCGCACCCGCGCGCCGAGCGTCTCGATACATTGCAGGGCGGAACGCGTGTCGTCGCAGAATTCGATGTTGCGCAGCACCGAAACCTCCTCCGAGAGCAGTGCCGCTGCGAGGGCACGCTGTGCATAGCTTTTCGAACAGGGCGGCGTCAGCGTGCCTTTGACGCGGCCCGGCGGAACCGTTTTATCCATATTTACTCATTAACCTCCTGTCCCTTGCGGTTTTTCATCTCCTGCGTCAGCTGATGGCTCTTCTTCAGCTCGAAATGCTGCCCGAGGTAGACCTTGCGGACCATCGGGTCGGCGGCCAGCTCTTCGGCCGTACCCGTTTTCAGGATCTTGCCCTCGTAGAGCAGGTAGGTGCGGTCGGTGATGGCCAGCGTCTCGTCGACGTTGTGGTCGGTGATGATCACGCCGATGTTCTTGTGCTTGAGCGTCGCCACGATCGACTGGATGTCCTCCACGGCGATCGGGTCCACGCCGGCGAACGGTTCATCCAGCAGGATGAACGCCGGATTGATGGCCACGGCGCGCGCGATCTCCGTACGGCGGCGTTCGCCGCCCGAGAGCTGTATGCCGAGGCTTTTGCGCACCTTTTGCAGCCGGAACTCCTCGATCAGCGCTTCGACGCGTTCGTTCTGGTACTCCTTCGAGAAGGAGGTCATCTCCAGCACGGCCCGTATGTTGTCCTCCACCGAGAGGCGGCGGAATACCGACGCCTCCTGCGCCAGATAGCCTACGCCGAGCTGGGCGCGGCGGTATACGGGCAGGTCCGTCAGTTCGGAGGCCTGGCCTTCGTCGCTTTCGAGGAAAATGCGCCCTTCGTTGGGCTTGATCAGTCCCACGATCATGTAGAAGGTCGTGGTCTTGCCGGCTCCGTTGGGACCCAGAAGGCCTACGATCTCTCCCTGGTTGACGTCGATCGACACGTGGTCGACGACGGTCCGGGCCTTGTATTTCTTGACGAGCTCGCTGGTGTAAAGACGCATTGCGTTTCGATAATTTTTTTACAAAGTTATGTTTTTTTCCGAAAAGTTTTTTATCTTTACATTGAATTTTATGATTTTTAAAGCATACTATCGGCGAAATGAAACAATTTGATTCTTCCCTGCTGCATGACAAGCTGAAGGAGTACTTCGGCTTTTCGTCGTTCAAGGGAAACCAGGAAGCGGTGATCCGCAATGTGCTGGAAGGCAAGGATACTTTCGTGCTGATGCCCACGGGCGGCGGCAAGTCTTTGTGCTACCAGTTGCCGGCCATGCTGATGGACGGCGTTGCGATCGTCATATCGCCGCTGATCGCCCTGATGAAGAATCAGGTCGACGCCATGCGCACCTTCTCGGCCGAGTCGGGGATTGCGCATTTCCTGAATTCGTCGCTCAACAAGACAGCCGTGGCGCAGGTTCGGCAGGATGTGCTCGACGGCAAGACCAAATTGCTCTATTTCGCACCCGAGTCGCTCACCAAGGAGGACAACGTGGCGTTCCTGCGCAAGATAAAGGTTTCGTTCTACGCCATCGACGAGGCGCACTGCATTTCGGAGTGGGGACACGACTTCCGCCCGGAGTACCGCCGCATCCGGCCGATCATCAACGAGATCGGCTCGGCGCCGCTGATCGCCCTGACGGCTACGGCCACGCCCAAGGTGCAGCTCGACATCCAGAAGAATCTGGGCATGTCCGACGCCTCGGTCTTCAAATCGTCGTTCAACCGCCCGAACCTCTACTACGAAATCCGGCCCAAGCACAACGTCGACCACGACATCATCCGTTTCATCAAGCAGAACGAGGGCAAGAGCGGCATCATCTACTGCCTGAGCCGCAAGAAGGTCGAGGAGCTGACCGAGTTGCTCGTGGCCAACGGCATCCGGGCGCTGGCCTACCACGCCGGGATGGATGCGTCGACGCGCGCCGCCAATCAGGACGACTTCCTGATGGAGCGCGTCGAGGTGATCGTGGCGACGATCGCTTTCGGCATGGGCATCGACAAACCCGACGTGCGCTATGTCATCCACTACGACATTCCCAAGTCGCTCGAAGGCTATTACCAGGAGACGGGCCGTGCCGGCCGCGACGGCGGCGAGGGCTACTGCCTGACCTTTTACAGTTACAAGGACATCCAGAAACTCGAGAAGTTCATGCAGGGCAAGCCCATCGCCGAACAGGAGATCGGCAAGCTGCTGCTGCTGGAGACGGTTTCCTACGCCGAGAGTTCGATGTGCCGCCGCAAGACGCTGCTGCACTATTTCGGCGAGGACTATACCGAGGACAACTGCGGCAACTGCGACAACTGCCGCAATCCCAAACCGAAGGTCGATGCCCGGGCTGCGCTCAAGATGGCGCTCGAAGCCCTGCGCGACATCGGAGACAAGTTCAAGGCCGACTATCTGGTCAACGTTCTGGTGGGCAAGACCACGGCCCTGATCAAGAGCTACGGGCACAACAAGTCGAAATGGTTCGGTGCGGGCGCCGAGCACGACGCCCGTTTCTGGGGCGCGGTGCTGCGTCAGGCTTTGATACTGGGCCTCATCGACAAGAATATCGAAAACTACGGGCTGATTTCGGTCAACAAGAAGGGCGAGGGCTATATCGCCCTGCCGTTCCCGGTGACCGTGACCCTCGACCACGACTACGACGAGGAGGAGAAGGAGTCCGAGTCCGTGGCTCCGATGGGCAAGGGCGGCGCGGCCGACGAGGAGCTGTTCTCGATGCTGAAGGACCTGCGCAAGAAGGTCGCCAAGCAGCACGGGCTGCCGCCGTTCGTCATTTTCCAGGACCCGTCGCTGGAGGACATGGCTGTGCAGTACCCGATCACGTTCGAAGAGATGCAGAACATCACGGGCGTCGGCGTGGGCAAGGCGCGCAAGTTCGGCGAGGAGTTCATCCGCCTGATCAAGGCCTATGTCGAGGAGAAGGAGATCATCCGTCCGCAGGACATGATCGTCAAGGGCGTGGCCAGCAAGTCGGGCAACAAGATCTTCATCATCCAGTCGATCGACCGCAAGATGGATTTCGAGGACATCGCCCGCGCCAAGGACCTCGACTTCGACGAACTGCTGACCGAGATCGAAGGCATCGTCAACGCCGGAACGAAACTCGATATTTCCTACTATCTGAAGGAGTTCATGGACGAGGACAAGATCGAGGACATTTACCTCTACTTCAAGGAGGACGCCGAGAGCGACTCGCTCGACGCGGCCATCGAGGAGCTGGGGGCCGATTATACCGAGGAGGAGATACGCCTGGTGCGCATTAAGTTTATGTGCGAGCAGGGCAACTGATTTTCGGTTTTACAGGGTGTTTTCCGCACTTCGTCTGCGGCCCGGGACCGTCCTGTTTTTGCAGCTCCTGCTCGGGCCCGAAGCCCGGAAACCGTTCCTCCGGAATCAAAAAGCAGATGAAACGGGGTTGGCCTTCGGGTGCCGCTGGCAAGGATGTAACTAACCGATATAACCTAATTTTGACGCCTATGAACAAGAAGACTTTTACTTTAGCCGTGATTTTTCTGATCTGCGCGCTGGGGTGGCTCGGGGCCAATGTCTATTGGCGGGTGACGCGCTCCAACTGCGTGAATGCGTTCGATCTGGTCGTGGGCGTGCTGTTCGTCGCGGCCGGAGTCGGAATGGTGTATAACGAGTTCAACAAAAAGAAATGCAGACACCTCGATGAGGTGAACAAGCACAAAATTCCTTGACCGATGCGTGCGATAGACCGTTTTCAGGCCGTCATGGCCGTCGTATTTTTCATAGGGACCCTGGTTTCGGCCTGGCGGGTCGCCGTCGCCGACGGAGGGGACATCTGGTACGTTCCCGTGATCATGGCCCTGGCATCCGCCGCGATGACCGTCGGCGCGTTGCAGCACCGGAAAAGGAAAGTTACCCAAAATAAGGATTGACATGAAAACCAATCTTATGCAGCTCCTGCGCCTCGTACTGATGGTGCTGGCTGTCGCGGGCGTCATCTATGCCATCGAATTCATGGAGCGCGGCATCGCCGTGTGGTTCTGGGTTGCGCTGCTCGGTATCGGGTTCGTGGGCCTGCTCTATACGTTCCGCCTGACGCAGCGCTGCGTGGCCCGGGAAAATCGCGAGCGGCAGCGGCTCGAAAAGAAGCGCAGCCGCCGTTCGAAACGCTGACCGGGGCTGTAACCGGAGGATGTCGGTCGTTTTGCCGGTTCCGGGTGCGTGACCCGGCCGGAATCGTTTTCCGGGGTCCGCAGGTTCCGTGCGGCTCTTTCGTCCGGGATCGCTCGTCCGGTCGTTTGGACGTTGACCCCGGCTCGGAGCGTCGCTCCGAATCTTCGGTCCTGTCCGATCAGCCCCCCCCCTGCATGCGCCGGCCGCCGGACAATCTTGTCCGGCGGCCGGCGCATGTTCAGTTCTGAATCGAGGCGAGCG
>NZ_QTXM01000008.1:57322-162891 GCF_003461645.1 Alistipes sp. AF14-19
CCGTTTTCGAAATAAAGGTAGCTGTTTGTTCCGTAGACCCATTGTTCGTGTACGCCCCAACTGCCCGACATGGTGTTGACGTCTTCGGGCGACCCCCATGCCTCACGGCACATTTCCCGGGTCATACCGATCCGGACTTTGCCCTCCAGGATCAGCTCGGCAGTAGCCTTGCCGTATTTCCGGTAGAGCGCAGCCTTACGCTCCTTCTGCTCTTTTTCCTGTTGCAGGCGGGCTTCGGCGCGCTTTCGGGCCTCCTCGGCGCGCTGGGCGTATACCTCTTCGGACGGGGTGAAGATCAGCTCTTCCATGAAGGCGCGGTCGCTGCCGAGGGTGTATCCTTCGACGCCGAAAGGTGTCGGGTAGCGGCAAAGCGGGATGTAAATCCGCACGCTGTCCTCTTTCCGTTCGAATACGAACGCGGGCACGGCGTAACCCGTTCCGTCGCCGATCAGCCGGAGGTCGAGGCACTTCAGTTCCGTGCCGAAATTCAGCCGGTTCTCTTCGCCCTGCATGGTCTTGGCCTGCAATCCGAAGTATCCGGAAACATATCCCGGAGCTTCGGGTTTGCGCTTCGTGAGGAAGAACTCCCTGCCGACGTATGCCGCACGGTACTTCTCGATCAGCCCTTCGACGACGACCGGATAATATTCGTCCCGCAGGTTCGTTTTGTCTTTTCCCGCATGTGCATACCAATAGAGTGTTTCTCCCTCTTTGGATCGGAGCCGGAAAACCCGGAACGCCTCTCCCTGGATTCTGTGTGTCTTGAGACCTGTTATTTCGAAGGTTTTTCCTTCGATGGCTTCCGCCGGGGTGAACCAGCCCGTTTCGGGAGCCGTCGGAAAGAGGTCCCGTCCGAGAACGTGCGACTCCATTGTCGTGCATCCGCAGGCGGCTGTCGTTTCGTCTTTGTAGAACCGGGGACGGTAGGTATCGCTGTAAAGGGTGTCGATCCGGAAATCCTCGGGGCGGACCTTTCTGCGGGGTTTGCGCAGCCACACCGTGTCGATGCGCACGACGGCGGGCGTTTCCGCGAGGAAGTTGAAGTAGGCGACCGGGCGGAGATCGGCGTGAATGTCCCGGGGATAGAACAGGATGCGTTGCCCGACGAGGCTTTCGTAATAGGCGGCGTCGCCGCCCGTGCGGATGTTTGCCGTCGAATCGTATACCGCCGGCGCGGTTTTCTCCGGCGCGGCGCCGTGCGGCAGGACGGATTGGACTTTGAGTTGTGCCGAAGCGTCTGCGATGCAGCAGAGACCGAGCAGGGTGGGGAGGAGGCGTTTCATCTTTTTGTCGTATGGACCCAAAGGTAGCGATAATTCCTGTCTTTGGCGCCGCTGCGGCGCTTTTGTTTGCCGGAGTGCTTTGCAATTCGCCGGCGATTCGGTTTTGAGCCGGCTTTTTCTTATCTTTGTTGCCTACAATGTAAAGTTTATGGGAGAAATAAGGGCAAAAAAGGCGCTGGGACAGCATTTTCTGGTCGACCTGAATATCGCGCGCAAAATCTGCGATTCGCTTTCGGGCGGCAGTGCGGCCGGCGGACCGTGTACGGTGCTCGAAGTGGGGTGCGGCATGGGCGTGCTGACGCAGTTCCTGCTGCGGCGCAGCGACATCGTGACCTGGGGCGCCGAGATCGACCCGGAGAGCGTCGCATACCTCCACGCGCACTACCCGGAGTTCGCGCCGCGGCTCGTCGCGGGCGACTTCCTCGGGATGAACCTGCGCGAACGCTTTCCCGAAGGACTGAAAATCATCGGCAACTTCCCCTATAACATCTCGTCCCAGATTTTTTTCAAGGTGCTGGAGAACCGCGATCTCGTTCCCGAGTGCGTGGGCATGATCCAGAGGGAGGTCGCCGTGCGGCTGGCCGAGCCTCCCGGTTCGAAGGAGTACGGCATCCTGTCGGTGCTCCTGCAGGCGTGGTATGACATCGAATATCTGTTTACCGTGAACGAGACGGTGTTCAATCCGCCTCCGAAGGTCAAGAGCGCCGTGATCCGCCTGCGCCGCAATGCCACGGAGCGTCTCGGCTGCGACGAAACCCTGTTCGTGAAGGTGGTGAAAGCCTCCTTCGGCCAGCGGCGCAAGATGATCCGCAACTCGCTGAAGTCCGTGTTCGGCGATTTCGGCGGGGCCGAGCACCCCTTCTTCACCCGGCGCGCCGAGCAGCTGGGCGTCGCCGAGTTCGTGGAGCTAACGAATTGGGTTTCGCGATTTTCGATTTTATAGGGCATCTTTGCACTTGCATTCGTGCGGCACGAATGGGACGTATTTCGATACTACCCATCCGTGCCGCTCTTCGTTTAAGCACAAATCTGTTCCTCTAAAATCGAAAACGCATTTTGCTCCGGCCTGCCGTTACATGCCGGCCGGTTTTTCCGCCCCGGCGACCACCGTCACCAGGTCTTCGCGGCGGAGGTATTTCCGGGCCAGCTGCTGCACCCCGGCGGGCGTCATCTCCCGGATACGGCGTATGTTGCTGCCGATCACCGTGTTGTCGCAGCCGCAGAGGATGTTTTCGATCGTCACGTCGGCGATGCCGAACGGCCCGTCGAGAATGCGCATCATCTCGCCCGTCATCATGTTTTTCACCAGCTCCAGTTCCGCTTCCGGCATCGGCTCCGCGCCGAGGCGTTCGATCTCGGCGTAAATCTCCCGCAGAGCCTCCTGCGTCACGTCCGCGCCGACCTGGGCCGCTATGGCGAAATAGCCTTCGCGTTCGAAGTTGACCATCGCCGAGACCACGCCGTAGGTGTAGCCGTGCTCTTCGCGGAGGTTCTGCATCAGGCGCGAGCCGAAATAGCCGCCCAGGGCCGTCGCCACGACCTGCATGCCCAAAAAATCGGGATGCGTGCGCGGGAACAGCAGGCGGCCGATGCGCAGCGACGACTGCACGGCCCCCGGGTACTCGACGAACGCCGTATGCGTGGTCTCGGGCGCGGGGAAGGCGGGCGGCGCTTCGGCCGCGCCGCGGGGAATCCGTCCGGCAAGCTCCGCCACGGCCTTCAGCTCGTGGTCGCCGATGCGCCCGCTGCACACGACGAAGCAGTTTTCGGCGGTGTAGAACCGGCGGTAGAATCCCGCCACGTCGTCGCGCGTGAGGCTGTCGTAGGCCTCCTCGTGCGACGAGACGCCGTAAGGATGCCGCTCCCCGAACAGCGCCCGTGCGAAGGCCTCGCGGGCCTTCACGTCGATCTTCGCCCGCTCGACCGCCAGCCGCTGTCTGCGTTTGGCGGCGTAGGTGCGCAGCTCCTCCTCGGGGAATGCGGGGCAGAGCAGGATCTGCTCCGCTACGGCGAGCGTCGGGTCGAAGAATTTCGAGAGGGTGGCGAAATTGATGTAGGCGTAGTCGCGGTCGACGTTCACGTCGTACCACGAGCCGTAGTAGTCGAGTTGTTCGGCGATCTGGTGCGCCGTCATGTCGCGCGAGCCTTCGGAGAGAAGGTTGGCGGCGGCCGACGCCGAGAAGGGCGCCTGCTGGAGGGCCGATCCGGCGCGGAAGACGAACGAGATGCGCAGCACCTCGAAATCGTCGGAGGCGAGCGTGTAGAGTCCGATGCCGTTGGGTAGCGTCGTGCGGCGGGCTTCGGCGACCTCGACCTGCGAGGGAGTTATGCGGGGTTGTGTCATTTCCTGGCGTTGTAAATGAGTGTGGAACTGTTTTCGGGCCGCAGCGTGCGGCGGCTGAACGAGCGGATGTCCTCGTCGGTGACGGCGCGGTAGCGGTCCACCTCGCGGTTGATCAGGGAGAGGTCGCCCAGCATCTCGTAGAACCCGAGGTTCATCGCCTTGTTCATCACGTTCAGTTCGCCGAAGAGCGTGTTGGCTTCGAATTTGTTCTTGACCTTTTCGATTTCGTATGCGGTCGCGGCGGTCGTTTGCAGGGCTTCGATCTCTTCGCGGAAAGCCGCTTCGGCCGCTTCGGGCGTCACGCCCGGGAGCAGCTGGCCCGTGAAGACGAACAGTCCCGGATCGACGTCGCCCGTGATGTAGGCGTTGACGCTCGACAGCAGGTTGCGTTCTTTGACGAGGTGCGTGTAGAGGCGTCCCGAGTCGCCGCCCGAGAGCAGGTCCGAAACCAGGTCGGCGGTGTAGAAATCGGGCTTGGTGCGCGCGCACATGTGATAGGCTACGGTGACGGTCGAGGCCGGCACGTCGCGTTCGACCTCCTGGCGGCGGGCCTGTGTCTGCACGGGTTCCTGCGGGATGGCGGCCGTCGCGGACGGGTGGTCGGCGAGCGGCGCGAACCACTTTTCGGCCAGCTCCAGCATCCGCTCCTCCTCCATGTCGGCCGAGATCGACAGAATGGCGTTCGACGGGCGGTAGTGGGCGCGGTAGAAGGACTCGACGTCCGCGAGCGTGGCTCCGGCGATATGGTCGGTCGCCAGGCCGATGGCCGCCCAGCGGTAGGGGTGGACCTTGTAGGCGAGCGCCCGCAGCAGCATCGTCTGGTCGCCGTAGGGCTGGTTGAGGTATCGCTGGCGGAACTCCTCGATCACCACCTTCTTCTCGGCTTCGAGCTTGGCGGGGGTGATGTCGAGTCCCTCCATGCGGTCGCTTTCGAGCCAGAGGGCCGTTTCGAGGTTGTCCTTCGGGAGCGTGATGTAGAAATCCGTGTAGTCGTTGTTGGTGAAGGCGTTGTTGTCGCCCGAAGCCATCTGCACCGGAAGGTCGAAATTCTCCACGGCGCGCGTTCCGCGGAACATCAGGTGTTCGAACAGGTGGGCGAATCCCGTGCGTGCGGGGTTTTCGTTGCGCGCGCCGACCCGGTAGAGGATATTCACGGCGGCGAGTTTCGACGCCCGGTCGCGGTTGACCACGACGGTCAGCCCGTTGGGGAGTGTTTTTCTGGTGTATGGAATCATAGTTGCGCAAAGGTACGAAAAAGTCCGGTGGCTGCAAACCGGGATTGCGTGGGATGGTCCCGTAGAACCTTCCGGCAGATAAAAGGGCGGTCGCGTCCCCGGGGACCGTAAAAAAGCAGCGGCGGGAAATACAAGTGACGCCTCATTGTTCGGAAAATGGATTCGGTGACTATGAAGAAGTTTGGGATAGGAATCCATCGCTCCCGCCGCTGCATGACCGGTACATCGGCAGAAACGAGAAGAGTGCTGCCGAGATCCTGGCTCCTGCGGCTCTGGTAAAGCCTGTAAACCCCTCACATCAGCGCGCACCCTTCGGGTACGATCCATTGTGGGTTTACAAAAAATTTACCAGATTTCAGGAGCCCCAATATAACCGTTTCAATAACGATATTTAAAGAACGAATGCAAACGTGTTTCCGAGGGCAAAGTTAATAAAAAATCCCGGTTTGCGGCCAATGTGTCCGAAAGTCCTATTCATAAACCTTATTTTTGCGGCTCCGTCCGTCCGGCCTGCGGTCCGCGCGCCGCGCGCCGTGTCCGGACGCGGCGTTTCCGCCCTCGGGATGCGTGCGCCTGCGGGTAATTCACTATTGGTTAGCCAGTTCTGCAACTTGGTGATTTCCCGGCAGTTTGTTGTTAATTGAATAACAACCCGGCTGTTATTCGATTCACATTTGAAATGTCGAAAAATAACGCTTTTTTGAACAAAAGTAAGTGCGGATTCTCGGCTGAAATTGCTATCTTTGCATCGCCCGTGTTTCCGGGCTGTGTCTGGATTGTTAGGAAAAACACACAAATATCATCTAAATTTCAACTAAAATGGCAGAAAAGAAATTTATCACTTGTGATGGTAACTACGCTGCGGCCCATGTGGCTTACATGTTCTCGGAAGTCGCGGCCATCTATCCCATCACGCCGTCGTCGACGATGGCCGAGCTCGTGGACGAGTGGGCCGCCCAGGGCCGTAAAAATATCTTCGGAGAGACCGTTAAAGTCGTTGAAATGCAGTCCGAGGCCGGAGCCGCAGGCGCCGTGCACGGATCGTTGCAGAGCGGCGCCCTGACCTCGACGTTCACCGCTTCGCAGGGTCTGCTGCTGATGATCCCCAACATGTACAAGATCTCCGGCGAGCTGCTTCCGGGCGTGTTCCACGTTTCGGCGCGTGCGCTGGCCGCACAGTCGCTGTCGATTTTCGGCGATCATCAGGATGTGATGGCGGCCCGCCAGACGGGTTTTGCCATGCTGGCCACCTCGTCGGTGCAGGAGGTCATGGACCTCGCCGGCATCGCGCACCTCGTGTCGCTGAAGGCCCGCGTTCCGTTCCTGCACTTCTTCGACGGTTTCCGCACCTCGCACGAGATCCAGAAGATCGAACTGATCGACGAAGCCGCGCTGACGGCGCTGCTCGACCGCGACGCCCTGAAGGAGTTCCGCGCCCGCGCTTTGAACCCCGAACACCCCGTTACGCGCGGTACGGCCCAGAATCCCGACATCTATTTCCAGACGCGCGAGGCTTCGAACAAGTTCTACGACGCCATTCCCGACATGGTGGCCGACACCATGAAGGAGATTTCGAAGATCACGGGACGCGACTACAAGCCGTTCGTCTACTACGGCGCGAAGGACGCCGAGAACGTGATCGTCGCCATGGGTTCGGTGACCGAGACCATCAAGGAGACGGTCGACTACCTGATGGCCAAGGGCGAAAAGGTGGGTGTAGTGACCGTGCACCTCTACCGCCCGTTCTCGGTGAAATACCTGATGGCCGTGCTTCCCGAGAGTGTGAAGCGCGTCTGCGTGCTCGACCGCACGAAGGAGCCGGGAGCCAACGGCGACCCGCTGTATATGGATGTCGTGGAGGCGTTCGCCGCCTGTCCGTGCGACCGCAAGCCGCTCGTCATCGGCGGGCGTTACGGCCTTTCGTCGAAGGACACCACTCCGGCGCAGATGCTGGCCGTGTTCGAGAACCTGAAGATGAACGAGCCGAAGAACCAGTTCACGGTGGGTATCGTCGACGACGTGACGTTCCGTTCACTGCCCGTCGGCGAGGAGATTTCGCTCGCGAAGCCCGGCACGTTCGAGGGCCTCTTCTTCGGTCTGGGCGCCGACGGCACGGTGGGCGCCAACAAGAACTCGATCAAGATCATCGGCGGCACGACCGACAAGTACTGCCAGGCCTATTTCTCCTATGACTCGAAGAAATCGGGCGGCTACACCTCGTCGCACCTGCGTTTCGGCGACCTGCCGATCACGTCGCCCTATCTGGTGACCACCCCCGACTTCGTGGCCTGCCACGTGCCTTCGTACGTCGACAAGTACGACGTGCTGAAGGGGCTGAAGACCGGCGGTTCGTTCCTGCTGAACTCGGTGCACGACGCCGAGACGACCTGCGCGACGCTGCCCGACCACATGAAGGTCTACCTGGCCAAGAACAAGATCAACTTCTATATCATCAACGCCACGAAGATCGCCGCCGAGCTGGGTCTGGGTTCGCGTACGAACACCATCATGCAGTCGGCCTTCTTCAAGATCGCCAATGTCATTCCGTTCGACAAGGCCGTCGAGGAGATGAAGAAAGCCATTCTGAAATCCTACGGCAAGAAGGGCGAGGACATCGTCAACATGAACTATGCGGCCGTCGACGCCGGCGGCAACGCCGTGGTGAAGGTCGAGGTTCCGGCCGAGTGGGCGAATATCGTCGTGAAGGAGGAGGAGCACACGGCCGATGCCGCGCGTCCCGACTTCGTGAAGAAGATCGTCGACCCGATCAACGCCCTGAAAGGCGACCTGCTGCCCGTTTCGGCCTTCAACGGCCGCGAAGACGGCACGTGGGACAACGGCACGGCCGCTTATGAGAAGCGCGGCATCGCCGTCGACGTTCCCGAGTGGAAGATCGGGAACTGTATCCAGTGCAACCAGTGCGCCTATGTCTGCCCCCACGCCGTGATCCGTCCGTTCCTCGCCACCGAGGAGGAGGCCGCCGCTTCGGGCGTGGAGTGGAAGCAGGGCCTCGGCGAGACCAAGGAGTACAAGTTCCGCATCCAGATTTCGCCGATGGACTGTACGGGCTGTTCGAACTGCGTCGACGTCTGCCCCGCCAAGGATAAGGCGCTCGTGATGCGCCCGCTGGAGGAGCAGATGCCCCAGCAGAAGAATTGGGATTACATCACCAAAAATATCGGTTACAAGCAGGTCGTCGACAAGACCAAGTCGGTCAAGAACCTTCAGTTCGCACAGCCGTTGTTCGAGTTCTCGGGCGCTTGCGCAGGCTGCGGCGAGACCCCCTATATCAAGGCCATTTCGCAGCTGTTCGGCGACAAGATGATGGTTGCCAACGCCACGGGCTGCACCTCGATCTACTCGGGTTCGGCTCCCTCGACGCCCTACTGCACCAACGCCGCCGGCCAGGGTCCCGCATGGGCCAACTCGCTCTTCGAGGACAACGCCGAGTTCGGTCTGGGTATGCACGTCGGCGTGGAGAAACTCCGCGACCGCGTCCAGGAGACGATGGAGAAGGCCATCGCCAACTGCACCAAGTGCTCCGAGGAGTTGAAAGCCGTGATGAAGGAGTGGATCGAAAACCGCGGCTCGTCGGCCAAATCGGCCGAGGTTACGGCGCGCCTGATCCCGCTGCTGGAGGCCTGCGGCTGCGACTACTGCAAGGAGATTCTCGAGCACAAGGACTGGCTCGTGAAGAAGTCGCAGTGGATCATCGGCGGCGACGGCTGGGGTTACGACATCGGTTACGGCGGCGTGGACCACGTGCTGGCCACGGGTCAGGATGTGAACATCCTCGTTGTGGACACCGAGGTTTACTCGAACACCGGCGGTCAGTCGTCGAAATCGACTCCCGTGGGCGCCGTCGCCAAGTTCGCATCGAGCGGCAAGCGCATCCGCAAGAAAGACCTCGGCGCTATGGCCATGACCTACGGTTATGTCTATGTGGCGCAGGTTTCGATCGGCGCTTCGCAGCAGCAGCTCTTCAACGTGCTCAAAGAGGCCGAGGCTTATCCCGGACCTTCGCTCGTGATCGCCTACGCTCCGTGTATCAACCACGGCATCAAGGGCGGCATGACCCGCACGCAGACCGTCGGCAAGGAGGCCGTAGCCTGCGGCTACTGGCACCTGTGGCACTACAATCCGCTGCTTGAGGAGCAGGGCAAGAACCCGTTCGTGCTCGATTCGAAAGAGCCGGATTGGTCGAAGTTCCGCGAATTCCTGCTGAAGGAGGTGCGCTACACCTCGCTCCAGAAGTCGTTCCCTGCCGAGGCCGACGAACTGTTCGCCGCTGCGGAGGAGAACGCCAAGTGGCGTTACAACGGCTACAAGCGTCTCGCGCAGATGGAGTACTAACCGTCTGTTCCCGCTGTAAGGGCCGCATCCCAGTTTAGGTGCGGCCTTTTTTTGGCGGCATTCTGCGAACGCCCGAAGCGTCGCCGGCGTTGGAAGGCCGTGCTTTCATCCTTTTCGGCAGCCGGTTGTTGCGCAACCCGAATATATTGCCTATATTTGTCTGACGGAAACAGGCCCGAGGCGAAGAAACGTTTTTCCCTGCTCGCCGCCGTTTGATCGTCTGCTGTGCCTTGCGGATTGGATGCGCGCCGTGCGCCTTTGCCGCCGGCACGCCCCGCCGACGGGAACGCCCGCGGCTGCCGCGCTGTCCATGACTGGATCAAACCCGGCGATGCGTTCGACAAAGCCCGGGCGGACGCCTGTCTGATGGCCGTACAGCCTCCTGCCGAGGGGCAGGTGCCGGCAGCCGGTTATCGTCTGGCGCGTGTTTTGAATGAATTGTTCGGTTAACAAACGTATTTTGAAATTATGAAAAAGATTTTTGCAGCCGCAGCGCTGCTTTTAGCCATGACCGCCTGTGGCGGATCGCAGAAAGAGGCCCTTCCGCTGGAGGGCACGACGTGGAAACTTGCCAAAATGGAGGCGATTCCCGCCAAGGCCGTCGACGCCGAGGCCGATTTCTTCACCCTGCAATTCAGCGCCGCCGATACGCTCGTGTCGGGCCGTACCAACTGCAACCGTTTCTTCGGCAAGTACGAGCTGAAAGGGCAGAAGCTGGAGTTCGAGAATCTCGGCATGACCCGGATGGCCTGCCCCGAGATGCAGTACGAGGACGCTTTCGTGAAGATGCTCGACGAGGTGGACGGCTACGAGATCAAGGGCGAGGAGTTGAAATTCTACGACGACAAGAAGCTGCTTGCCGAGTTCCGCGCCGTGCAGGACGCTGCGGCTCAAAAGAAATAAGTCGTATCCCGGCCTGAATGAAAAATCCCGCTTCCGAGTGTCGGAAGCGGGATTTTCGTCTTTTTGCCGCGACCCGCGGCCGCCCTCCTATGCGGGGTGTCATTCTCCGGAAGCGATTCCTGCTTCGAGCCGTTCGAAAAATTCCCGGAGCGGGATTCCGTAGTAGGCGCACAGGTCGGCAAGCGTCGAGACCGAGATGTTCCCGCGTCCGGATTCGATCCGGCCGATGTTGATGTCGGTGTCGGTGAAGACCTGCTTTTGGGAGAGGTTGCGCGCATGGCGCAGTTCGCGCAGCTGCGCGACCACGCCCCGGACCACAGGTTCGTTATATCGTTCGTTTTTCCGCCGCATGGTACAAAGATACGTTAAATTCGGCAATTTCCGAAGCCCGGTCGCCGCATCCTTCGCGGCCCTGCAAAAAGTCCGCAGCGCACCGCCGGTCACCGGTTTTCTCTCATCCACCTTTTGCTGTTCGCTGTTCGCTGTCCGCTGTTCGCTGTCCGCTGTCCGCTGTTCGCTGTTTGCCGCTCGCCGTTCGCCGCTTGTTGCCTGTGCCTACTGTTCGCCCGCCGCTTGTTATTCGCCACTCTCCGTCTGCCGCCACAGCCCGCCATCACAACTCGCCGACCGCAAACAGCCGCTGCGCGGGTCGATTCCTCTCCGGCAAACCCGCTTTTGTCCGGATATGCGCTGAATCGGCCGCATATGTGTGCCAAAAGGAGATCAATGTTATTCTGTTTGGCTTCAGACGTTGTCGAAACGGAATTTTTGTTTATATTTGTACAAATAAACAAAGGTAAACAACTCTTTATCCCTCTGGCTGATCGGGGAACTTCATCAGGAGACTGTTTGATCCGGGTATGGTTGCTGTCGGTCCTGTGTTATGCCTCGACTTCGTGGTGGGGCAGGCATGGGCACGGGACGATTTTCCTGTTCCGGCTCCTTGAAGCCTGCATTGAGAGGGACCGACTTGCGCTTTTTTGCTGGAAACAAAGCCGCGCGGTCATTATTCCGGGGCGGCGTCCGCCGTTGCATCACGGTCGGGATTTCTGACGAAATCCCCGTGCTGCCGTCTCGGTTGGATTTTAGGGGCGGCGGCTGTGATTTAGGCGTCACAGATAACATTCTTCCCGGGGGATTCCTGTTTTTGCCGTTCGTTTCCGAACGACGGGTGTATAGAGGCGTCACACTGGAGAGATCTCCGACAGGAGTCCCATCCGCCGCCCCTTTTTTTCGGGGACGGGCCGACGGCCAATACGTCACTACATACTAAAGTTTCACCCGGCGGAAGGTTTCCGTCCCCGATTTTTCATTGATAACAGGCACACGAAAAAAGCGGCCCCTCACGGAGACCGCTTTTTATCGTTTTCGTTGTTTTGTTTACTCGCTGAGCGGGGAAACGCTTACGTACGATTTTCCTTCGCCCTTCTTGCAGAATTCTACTGTTCCGTCGACGAGAGCGAAGAGCGTGTGGTCCTTGCCCATGCCTACGTTTTCACCGGCGTTGTGCACCGTGCCGCGCTGGCGAACGATGATGTTGCCCGCCTTTGCGAACTGACCGCCGAACAGTTTGATGCCGAGTCGCTTGCTTTCCGACTCACGGCCGTTCTTCGAACTACCTACACCTTTCTTGTGTGCCATGTTGATTCAGTTTTTAAAGGTTATGCAACGATTTCCTCGACGAGAATCTGCGTCAGGTACTGGCGGTGTCCGTTGCACTTCTGGTAGCCCGTGCGACGTTTCTTTTTGAACACCAGAACCTTGTCATCCTTCAGATGCTTCAAGATCTTGCACTTCACTGCGGCGCCTTTCACTACAGGTGCGCCGACTTTAACCTGACCGTCGTTGTCTGTGAGCAGGACTTTGTCGAAACTTACGGACGAATTTTCTTCGCCCTGAAGACGGTGGACATAAAGTTTCCGACCTTTTTCAGCTTTAAATTGCTGACCTGCAATCTCTACTATAACGTACATTTAAGTCGATTATGTATTTGAACATAAATTCGGAGTGCAAATATACGCATATTTATCTTATAAACAACACATCCTGCAATTTTTTTTGCCCCGGTGCGCCTCTGGCACGGTTTTGGGCGCGGCAGACGCTGCCGGCAAAGCCGGCGGAAGGACATGCACCGAATATTGATTGTTTCCGACGAGGAGTTCCTGCGCGACGTGATCCGGCTTTCGCTCGCCGACATGCAGGCCGACGTGCGCTGTGCATCGGATGTTCCCGACATGCAGCGCATGGTCCGGCGCATGCTGTTCGACCTGGTCGTCGTCGTGGGGACTTCGGCTTTCTTCACGGGCTGCGACGTGGTGCGCACGCTGCGCCCCGCCGGTCTCGGACGGCCGCTGGTCTACGTCGTGGCGTGGCAGCAGGCCGAACAGACGGTGTTGAGCCTCTTGGAGTGCGGCGTCGACCAGTACATGACCTTTCCCGTGAGCCTTCAGCGATTGCGGACGAAGATCGCCAACGCCTTGAACCGACAGTTATGACCGAAACGCTTCTGATGCTCTATGCGATGTTTGCGGCGGCTGGGACGTTCGCCCTGCTGTCGCTGCTCGGCGCGGCCGAACTCCACGCCCGGAGGCGGCGCTGCCGCGACGCCGCTCTGCGCGCGAAATACCTGCGTATCGTGATGCTTTACCTGCTTGCGGGCGAAGGCCCCGCGCCGCGGTTTCCGATGATCCGTCGTGCCGGTGCCCGGCTGCTGCTCGTCGAGACCGTCGCCGGACTTGCCGGCGTCACCTACGGACTGGACGCCGCGCCCCTGCGGCGCATCGTTGCGGAGTACGGACTCGACGCCTGGCTGCTCCGCCGCACGGCCCGCTCCCGGGGCTACCGCCGGGCGCGCTGCCTGCTGCTGCTCTCTCGCCTGCCCGTCGGCGCAGCCGCGGCGGACTGCGCCGCGCGTTATGCCGCGAGCCGCAACCGCTATGTGCGTTTCCAGTCGCTGATGGTGCGGCTTGCGGCCGATCCCTCGACGGCCCTGCGGCTGATGGCCGAATACCCCGAACCCTTTTCGGCCTGCGAAGTGGGGGAGATCATGGCCGTCCTGCGGCGCGGGATGCTGCCGATCGCCTACGAACCCCTCATCGGGTCTCCAAGCCGCAACCTGCGGATCGTGGGGCTGAACATCGTGCGGCAGTTCGGCATCGAGGAGGCCGAGCGGCTCCTGCTGCGCATCGTGTCCGGGGACGAAGACCCGGAACTGGTGCGCGAAGCGCTCTATACGCTCTGCGCGCTGCGCCGTCCGCTGACGCGGCGGGCCGTTTCCGGGCGGCTGTCGGCCATGCCTCCCGCCGAGCGCAAGGCCCTGCTGCGCTATGTCGTCGCCGAGGGCTATTCCCCGGGACCGCTCCGGCGGCTGCTCGACGAGCGCGAGCGTCCCTATTACGAATCGCTCGTGCAAACCTATAAACGCAGCCTGGCATGAAGCCGATCCTTCTCCTGCTGTTCGCTGCGACGGCGGCATGCGTGGGCGCGCTGCTGCCGCTGATCTCCCGCGCCCGCAGCAAACGACTGCTGCTGAACGCCGTGCGCAGGGCTTCCAGCGACGCCCCCGACGGCATCGGCATCTCGGTCCTGTGCAGCGGCGTGACGGATGCGGCGCAGATTGAAAATCTCCTCTCCCCCGAATACTCGCGTTACGAGGTGATCGTGGTGCTCGACGCCCGCCGCCACGCCGCGGAATTCGCCGCGCTGACGGCGCGCTACCGCATGATCCGCGTCGAGTGGGTCTGTTCGGGCGAACTCGAAGTCTCGGGCGTCCGTGCGCTGGGGCGTTCGCGCAGGCGGTGTTTCCGGCGGCTGGTGCTCGTCGACCGGGCGCGGGATTCGGAGGCGGGCGATTTCGACGCCGCGGCGTCGGTGGCCACCTACGATTACCTGCTGCCCGTTCGCGCAGGATGTTTCCTGCTGCCCGGAAGCGTCGAGCGGCTCGTCGCCGAACTGGGCGAAGGCCGGCCGGGAAGCCTCGACCTCATACGCTCGCCCCTGGGCGAACCCGCCGCCTTGTTGAGCCGCGAGGCGGTGGTCGCGGCGGGCGGTTTCGGGATGCGCCCGCTGCGGGGGATTCCCCGCTGCCGGCGGAGGATGTTGTGGGAACCCCTGCTTGCCGCGCCGCGCTCCGGGGTCCGAATGCCGGGACGGCTGCGCGGACTGGCGGCAGCGTCGCTTGCCGCGGCTTTCGCCGCCGCGGCCGCTGCGGGGTGGTGGACCTCCGCCGCCGCGCTCGCGACCCTCGCGCTGGTATGGGCCGGCAGGGAGTGCGCCGCGCGGCTCGCGGGCGGAACGGCCTTTTCGGCCCCGGGAGGCCTCACGGCATGGAGACGCCTTTTCGGACACTATTAAGGCACTGAAAATTTTTCGTTATCATAAATTCTTGTTACCTTTACCATGGCAATAAAAATTACCGATCCCAAAATACGAGTTACGATGATTAACGACAAGGTGAGAATGTATCTGCTGCCGCCGCTTTTCAATGCGGCAGTCAGAGCCGGAGCCTCGATCATGCGCGTTTACAAGAATCTCGACGATTACGATATAAGTCTCAAAGACGACAAAACCCCGATCACGCTGGCCGACCGCGTCGCGCACAAGACCATCCGCGAGTACCTCGGTCCCACACGTATCCCGATCCTTTCGGAAGAGGGTCGGAAGATGCGCTACGAAGAGCGCCGCAACTGGGAGCTTTACTGGCTGGTCGATCCGCTGGACGGCACGGTCGAATTTATCAAAGGCAACAACGAATTTACGGTCAACATCGCCCTGATGGAGAATAACGTCTGCATGGGGGCGGTTATTTATGTTCCCTATTTCGAAAAGATGTACATTGCGGGCCGCGATTCGGGTTCGTACCTCAAGGAGCATATCGCGCCGGACGCCGCCGCGGAGTATACCTACGACGAGATCGTCCGCAATTGGACGCCGCTGCCGCTGGCCGGGGAGGGGCCTCACGACCATCCGCGCGTGGCCCTTTCGCGTTCGCACCAGACGCCCGAGACCCGTGAGCATGTCGCCCGCCTTCGCGAGCGGCACCCCGATCTGGAGATCGTCGAGCAGGGCAGTTCCTACAAATTCTGCCTGCTGGCCGAAGGCCGCGTCGACTACTACGTCCGCACGACGCACACCTACGAGTGGGACACGGCGGCGGGGGAGCTGATTCTCGCCGAGGCCGGCGGCAGCACCCGTACGCTTCCCGACGGCCGGGAGCTGCTCTACAACGAGGAGGACCTCCGCAATCCGTGGTTCGTCTGCCGGTCGAAGTTCTCGAAGATATAGGTGGTTTTGCGAGCCGGTTTTCGTTCTGCGCCGGTTGCGTTCGATCGTCGCCTCTGCCGCCTGCGGCGGTATTTGCAGCAGCGGTTGGCCGGGATCGGACCGGCGAATGCCTGTCTGCTTTTCGGGTCTCTCCTATGAATTCTTGCTGATATGCTCGATGTCGCAGGCGCCGCAGTTGCCCGAGCAGCCCGCGACGCCCTGTCCGTCGGAGCAGTCGGCTCCGCCGTCCGCCTCGCGCGTCTCGTGCACGGCGCATTTGATGCCGAGTTTCTGCATGTTTTTATTGGTCGATATTTCCGAGTCGATGTTGTGCCCCTTGATCATCAGCGTGAGGGACATGCCCAGTACGAACAGCCCGACGGCGAGTATGGCGCAAAGCAGGAGGATTAACCACGTTGGCATAGGATTCCGTTTTTTTACTACCCGAAATTTGGGGTTTCGGGGACAAATGTATACATTTGTAAGATAAATTGCAAAAATGTTGCCCGGACCTTCCGGGCGACGTATTGTGCTGACTAAACAGACGCAACTATGAAAATCGTGATAGCGGGTGCCGGCGAGATGGGCAGTCACCTGGCCCGTATGCTCAGCGGCAACGGCCACGACATCACCATCATCGACAGCGACCAGAAGCTGCTCTCCGAGGTGGGCAGTCTGGCCGACGTGATCACCGTCGAGGGCGACTCGACGACCTTCGCCGTGCTGCGCGAGGCTTCGGTGCGCAAATGCGACCTGTTCATCGCCGTCAACCACGAGGAGAACGACAACGTCGTGGCGGCGATGCTGGCCAAGAAGCTCGGTGCGCGGAAATCCATCGCCCGCATCGACAACAACGAATACCTCGAACCCAACAACAAGGAGATGTTCATCGACATGGGCATCGACTACCTGTTCTACCCCGAGAAGGTCGCGGCCCGCGAGGTGATCAACCTGCTGGGACACACTTCGACCACGGAGTACGTCGATTTTTCGAGCGGCAAACTCTCGCTCGTGGTTTTCCGCCTCGAACCGGCCTCGCCGCTGGTGGGGGAGGTGCTCACGGGCTTCGACGATGACCAGGCCCCGTTGAGCTACCGCACGGTGGCCATCACGCGCGGCGGGCAGACGATCATTCCGCGCGAGGGCGAACAGTTCATGGAGGGCGACGTGATCTATGTCATCGCGCGTCAGGACGCCGTGCGGGAGGTGATGGAGTTTTCGGGCCAGTCGAACATCGAGATCAAGAACATGATGATCCTCGGCGGTTCGCGCATCGGCATCCGCATCGCCACCGAGTTGCAGGACGAGGTGAACATCAAACTGATCGACTACAACGCCGAGAAGGCCTACCGGCTGGCCGAGACGCTCGACAAGACGCTGATCATCAACGAGGACGGCCGCAACACCGAGGCGATGATGGAGGAGGGGCTTTCGAACATGGACGCCTTCGTTGCCGTGACGGGGCGCAGCGAGACCAACATCCTGGCGGCGATGCTCGCCAAGCGCATGGGGGTCAAGAAGGTGATCGCCGAGGTCGAGAATCTCAATTACATAAACCTCGCCGAGTCGATCGGCATCGACACGATCATCAACAAGAAGCTGGTTACCGCGTCGAACATTTTCCGCTTCACGATGTCGACCGACGTGCAGGCCATCAAATGCCTGACGGGGAGCGACGCCGAGGTGCTGGAGTTCATCGTGAAACCCAACTCCCCGGCCACGAAGGTGCGGATCAAGGACCTCGGGCTGCCGGAGGATACGATCATCGGCGGCATCGTCCGCGGCGACAAGGTTTTCATCGCCGTCGACAACATGGAAATAATCCCCTACGACCGCGTGGTGGTCTTCGCCATGCCCGGTTCGGTGGGGAAGGTAGGGTATTATTTTAATTAAGAATTCACAATTCAGAATTCACAATTCTGAATTGCAGCGCATCATGTCTTTTCGAAACATAATTCTCAAAGCCTGGTTCTCGCAGCGCGAGCGGGCCATCGACCGTTTTCGCCGCCGTCCTGTCGAGACGCAGGCGCGGATGTTCCGGCAGCTGCTGCGCCGGGGACGCTTCACGGAGTTCGGCGACCGCTACGACCTGCGGCATATCCGTTCGGTGGAGCGGTTCCAGTCGCAGGTGGAGACTTTCGACTATGAGACCTTCAAGCCCTATATCGAACGGATGATGGAGGGCGTGCGGAGCGTCACGGCTCCGGGTCGGGTGTCGCTGTTCGCCCGTTCGTCGGGCACGACCTCCGACAGGAGCAAATACATTCCCGTGACGATGGAGTCGCTGTGGTGGAACCATACGCTGGGCATGCGCGACGTGGCGACGGTCTTTTCGGCCAACAATCCGAAGACCCGCGTTTTCGAGGGCAAGACCCTGACGCTCGGCGGGTCGTGCAGCCGCGAGGGCCGCAACCTGGTCGGCGACCTCTCGGCGCTGCTGATCCACGAGACGACCTTCTGGAGCGGCTGGTTCCGGGCGCCGCGGACCGAGACGGCGATCATTCCCGATTTCGACGAGAAGTGCGCCGCCATCTGCCGCCAGTGCGTCGGCGAACCGATCACGGCCTTTGCGGGCGTCCCGTCATGGAACCTCGCGCTGATGCGCCGCGTGCTGGAGTATACGGGCCGGAAAAATCTGCTGGAGGTGTGGCCCCGGCTGGAGATGTTCGCCCACGGAGGCGTGGAGTTCGCGCCCTACCGGACGTCGTTCGAGGAGCTGATCCCTTCGGAGAAGATGAAATACATGGAGACCTACAACGCTTCGGAGGGATTCTTCGCCATGGCCGACGACCCGTCGCGCAGCGACATGCTGCTGATGCTGGATTACGGAACCTTCTTCGAGTTCCGCAGCGGGACGCAGATCGTGCCGCTCGAAGGCGTGGAGTGCGGCAAGGTCTACGCCGTGCTGATCACCTCGAACAACGGCCTGTGGCGTTACGAGATCGGCGACACGGTGGAATTCACCTCGACGAATCCCTACCGCATCCGCTTCGCGGGCCGCACGCGGCAGTATATCAACGTTTTCGGCGAGGAGCTGATCGTCGACAACGCCGAGCATGCGCTGCTGGCCGCCTGCCGGAAGACGGGGGCCGTCGTGAGCGAATACAGCGTCGCGCCGTGCTACATGTCGCTCCGCGAACGGGGCGCGCACGAGTGGATCGTGGAGTTCGAACGCGAGCCGGACAGCCTCGAACGTTTCGCCGAGGCGCTCGACGGGGAGTTGCGGGCCGTCAATTCGGACTACGACGCCAAGCGGCGGACCACGCTCGAACGCCAGCGTCTGACGGTTGTGGAGCGGGGGCGGTTCCTCGCGTGGATGCGCGCGCGGGGTAAAAACAAGGTTCCGCGGCTGGTGAACGACCGCCGCGTGGCCGACGAGATACTGGCTTTTCAGACCGAACAGACCCTTTGAGGCTGTCTGTCCGCATTTTGGCCGCGCTGCGAGAAGCCCCTCCCGAGGGCCGTTTAAGAAACGGCTTTTGGGAATGGAAGCGTGGAATTGAGTCCGGATGCAGTGACTTTGCATCGCCCCTGAATCCCGGCTTTTAGCCGGGTAGAGTCAGGCTTGTAAAACGAGGCCGAAGGCGGCGGGATATGCGCTTCGGAGACCGGAAAACGAATGAGAAACGTAAAATAACACCTATACTGCCATGTACATAGCCATAGCCGGAAACATCGGGAGCGGCAAGACGACGCTTACCCAGATCCTTACGAAGCGCTACGACGCCAAGTGCTACCTCGAGGAGTGCGACAATCCCTATATCGGCGACTTCTACGAGGATATGAACCGCTGGGCGTTCAATCTTCAGATTTCGTTCCTCGGGAGCCGCATCCAGCAGACGATGGACATGATCTCCGACTGCAAGTCGGGGGTGATCTTCCAGGACCGCACGATCTACGAGGATGCGCACATCTTCGCCGACAACCTGCATGAAATGGGGCTGATGGCCACGCGCGACATCGAGACCTACATGAAGATTTTCCGGCTGGTGACGACGCTCATTCCCAAACCCGACTTGCTGATCTACCTCAAGGCGAGCGTCCCGACGCTCATTTCGCAGATCCGCAAGCGCGGCCGCGAGTACGAAATGAACATCGACGAACTGTACCTCAAGCGGCTGAACAACAAATACAACCACTGGATCGACACCATTTACGAGGGCGAGGTGCTCGTCGTGGACAAGGACCACGAGGATTTCGTCTCGAACCCTGCGGTGCTGGAACGGATCTGCGCGCGCCTCGACGCGCTCAAAGCGAAGAAATAGCGCATGACGCTGCCTGCGAAATTCGTGGAGCGGGTCCTGCGCGACCTCGGCGGGACGGAGGGCGCGGCCCTCTGCGCGGCGCTCGACGCGGAGCCGCCGGTATCGGTGCGGCTGAACCCTGCCAAGACCGGGGCGGACACGCTTCCCGCCGGACCTGACGCCGGGCTTCCCGTTCCGGAGGCTGCGGGGCTTCCCGCTCTGGCGATCGCCGGGCGCGTGCCGTGGAGCCGCGACGGGCGTTACCTCGCCGTGCGTCCCTCCTTCACGCTCGATCCCGACTTCCATGCCGGGGCCTACTATGTCCAGGAGGCTTCGTCGCAGTTCGTGGGACACCTGCTCGCTGCGGTCCGCACCGAAGGGGCGCGCATCCTCGACCTGTGTGCAGCTCCGGGCGGCAAGACGACGCTCTACGCCTCGCTGGCCGGACCCGACGGGCTGGTCGTCGCCAACGAGATCGACCGCCGCCGCGCCTCGGTGCTGGCGGACAACGTGCGCAAGTGGGGTACGGGCAACGTGGCCGTCACGACCTGCGAGCCGCGTGCGCTGGGCGATTTCGAGGCGTGGTTCGACGTGGTGGCCGTCGATGCCCCCTGCTCGGGCGAGGGGATGTTCCGCAAGGACCCCGACGCCCGCGGCGAATGGAGCGAAGGCAACGTGAAACAGTGCGCCGCGCGGCAGGATGAAATCCTGCGCGAGGCGTGGCGGGCGCTGCGGCCGGGCGGCACGCTCGTGTACAGCACCTGCACGTTCAACCGCGACGAGGACGAAGGCGCGCTGGAGCGGATGGCGGCGTGGGCCGGCGACGAGATCGCCGAGTCGGAAGAAACGGCTGTGGAAGATGCGTGGGGCATCGTTTGCGGGCGTGTCGGAGCGTTCCGCACGTTCCGGTTCTATCCCCACCGGACCTGCGGCGAAGGGTTCTTCGCCGCCGTGGCCCGCAAATCGTTCGACGCCGGGGGGCGCGTGCGCGCGCCGAAGGCGCGTCGCACGGTATTTGCGGCCGTGGACCGGAAGACCGCCGGCGAACTGGCCCGCTGGGTGCGGAATCCCGGCGGTATGCACTTCGCAGCGGTGGCCGACACCTGCTATGCATGGTACGCCGCGCAGGCCGACGCCGTGCGGACGCTCTCCGAGGCGTTGCCCGTGATCTATTCGGGCGTGGCGCTGGGGCAGGTGTTCAAGGGAGTGCTGAAACCCGATCCCGCGCTGGCTTTTTTCGATGGGATGAACCGCGGGGCGCTGCCTGCGGCGGAACTGGACGACGAAGAGACGCTGCGCTTCCTGCGCCGGCAGGACATCGCCGCCGGAGGGCTGGCCGAGGGGATGAACCTCGTCTGCTCGCGGGGGCGTGCGCTGGGATTCGCCAAACGGATCGGCGCACGGGTTAATAACCTGTATCCCAGCTCATTGCGAATTATAAAACAATAGATATGGCCGATAAACTTTTTTATTCGATGGGCGAGGTGGCCGAGATGTTCGACGTCAACACGTCGTTGATCCGCCACTGGGAGTCGCAGTTCAGCATTCTCCGCCCCAAGCGCAACAAGAAAGGCAACCGCCTCTTCTCGCCGGAGGACGTCGAGAACCTCAAGATGATCTACCACCTGGTCAAGGAGCGCGGCATGACGCTCGAAGGGGCCAAGAAGGCGCTCCGGAAGGCGCCCTCCGAGAGCGGCGTGGACCGTGATGCCGAACTGATGGAGCGGTTGCAGCGTATCCGCGCCCTGCTGGTCGAGGTTCGCGAGGACCTGAAAGCCGGGGAGGGTGAGATCGTGACTGCTTCGGATGCCGATATGACCGATGTCGATGCCTCCGCTGCTGCCGCCGCTGATACCGCTGCCGCCGCCGAAACGCCCGTGCGCCGCCGCCGGGCCAAGGCCGTGGTGAAGATCGACGAACCGTCGGACGATGCCGCCGGGAAAGCCGCCGGGAAAGCCGCCGGGGATTCCTCGGCGCAGCCTGCCGTCAAACGCAGCGTCCGCAGGCCCCGCCGCAAGAAGGAGGAGGCCGAAACCAAAGAGCTGTTCGCGTTTTACGAACAATCCTTATTTTGAGCATTGTCCGTAAAGACGCTCTCGATCCGCGCGGGGTATTGTTCAAGAATTCGCGGCTTTACCGGGCGTATTCACGGCGTGCCGCCGTCTTCGCAAGCCCCCGCCCCGGCGGGGCGTAATGCCGCGAAGCGACAGACCGGCTAAAAGCACAGGTGCAGGCGGCGAAGAACTCCTGAATGCTGTATAATATAATTAACTCATATGATTATCAGACAAATAACCGACGTCATCGAACGCTTTGCCCCACTTGAGTGGCAGGAATCGTATGACAATGCGGGACTTATCGTCGGCCGCCCCGACGACGAGGTGCACAAGGCCCTGCTGGCCGTGGATGTTACCGAAGAGGTGCTGGACGAGGCCGAAGCCGAAGGGTGCGATCTGGTGATCACGCATCATCCGATCGTCTTCCGCGCGCTCAAGCGGTTCAACTCGGCTGATCCCGTCGAGCGGTGCGTCGAGCGGGCCATCCGCAGCCGGATCGCGCTCTACGCCTGCCACACCAACCTCGACAGCGCCCCCGGGGGCATGAGCTGGCGGCTGGCCGAAATGCTGGGCGTGGGGAACCTTCGGGTTCTCCAGCCTTCGGAGACCGGGGACGGCGCGGGGTTCGGCGTCGTGGGCGAACTGCCGGAAGCTGTTGACACCGTGGAGTTTATGCGGATCATCCAACGGCGGCTTGAGGTGAGCGTCGTACGGTACAGTGACATAGCGACATCCGGGGTGCGCCGCGTGGCGGTCTGCACCGGGGCCGGGGCCTCGCTGATCGGCGAAGCGCGCCGTGCCGGGGCCGACATCTACATCACCGCCGACATGAAGTACAACGACTTCATGACGCCCGACAAGGCCCTCACGGTGGCGGATATAGGTCATTTCGAAAGCGAATATTGCGCAATTCAATTAATATTTGATATTTTATCGAAAAATTTATGTACCTTTGCGGTTCGCAAGAGTGAACGCTCGCGCAATCCGGTAAACTATCTGGTTTAAGTCTAAACTATAAAGACAACATATGGCAACGCAAAAGAAGACGGCCGACGTCGATTATTCGATGCAGGAGAAGATCATGGCGCTCTATGAGCTGCAGAAGATCGACAGCAAGATCGACGAAATCAACAAGGTGAAAGGCGAACTGCCTCTCGAGGTTCAGGACCTCGAGGATGAGATGGCCGGGATGAAGACCCGCATCGAACACATCAACGCCGAGATCGAGGAGCTGAACACGCTGACCAAGCAGCGCAAGCGCGAGGTGGACCAGGCTAAAATCATGATCGGCAACTACAAGGAGCAGCAGAACAACGTGCGCAACAACCGCGAGTTCGACGCCATCACCAAGGAGATCGAGTATCAGGAGCTTGAAATCGAGCTGGCCGAGAAGCGCCTGAAGGAGTATTCCGCCGGCGTGAAGGCCAAGAAACTCCAGCTGGAGGAGGTCGAGAACCTCTCCGTAGAGCGCGCTGCCGACCTCGCGGCCAAGAAGGCCGAACTGGAGGGCATCGAGGCCGAGACGGCTCCGCTGGTGGCGGAATACGCCGCACAGGGCGAGCGTGTCAAGGAGAAGATCGACGAGCGTCTGCTGGCGGCTTACGACCGCATCCGCCGCAACGTCCGCAACGGACTGGCGGTGGTGACCGTCAAGCGCGACGCCTGCGGAGGCTGCTTCAACCGCATCCCGCCCCAGCGTCAGGTGGACATCCGCCAGGGCAAGAAGATCATTATCTGCGAATACTGCGGCCGCATCCTCGTCGCCGATCCCGACGAAACGCAGGAATAGAGACGATACGAACAGCGAAAAGGCTTCCGGAAAACCGGGAGCCTTTTTTGTTTTTAAATATTTTTGTAAATGCGGGAATGTTAATTTATTAACATCGAAAATCTTTCCGACTTTTGCAAATAATCCTTAACTTTGCAAAGTTGTAATTTCCGGACTTAAATTATTCGCATGAAAATAGCCATAGCTCAGCTGAATTACACGATCGGAGACGTGGACGGCAATGCCTCGAAGATCATCGACTCCATTCACAAGGCGAAAGCGCAGCATGCCGACCTGGTGATTTTCGCCGAACAGGCCGTGAGCGGAACCCCCGCCTTCGACCTGCTGCGCAAGACGACCTTCCTCGAACTCTGCGAGGACGCTCTGGTCGAAATAGCCTCGTGCTGCGACGGCATCGCCGCCATCGTCGGTCTTCCGATCCTCACGGCGGACGGCACGATCAGCGCCGCGGCGCTGATCCAGGATCGCAAGGTGCTGCGCTACATCGGCAAGAAATACATCACGGCGCGCCGTGAAATGGGTTTCCTGGTCCCTTCGAAAGGCTATGAATACGCCACGATCAAGGGCCATAAGTGCGCGATCATCGTGGGCGACGATTTGAGCCGCGAGCGCGACTTCGACCAGTCGGTCGAAACGGTCATCTCGATCAACGCCCGCAAATACGGCAAGGGAACCATGACCTACCGTTACGAGATGATGCGCAACCTGGCTTTCGTCGAGAGCAAGAATCTCGTGCTGGTCAATCAGGTGGGCGGTTCGACCGACATCGTCTACGACGGCACGTCGGGCGCGCTGAACAGCCGCGGCGAACTGGTGCTGATGATGAAGAATTTCGAGGAGGATTTCCAGATTTTCGATACGAAGGCGTCCGCCCGGCCGATCTCGATCCCCTCGACCTACAACGACCGCACGCGTCTGGTCTACGAGGCGGCACGCTGCGGACTGCGGGACTTCTTCCGCAAGAACGGCTACCGGAAGGCTTCGATCGGCCTGTCGGGCGGCATCGACTCGGCCGTGGTGGCCTCGATCGCCGCCGATGCGCTGGGGGCGGAGAATGTCCGCGCGCTGCTGATGCCCTCGCCCTTCTCGTCCCTCGAGTCGGTGGAGGACGCCAAGGAGCTGGCGCGCAACCTCGGCATCGAATACAACGTCATTCCGATCTCGGAAATCTATACCAGCGTGGTGAACACCCTCAAGCCGGTCATCGGCGGCACGGAGTTCGACGCCACGGAGGAGAATATCCAGACGCGTATCCGCACGGTGCTGCTGATGGCCCTCCAGAACAAAACGGACTACATCCTGCTGAACTCCTCGAACAAGAGCGAGAACGCACTGGGGCTCTGCACCCTGTACGGCGACACGGCAGGCGCTTTCAGCCCCACGGGCGACCTTTACAAGAGCGAAATGTACGACGTGGCACGCTATATCAACCGGACGCAGGGCAACCCGATTCCCGAAAGCATCCTGACCAAGGAACCTTCGTCGGAACTGCATCCCGGACAGAAGGACAGCGACATTCTGCCGCCCTACGAGGTGGTGGACGCCATCCTGTTCCGCATGATCGAGGAGGGGCAGCACCGCGAGGAGATCGTCAACGCGGGCTTCGACTCGGAGGTGGTGGAGAAAATTCACGGCATGATCATGCGCAACGAGAAGAAACGCTACCAGTTTCCGCCCGTGCTGCGGCTCTCGTCGTGCACGTTCGGACATGAGCGGCTGATGCCCCTCACCAACAAATACGGAGATTAGGGCGTGGCGGATTTGATCGAACACTGCGGCGTGGTGGAACGCACGGAGCGCGACACGGTCTATGTGAGGATCACCTCCCGGAGCGCCTGCGGAACCTGCAAGGCCCGCCAGGCGTGCGGCCTGGCCGAGGCGCAGGACAAGATCGTCGCCGTGGCGACCCCCGAGGCCGGGCAGTATGCCGCCGGCAGGGAGGTGATGGTCGGCGTGCGGCGGAGTGCCGGCGTACGCGCCGTCGTGCTGGCCTATGTCGGTGCGCTGGCCGTCCTGCTGGCCGTTCTGGTCGGGACGATCGCCGTCGCCGGATGGAGCGAAGGTGCGGGCGCCCTCGCCGCTATTGCGGGCGTGGGCGTTTATTATTTCGCGCTGTGGCTCTTCCGGCGGAAAATCGAACACACAATTCAATTTACAATAACAAAAATCTGATGGAAGTATTACTTTACACGATCCTGACGCTGTGTGCGCTGGGAGTGTTCTCGGCGGTAATCCTCTATTTCGTGGCCCGGAAATTCCGGGTCGAGGAGGACCCGCGGATCGACGAGGTGGAGAAGATGCTCCCCGGGGCCAACTGCGGCGGCTGCGGATTCGCAGGATGCCGGGGCATGGCCGACGCGCTCGTGAAGCGCGACGACATCTCGGCGCTCTTCTGCCCCGTGGGCGGCGGCGACTGTATGAAAGCCGTGGCTGCATACCTCGGAAAGGCCGCTGCCGAAAAGCAGCCCGAAGTGGCGACCGTCCGCTGCGGCGGCACGTGCGAGAAGCGTCCCCGCACCAACGAGTACAACGGGGCCAAGTCGTGTGCCGTGGCTTCGTCGCTCTATGTGGGCGAGACGGGCTGCGCGTTCGGCTGTCTGGGCTTCGGCGACTGCGTCGCGGTCTGCGCCTTCGACGCCATTCACATCAACCCGGAAACGGGACTTCCGGAGGTCGACGCCGACAAGTGCACGGCCTGCGGCGCCTGCGTGAAGGCGTGTCCGAAAATGATCATCGAACTGCGGAAGAAATGGCCCAAGAACCGTGCGGTGTACGTGTCGTGCGTGTCGAAGGACAAGGGCGCCGTGGTGATGAAGGCCTGCAAGGCCGGATGTATCGGCTGCGGCAAGTGTGTGAAAGTATGCGCCTTCGATGCCATCACCGTGGAGAACAACCTCGCCTACATCGACCCGCAGAAGTGCAAGCTGTGCCGCAAGTGTGTGAACGAATGTCCTACGGGAGCCATCCGGCTCGTCGGCATGGACCCGCTGCCCAAAGCCCCGAAGGCTCCGGCAACACCGGCAACACCCGCCGCTCCGAAGGCCGGGGCTGCGCCGAAAGTTGAAAACTGAAAGAGACGAGTTGAGACTTTTCCATCCGCATTCCGGTTGACAATCCGGTCGCGGGCGATAAGTTCCCGTCAAGGCGGGGATTTAGAGGTGGGTCAAATGTATAAACGCGGCGTTGCGCCGCGATCACGACCTGCGGATAAGGAAAAACGAAACAGGTTTTTCGAAGCAGAAGCATAAAAATAGAACCTTACTATATCTATGAGAACATTTCCAATGGGCGGAGTCCATCCGTCGGAAAATAAGTTGAGCTGCGCCAAACCGATCGAGGTGCTGCCGCTGCCCGATGTGGTGACGATTCCCCTCGCACAGCACATCGGCGCCCCGGCGGTGGCCAAGGTCGCCAAAGGCGATCGGGTGCTCACGGGCCAGCTCATCGCCGAAGCCGGCAGTTTCATGTCGGCGAACATCCACTCCCCGATTTCGGGTACGGTGACGGCTGTCGATATGGTCGTCAACGGCCAGGGCCTGCGCCAGATGATGATCACCATCAAGCGCGAGGGCGACGACTGGGCCGAGGGCATCGACCGTTCGGAGGCGCTGGTGAAGGTCTGCTCCTTCTCGGCGCAGGAGATCATCGCCAAGATCAAGGACGCCGGCATCGTCGGCATGGGCGGAGCGACGTTCCCCACGCACGTGAAACTCTCGGTTCCACCCGGAAAGAAGGCCGAGTGCGTCATCATCAACGGCGTGGAGTGCGAACCCTATCTTACGTCGGACCACCGCACGATGCTGGAGCACGGCGAGGAACTGGTCGTCGGCGTCACGATTCTGATGAAGGCCGTGGGCGTCGGGAAAGCCTATATCGGCATCGAGAACAACAAACCCGACGCGATCGCGCATCTGACGAAGATCGCCGCCGGATACAAGGGCATCGAGGTCGTACCCCTGAAGGTGATGTACCCGCAGGGGGGTGAGAAGCAGCTGATCGCAGCCGTCATGGGCCGTCAGGTTCCGCCTCCGCCCGCGCTGCCGATCGACGTGGGGGCCGTGGTGTGCAACGCCTCGACGACCGTTGCCGTCTATCAGGCCGTGCTGAAGAACAAACCGCTGATCGAGCGGGTGGTGACCGTCACGGGCAAGAGCGTGAAGGAGCCGAAGAACCTGCTGACCCGCATGGGTACGCCGATCTCGGCGCTGATCGAGGCCGCGGGCGGCCTTCCCGGGGATGCGGGCAAGGTGATCAACGGCGGTCCGATGATGGGCCGGGCGATGGTGAACCTCGACTCGCCCGTGACGAAGGGCTGCTCGGGCATCACCGTCATGTCGGGCCGCGACGCACAGCGCCGCGAGGCGACGCAGTGCATCAAGTGCGCCAAGTGCGTCTCCGCCTGTCCGATGGGACTGGAACCCTATTACCTCTCGAAGATGACCCAGAAGAAGGGCTGGGACGAACTGGAAGCGCTGATGATCACCTCGTGCATCGAGTGCGGCTGCTGCCAGTCGACGTGTCCGGCCTATCTGCCGCTGCTGGACTGGGTGCGCCTCGGCAAGCAGACCGTGATGGGCCTGATCCGCGCACGCGCAGCGGCTGCACCTAAAAAGTAAATGAAAAAACAGTATAGATATGGCTAATAAACTCATTGTGGCTCCCGCACCCCACGTGCAGACGGCCCAGTCGACGACCCGGATCATGCGCGACGTCGTGATCGCGCTGATGCCCGCGCTGGTCGTGTCGACGGTGGTCTTCGGACTGGACGTGCTGCGCGTTACGGCCCTTTCCGTGGTGTCGTGCGTGGTGATCGAGTACCTGATTCAGAAATTCATGGTCCGCGGTGCGACTACCGTCGGCAACTGGTCGGCCGTGGTGACGGGCGTGCTGCTTGCCTTCAACCTCCCGGCGTCGATTCCCTGGTGGATCGTCGTGATGGGCGCCTTCGTGGCCATCGCCGTCGCCAAAATGACCTTCGGCGGCCTGGGCAAGAACCCCTTCAACCCCGCGCTGGTGGGACGCGTGTTCCTGCTGATCGCCTATCCGGTGCAGATGACCACCTGGCCGCTGCCCGTGAACGGCTCGTTCGACGTTCTGTCGGGCGCCACGCCGCTGGCGGCCGTGAAGCAGGGGCTGGCGGGTCCCGGCGCCATCGGCGTGCAGGAGATGCTGCTGGGCAACATCCCCGGTTCGCTGGGCGAGGTGGCCGCTGCGGCCTTGCTGTGCGGATTCGTCTACCTGCTGTGGCGGCGCGTGATCACGTGGCACATTCCCGTGACGGTGCTCGCGACGATGGCTGTGTTCGCCGGGGTGGTTGCGATGTGCTCCGTGTCGTTCGACGCGCTTCCGCAGGCTGCCGACGGAACCTGTTCGGCCGGTTATAAACTGGGATACCTCTTCGGGACTGCGTGGAGGGCCGGTATATTCCATGTCCTTGCGGGCGGCGCGATGTTAGGTGCGATCTTCATGGCCACGGACTATTCGACCTCGCCGATGACCGTTCGGGGCGGCGTGATCTTCGCCGTGGGAATCGGACTGATCACCATGTGCATCCGTCTGTGGGGCGCTTATCCCGAGGGCATGTCGTTTGCGATCCTGATTATGAACGCCTGCGTGCCCCTGATCAACAAATATGTCAAACCCAAGCGCTTCGGCGTGAAATAAGAGGAGGTGACAGCATGAAAAGTACACTTTTGAACATGACGGCCGTCCTCTTCGGCATCACCCTCGTGGCTTCGGCCGGAGTGGGCTTCGTCAATATGATTACCGTGGAGCCGATCGCGGCGGCCAAGGAAGCCGCGACGCTGGCGGCCCTGAACGAGGTGCTCCCGGCGTTCGACGCCACGACGACCGAGGAGCTGACCATCGACGACATGCCGATCACGGTTTACACGGCGACGGCCGGGGGCAGCGTGAGCGGTTATGCCGTGCAGTCGATGACCAAGCAGGGCTTCGGCGGCGTGGTGCGCCTGATGGTGGGCTTCACGCCCGAGGGCGAAGTCGTGAACGTCAACGTGTTGGAGCAGACCGAGACTCCGGGTCTCGGTACCAAGATGGCCGACGAGGGCAACGTCCTGCTTGCGAGCGTCAAGGGACGGAAACTCGAATCGAAGAAGCTCGTCGACGGCAAGCTGGCCGTGACGAAGGATGGCGGCGACGTCGATGCGCTGACCGCCGCAACGATCTCGTCGCGCGCCTATGTCGACGCGATCAACCGCGCGTGGATGGCTTACAAGAGCGTGGCGACGGGCGAAGCCCCGACCGACACGGCGTCCGGAGCGACGGCTGCCGCCGGACAAACCAACGAGCCTGCGGCTCAGGAAGGAGGTCAAAATGAATAAACTGCAAATTATATCGAGCGGCATCGTCAAGAACAACCCGACGTTCGTGCTGGTGCTGGGCATGTGCCCCACGCTGGGTACGACGACTTCGGCCGAAAACGGCATGGGCATGGGGCTGGCGACGATGGCCGTGCTGATCATGTCGAACCTTGTGATTTCGCTGATCAAGAACATCATTCCCGACAAGGTCCGCATCCCGGCGTTCATCGTCGTGATCGCCTCGTTCGTGACGATCATCCAGATGCTGATGCAGGCCTATGTGCCGGCGCTGTACGGAGCGCTGGGTGTCTTCATCCCGCTGATCGTGGTGAACTGCATCATCCTCGGCCGCGCCGAGGCCTTCGCTTCGAAGAACTCCCCGCTGGATTCGATTCTCGACGGCGTGGGCATCGGCCTGGGCTTCACGCTGGCGCTGACTGTGATCGGCGCCGTGCGCGAGATCCTGGGCAGCGGCGCCATCTTCGGCGTCAACCTCGGCTTTGCGGACGTCGCGCCGCTGATCTTCGTGCTGGCCCCGGGGGCATTCCTGGTGCTGGGCTATCTGATGGTATTGTTTAACAAATTAGCCAAGAAATAGTTATGGAGCTTTCCTATTTTGCAATCATCATCGGCGCCATCTTCGTCAACAACGTCGTGCTGGCGCAGTTCCTCGGCATCTGCCCCTTTCTGGGCGTGTCGTCGAAAGTCGAGACTTCGCTGGGCATGGGAGCTGCCGTAACCTTCGTGATGGCCATTGCGGCCGTCGTGGCGTGGCTGATTCAGACCTATGTGCTCGTGCCGCTGGACATCGTCTACATGCAGACGATTGTCTTCATCCTCGTGATCGCGGCCCTCGTGCAGATGGTCGAGATCATGCTCAAGAAGCTCTCGCCGTCGCTCTATCAGGCGTTGGGCATCTTCCTGCCCCTGATCACCACCAACTGCGCCGTGCTGGGCGTCGCGATCCTGATGATCCAGAAGGAGTTCAACCTGTTGCAGAGCGTCACTTATTCGGTGGCCACGGCCCTCGGTTTCGCCCTCGCGCTGGTGCTCTTCGCAGGTATCCGCGAGCGTCTCGATTTCGAGGACGTGCCCAAGGCGTTCAAGGGCATTCCCATCGCGCTGATCACGGCCGGGATTCTGGCCATGGCGTTTATGGGATTCTCCGGTCTGGTTTGATTTCCGATTTGTAAGCGGCTATTTCCGCACATCCCTCGAACGGGGCGAATGGAATGTACTTGAGGTACTATCCATCCGCCCCGTTCTTCACGATATACGGAACTCCCCGGCTTAAAATCAAAAATCTGTTTCACGATGCACGGCATCTGTCCCGCATTGTTTGGAAAACGGGTTCGGAACCGGTGCGCATGCCGCCCCCGGTTGCAGCCGGATTCAGTTGAATTCGATGAGGAGATGCGTCGCCCAGAAAGGATCGGGGGCTTCGCCCGGCAGGGGAAGGGGAGGGGCGAGTTCCCCGGGAAAGAGCGTGCGCAGGGCATACCCGGCCTCTCCGGTGCGTTCGAGGATCAGTTGGCAGGCTCCGGTGGAGATCGTGCGGGAGGTGCGGACCGTGCGGACAGGGCATCCGTTGCGCAGGATGTTGCGAACCGTAGCCCGCTCGGCGGGCGTCAGCTCCGCGTCTGCCGCCAGTCCGCTCGTCCCGACGGGTTCGTCGTAGCGGAACGACAGGCGCACCCGGCCGTCGGCTCCGGGGTGCAGGGCGGTGAAAGATTCGGGGAAATCCCGTTGCAGCCGCGCGACGGCTTCCTGCGGAGAAAGGGCGAAAGTGCGGAGGAATTTGGACCCGGGCATGCGTAGCTGGCCGTCGATCGCCTCGTCGGTAAATCCCGCCCGGCGCAGGCTGTCGCGCAGGGCTTCGTCCGCCGTTTCGAAATGGGTCAGGACGTGAAAAAGCGTTTCGGGCGAATAGGATATTCGTTCCATCTCCGATCAGGATTTGTTGCGCCGGTAATGCCAGACGGAGATGCTTGTGATCACGATTGCGGAGAGCAGGAGCGCGGCGAAAATCCGGAACGGGGTCGTGCCGCTTTCCCAGCCGAAATAATCCTTGACCAGCGACGCGCCGTCGTAGGTCGCCGAGCAGACGGTCAGCATCGTCAGGAAGAGGATAAGGCCCGCCAGCCGCCGCTCCGAGTTCTTTTCGAGGCGTTCGGCCTCCTGTTCGAGGTGGCGGTGCAGTTGTTCGCGCTCGGTGGCGATGTCCAGCCCGGTGTCGATGGCCCGGTAGATGAGCTGCGGCAGGAAGTTGTAGGAGATATTCGAGAAGGCGTACCAATGCTCCTGCTCCTTCATTTTGTGGAGCAGCCGGATGGACTTCCGGTCGTTGGCGGCCGAGCGGAATTGCCGGTTGACGACGAAGAGCAGCGTCTTCTGGTAAAGCGCATGGATGTAGATCAGCCGGAAATAGCTGTTGGGCCATACCCACATCTGTGCGGCCGTGCGGCCTTTTGCAACCACAGTGAAACTGTCGACCAGCGCCAGCGCTTTCCAGTTGCGGAATGCCGAAATCGTGTGGGTGCGGATGATCCGGTCGTAATATTCCTGGGAGGGGGAATATTCGTGTTTGTGGTCGGCGACGCAGCCGACGGGGCTCAAGGTTCCCAGTTCGAAGAGCAGTTCGTCCGAGAAGTCGTCCAAAATGAAGATCTGGAAACATTTCAGCTTGTTGCCGGTGAGGGTCAGGCCGGAGAAACGTCCCTGACGCGGGGATTCGGCCGACGGCCGGGGAGGGCACAGCCGCAGGATCTCTTCCAGCAGGGCGAGGTACTCCGGGGCGTCGATCTGCGATTTCAGAATCCCCTGCTCTGCGATCTCATAGCAGGAGGTCTCGCGCAGAATGCCGTGTGCGGCGATCAGCGTGTCGAGCGTCGTTTCAGGCTCTTCGGCGATCTCCATGGCGAAAAGGCAGATGTCGTAGGGGAAGAAGAAGAGGTGGAACCGGCACAGTCTGAAGGCGTATTCCGCGGCGGGGAGCTTTGGGTGGCGCAGCGTGCAGAGCCGGTCGGTTTCCAGGGTCAGGTGCGCCGTGTCGGCATAGACCGCCCCCGAGGTCTGTCCGTCGACCTGCATGAGCGAATCAATGAAACTCTCGTAATAGATGCTGCTGAGCCGTTCGTAGGCCTCGCGGGTCAGGGGTTTTTCCGCCTGCCACCGCTTGTCGGCGGCCTGCACTTCGGAGGCCCGTCCGACGGCGGCGAGGTGGCTGCAGAAAAAGGTATGCGCGTAATGCAGTTTGTTATCCATGGATCGTTGTGGGTTAAAGCAGGGTTACTCGGACGAAGGGATGGCGCCGCTTCGGGTCCCCGGGGTTTTCGATGCGGACGACCGTCACCTCGGATATGGTTGTGCCGGGCTGCGGGATAAACTGGCCGACGCCCGTGAAGAAAAGTTTCATGTCGGCCTTGGAGATCGTGGCTTCGATCCCGGTGTCCCCGAGCAGGACGACGACGCTCTCGTCCGAGGAGCGCCGCACCGTGGCCGGATAACCGCTCCCGACGCCGGGCGTGTGTTTGAGGAAGGGATCGCCGACGGTCTGTCTGTGGCCCAGCAGCAGGCCGCCTTCCGCGGGCGAGAGGTGCAGTATCCGGCATGAAACCTTCTCGCCGCGCTTCCAGACGCCGTGCCACTGGTCGCAGTACTGCCACATGATCTCGGAGCAGTGGAGGAAGCCGACGGCTCCGCCGCAGCGCATCAGGTAGCCGCCTGCGGTCGTCCCCAGCACCGTGCAGGGGAGCGTGTCGCCGGTCTCGCAGGTCAGCAGCGGGTTGGGGGTCAGCGCGCAGGCGTTGAGCGTCGTGTACTTTGTCTTGCCGATGATCTCTTCACCTGTGATGACGGCGTTGATCCGGTCGCCCGGCTGGCACGGCACGTCGGGCGGGCGGTTCCAGTAGAACTCCGAGGACCGGATCGCCGCGTCGTAGAGCCTGCCCCGTTTGGGGAACGTGCAGAACACATGATGCGCCGTGGCCTTGACTACGGTGCACTGCACGCGGGAGCCGACGGCCAGGTCGTTGTTGGTCGTGGGCGTGAGTGAGAATGTGATCTGCCGCTTCGTGAAACGGATGGCGGAAACGTAAACCGTTATGTTCGCATCGCTCCGGATGTTCATGGCCTTGATCTGCGCTTCGCTGACCGGAAGCGTTCCGACGAGTCCGTTGACCCGGACGAGGCACATCGTTCCGAACAGGCTCTGCACCGTGCCCTCCGCCTTCTGACCCACGCTGAACGTGAGCAGCGGATCGTGCGTTACGGCGCGCTGCGAAACGTAGAAGGTGCGTTTGACCTTGTCCACCGACAGTATGCGGACTTTGACCTCGTCGCCGCATTCGGGCGCATGTCCCGGCAGAACCTCCTCCCGGGGCATCGAGAGGTAGAGTTCCCCGCAGCGGAGCACACAGACCGTCTTGTCGCCTCCGGCCACCGTGGCTTTCACGATGTCGCCGTTGCGGAGCCGGGCCTGCTCGAACGGGTCGGTCGCGGCGCGGGTTCCGATCGAGACGTAGATCATCCGCGCATCGGGGTCGATGCGTTCCACGACGGCCTCCTCGCAGCGCGAGCCGATCGGGTAGAGCGCAAGCTCGGTCGCCGGCTGCCAGAAACGGCTCTCGGCGCACACCCGGTAGAAAAGATCGCCGTCGCGCAGCAACAGTCCGAAGCGCGGCGACCGGAAGCAGATTTCGCCCGAAACCCGGTCGCCCGGCCGCACCGGGATCTCCGACCAGTCGTTGTAACGCTGCTGCACGCTGAGCTTCAGCGTCCGCGTCTCGGGGTCGGCGGCTTCGACGACCATCGTCAGCTGTTCGCGCACCGCGTAGAGCATCTTGGCGTTGGCGATCGGGAAGAGGCTGGCGCGTTCGAGCGGAACCCGGCAATAGATGCCCCGGAAGCAGACCGTGATCGCCTTGACGGCCACATGAATCACCTCGGCGACATCGACCGTGCCTACGGTACAGCTGTCGAACTGCGAATAGTCGCTGACCAGTTCGGCCGATACGGTGAGCGCATTGGCCTTTTCGTCGATGCCCGTCACGCGCATCCGGACCAGCTGGCCCGGTCCGTAACGCTGACTGGGGCTCTCGTTCTCCCGGAACCCGGCATCGGTGTCGGACAGGAAGGCGCGATAGCCTTCGTATTCGGCCCACAGGCCTGTGGCGGTCCGTTCCGTCACGGTAAACCAGAGCCATTCGCCGGGGCTGAACCGTAGCTCTTCGCCGGACAGCTCTTCGCAGCGGCGGGTGAGCCGGATTTTTCGTTGCACGGGGTCGATGGAGAGAATCCGGGCGCGAAGCGCGTCGCCCGCCTTGTAGTTGCGGCGGATTTCGCCTGCGAACTCCGTATTGGCGATGTAGCACGGATACCCGCTGCAATCCACGTAGATGCCTTGCGGAACTACCTGCATGACGCTCCCCCGGACCAGATCGCCCTCCGCAAAGGGCATCTCCTGCAGGAACGGGTTGGGCAGAAGCTCCCGGACGCTGAATTTCAGAATGCGGCTCTCCCGGTCGAACCGTTTGACTTTCACCCGGAGCGTGTCGCCGTCACGGTAGTTTTCCCCGATGCGGAAAACCGGCAGCCAGCTCAACTCCTCGCGGCGCAGGGTCACGACGATTCCGTGGTAGTTGACGAAGAGGGCCGAATCCATCACGTAGTCCGCCGTCACCTCGAGCGTGTCGCCCTCCGTAAGCCGGACGCCTTCCCAGTCGGGCGTATATTCGTCTTCGGGCAGTCGGAACGCCAGGCTTCGCGTGTCGGGATCGACCGCCGTTACCTCGGCTTCGATCTCGCGGCCGGGACGGAAGAAGTTGGCGAGATTCTCGACGCCGCTCCAGACGGCGTCGTCAAGCGTGAGCCGCCCCGCATAATCGTAATAGGTCACTTCGGCGGCGAACTCCTGCGGGATGAATTTGCGCAGCGTCACGTCGAGTTTCTCGCCCGGGCGGATGTCGTCGAGCGACCGCGTGTCGTCGACCATGTCGCGCAGGCTCGCCTTGAAAGTCAGTTTGCGCGGCATCAGGTCGGTGACAACCGCTTCGATCTCTTCGCCCGGGCGGTAGGCCGCCGCCGAACGTCCGGCCCGCTCCCAGGCCAGGTCGCGGGCGAAGATCACGCCGCGCAGCGCCGGCATTTCGACGCTCTCGACGGTGAGCTGCTCGGGCATTTTCCGCGCCGCGGTCCGCACGTCGGTGATCCGGACGCGGTGCGCTTCGCCGATGCGCAGCGGCATGTCCGCCGGAGGAATGCCCTCGGCATAGCGGAGGCTCAACGCGAGGGAGAGGTCTTCGTAGTCGATTTGCAGGATCACCGCCGAAAGACGCTGACCCGGAACGAACGTCGCGGAAGGTTCGCCCCATGCCAGCTCCCCGCACGGCACGACGCCGGCATAACCGGCCGCGTCGACTGTGAGCGTCCGGTCGTCACCGACCGAAACGACCGTGCATTCCACCGTGCCGTACTGCCGGAATCCGGCTTCCACCCACGGGCGGGGCAGGATTTTCACGAGCGAGAAGCGAAGGCGTCCCTGCTCCCGGTCGATGGCTTTGCAACAGACGGCCACCCGGTCGCCCGGAACGAGCGTCGAACCCAGTCCCGGGGCGAGACCTTCGATCAGGCCCGCATAGCCGGCGTATTCGACCGCCGCCTTCTCTCCGCAGTGCCCGACTACTTCGGCGACGACCGTATCGTTGTCCGACACCGGGCAGTAAAGCCACGGATTGGGTTGCAGCCGGCGGATGCTGAGCCGCGGAACTCCGCTCTTCTCCAGTCGTTCGACCACGGCCTCGATCTCTCCGCCCGCCGCGTAGCGGGTCGGCAGGTAACGTTCGCCCAGCCGGAAGGGCGGGGTCCAGGTCGTATCCCCGAGAAGCACCGAAGCTTCCGTGTCGTTGCACTTCACCACCATGAGTTTCTCGGTGATGCGCGTGATCCGGGCGGAGAGGCGCGCTCCCGCGACGAACGGAACGGCGGCCCCGGCCAGCAGTCGCCGCCGGCTGAAGCGGCAGAGGCCGCGGGCGGCGTCGTAATCCAGATGGCAGACCCACAGCCTCTCGCCTTCGTCGTAGAGCGAGCAGGCCGAGTCGACGATTCCCCAGATGATCTCCTCCCGGGGGATGAATCCGAAGCACCCTTCGCCCGGACAGAAGACATGGATGCCCTCTTCGGTGCAGTGCTTCACCTCCACTTCGGCCCCGGCTCCGTTGCGGAATGCGTCGGAGAGCTGCGGGCGCGGCTCCGTCAGCAGCCGGCGCTTTCCGGCGTCGAACCTGGCGACATAAAGCCGGAAACGGCCGTCTGCCGGCAGCTCGTCGGCTGCGACGGACTCCAGCCACGGCTTTCCGGCGAGGATCGCCGTGTCGCGGGGCGAAAGCCACAGGTCGATTCCTTCGTAACGCACGATGGCCGATCCTGCGTCGAAGGCGACGAGCTGCGTTTCGATGAAGGATTCGGGGGCGATACGGAGCGATTTCCACGGATCGGGAATCAGGGTGCGATGGTCGAACAGCAGGCAGCCGCGTTTGAAATCGTAGGCCGCGGCCTGCGCCTCCAGACGCTCGCCGGGTGCGAGGCGCGAGGTTTCCGGCGCACTCCATGTGGCGCGTTCGAAGGAGAGCATGCCGCGGATGCCGCCGGCGGTTTCGACCCGGTACCCGGCCCGTTCCCGGCCGAGGACGGTGATGTCGAATCGTTGGCCGACCATCCGGCGGCAGTCCTCCCGGTCGGGCGAACCGACGTAGAGGCGCTGGTTGCGGCGGTCGATGCCCTCGATGCGTACGCGGCGTAGCTCTCCCGGGTGGAAGAGCGCGTCGGGCTGCACGTCGCCGCAGGCTCCGGCGACGAACGTGCGGGCCGTTTCGCGGGAGCAGACGCCCAGCCGGCCCCCGACATCGAAACGCACCTCTGACGCCGTGGCTTCCACGACTTTCGCCTCCGCCACGTCGCCTTCGGCGATCGGAACGCTCCACGGATCGGGCAGCACGGCCTTGCGGCTGAACTGGGCCACCCGCTTCGTGCGGTTGATGAAAATGAGCTGCGCCTCGATCCGCTCGCCTTCGGCGAATGCGCCTTCGGCGCTCGGCGGGGTGATCCACCCGATGCGTTCGCGGGGTATCTCGCCGATGATTCCGTCCAGGGCGACCATGACGGCCATGCGGTCGGTCCGCAATACCGTTACCTCATACTTCGAGCCGACTCGGTAGTTTACCCCGTTCCACGGGGATTCGGCGCCGCCGGTTCCGCTCAGGAACAGAACCCGGGCTTCGGGGTCGAACTTCACGAGCAGGACCCGGAGCCGGTCGCCGGTCCTGTAACGGTTCATTCCGCTCTGGAAGTTGAACCACGAGACATTGTATTTCAGCACCTCGCCCACGATGCCGTCGGCATTTACGAGCAGGTTGCCGTTCGGCAGCACCGCCGCGACGGTCCCCTCCGTCGTGTCGCCCTCCCGGTGGGGGTAGGCCGGCCAGGGGTCTTCGAGCAGCTCCTTGCGGCTGAAGACCAGCTCGCCGCTCGCCGCGTCGGCCCGCAGGACGAGCGCTTCGACCTGCATGCCCGGGCGGTAGGCCGAGCGGTCGACGATCCGGGACGAATTCCAGTCGAGTTCGTCGTTCGGGATATAGCCGATCACGTCGCGGTGCGTCACGATCATCCGGTCGGGGCGTATCTCCGCGATGACCGGGTAGCAGCGGTCGCCTTCGCGCAGGCCGGCCTGCGCCCAGAGGGACTCCCTGTCGTAGAGCAGGCGGACCCGGCGGACGCCGTCACGCTCTTCGGCGCGTACGCGGACCCGGCTGCCGTGGCGGAGCAGGCACTCGGTGACGTAATCGGGCATTTCGGGCCGCTCCAGTTCGATTTCGATCAGCCGTTCCTGCTGCAAGGCCCACAGTTTGCCCGCCCCGGCGGCGTGGGCCACCACCTGAAGGTCGTATTCGGTCCCCGGTTCGAGACTGTCCGGAACGGTGTCGCAGTCCGTGGTGAAACACTCCAGCACAGCCTCCGACGGAGAGAAACGCGAGACGAACGCCTCGACCGTTTCGCCCGCCTCGGGCCGGCGGGCGGTGTAGGGTTTCAGAATGCCGAAAACCCGGTCGTAGCCGATCCGGATTTCGTCCTCCCGCACGTCGCACACCTGCACCCGGATGCGCTTCCCTTCGGCAATGCCGGAGAGGGAGTCCCAGGGGTTGACCGGCGGCTGCGCCAGCCGGAAAAAGGTCTTTCCGTCCGACCGTCCGACCCGTACGGCGATCCGCTCGCCGGGCGAGAAGGCGATGTTGCGGGCCATCGGGAAGGAGTAACTGCCGACGGGAAGGAACCCGAACACCTCGCCGGCCCGCCAGAGTATGATCCCGGCCTGCCCGTCCTCGAAGAGCACCTCGGCGTCGAGCGTCAGACCCTCGTCGAGAGCCTGGATACGGTCGGCGATCAGACTTTTGAACTGGAATTTCGGATCGCCGTGCTCGAAAAAGCCGCAGACGCGCACCTCGGTCTCGAGCGAGTGTTCCCGGAGGTAGTTGTTCAGCGAGTAGGGCAGCTCCTGCGGGTGGAGGTGGAACGAGCAGGAGCGTTGGTCGATCGTGGTTCGGATCTCGGTCGTGGCCGGGATTTCCGTCGGGGTGATTTCGCAGCGGAGGATGTCGCCTTCCGCCAGCCCGTAATCGACCGTTTTGTCGAGCAGCTCGAACAGGAAATGGCGCTGCTTGTCGTTGCGTCTGATCATCTTCACCCGCAACGGCTGGTTCGGGAGGTAGATCCCGTTGCGGAAGCGTTCCACGCAGTTGGGGATCGAGTTCCTGTCGACGGTGTGGACCTCGCCGCGATAGCGTACGGAGAGTCCGTTGCGGGTGACGTTGTTGACATGGACCGTGACCGTGTCCCCGACATCGAGCGTCAGCGAGTCGAAGGCGACCGGGGCGTCGTCCGTTACGGGGTCGAACGTGTACCGGAGCCGGCCCGACTGCTCGTCGCGGGTTTTCGAAAGGAGCTTCGCCCGGATTTTCATGCCGCGGCGGTAGGCGGCGGCGATCTCGCCGCTGCGGAAACGCTCGTCGTAGTTAGGAAGCGACTTTTTGTGGATCAGTCCGTCGTTTCCGCCGAAGGAGACGAACAGGCCGAAATCGACCGCCCGGTTGACATAGACATCGAAACATTCGCCTTCCGCGGCCTCGACGGGAGCGGGACGCACCGGATTCAGGCAGACCGGTTCGTCGACATTGGTTTTCAGTCGGTTGAAATCCGTATAGTCCCAGCATTGCGCTTCGATCCGCTCGCCCGCCAGCAGCCGGAAGAGGTGCTCGCCCGTGCAGTTCTTCGGGTTGAGCGTGAAATGGCAGCTGTTGCCCGGGGCGTAAACCCGGAAGCGTCGGCCCGAAAGGGCGTGGGCGGTCAGTTCGCTTTGCAGCCGCTCCACGTCCGCCGCGGCCAGTCCGACTTCGAGTGTCGTATGTTCGCGGATCGAGGCGATGAGCTGGTCGAACGATTGCTGCACGGCCTGCTGCTGCGAGACCGCGTCGCGCCAGGGGGTTGCCCCGGCGGCGATCTCCACCTCGACGAAGGCTCCGTCGGCGTAGCGCGCCGCGTCCGCGTCGGAGACGGCGATCAGCTGGTCGAATCCGCAGTCGAGGTAGCGGCGGCCGCCGACGCTGCACACGCGCCCCAGCAATCGGTCGGCAGGGGCGGCGGTGCGGATGGGTTGCAGGGAATTCCTATTCTCCATGTGCGTTTTCGGTTGAAGGGGTTTGTGCCGGGTCGGGGGTCAGGTGGAGATACCATTTGCCCTTGGCGATGAAGAAGGAACACGGGGTTCCCTTTTCCCAGGCGGAAATGACCGACCACCGCTGGTTCGACGTGTCGTAGAGCGTGATGGTCACCTGCGACCGGGGAAGGCGCTTGTCGTCGGCCGCCACGGTGAGTTCGAACAGCGTCGTGCCGCTCGCGGCGTCCTGCCGGGTGACTTTGTCCACGACGCGGCCCCGGTAAGAGGGCGCTGCGCCCGCATACTGCACGTTGTCGGCCATCATCGTTTTGCCGGCGTTGCGCCGCCGCTTGTAGAGCAGGTTCTCCGTGGCGAAGAAGGTAACCCGGTCGCCGGGCTGGAGCGTCTCGTCGTCCCGCATCGGGTAGTAGTAGTCCTCCGTCTCGTTCTCCACGGAGATAAAGGCGTCGCGGCGTTCGTTGTAATAGACCACCACGCCCGTCTTGCACCCCATGCAGGGCTGCCGCGGAATGTCGCGCAGCAGGCGGATGCGGTGGTTCTTCTCGAAGAGGACATGGCTGTCGGCCTCGTAGCCGGGAGCCGAAAAACCTGCCTCCGTGTCGCAGGTGCAGGCCGTGGTCTTGTGCAGGGGCGAATAGACGGTCAGCCCCTGGGCGTTGTCCTGGGAGACGATGCGGCAGACGTCGAAAACCTGACCGCAGGTTTTCATCCGGCAGATTTGTTCGAAGAACTTTTCATTGTCGAGCAACAGGTAGGAACGGCTCTTGGCCACGAAAAATTCGATGATCTGTTCGTTTATGATCGTGACCGTATGGGCCATTTCGCTGCTGACGACGTCGCAGATGTCCGCGTGGTAGCGTTCGGGACGGCCGTATGCGATCAGCGGGAAGATCACCCCGAATCCCACCTGCTCGGGTTCCGTGCCGGACTCCCCGCGGCGGAAGAAATGGACGCTTCCCGTGTTGAGGATGCGCGGAACCACGCCCGTTTCGGTCTCCACGCCCAGACACAGGTACTCCACGCCGTCCAGTATTTCGGTGACCGGGTTGCGGGGGCGGCACATGATCTTGGTGTCGTCGAGCGAAAGCCACAGTTTGTCGATTCCGGTCAGCGGCCTGACGATCCGGATTCGGTTGCTGCCCGCCTTGTTGTAGCCCAGCGAGTGGATTTTGTACAGCGCCTTGTCGACCTTGGGAATGTCGATCGTGTTGACGACCGGCATCAGGATCTCCACCAGGAGCCGGTTTGCGGCGTAGTATGCCGCGGCGTCCGCCTCCGCGCCGCCCGGGAAATCGACGACCGCCAGCCGCCCGTAACCCGTCCGCCGAACCGCGTCGCCCGCCTGGTAAAGCTCCATCTGCGTCTGGCGTCCGCCGGACGACAGGGTGATCCGGGTCGCCTGCGACACCGTCCGGATGAAGCTGTCGCAGTCGATGGCCGCTTCTCCGGCGCACCACACGAGGAGCGTGCCCGTCCGTTCCCCGACGGTGAGGTTCCGGAAGCCGAACATGACGCCGGGGAACTCTTCGAAGCCGATTTCGCCCGATTCCGGAAAGCGCAGTTCGGCGCGCAGTTCAAGTTCGACGCACCACTGCACCGGCTGCGGCGTCTGCCGGATGCACAGGTGCGCCGTCGAGCCGGGGGCGCGCAGGTAAAGCCCTTTGGCGAGCGGCATGCCCGAGTCGGGCACGAGAAAGCGGGCTTCGCGGCCCTGCAAGTCGATTCCCGCACAGCAGACGTTGACCAGCATGGTGGAAGGGCCGCGCGATTCGCCGGTGAACGAGAGCTGCGCGGGCTGCATTTCGTGCTTCAGCGTGATGGCGAGCGAACCTTTGGCCGGAACGGCGGACTGCCCGTCGGCAAGCTCCAGCTCCAGAAGCGACAGTTTGGAATTCGGCTCGTAATACTCCGCCGATTCGAGGCGCAGGCTGAGTTTCCCGACCCGGAAATCGTCCTTCCCGGCGATGTAGCGGTCGCAGACCGACCGGTCGCGAATCCGGGCCACGAAATCCTCGTGGAATATGCGCAGGACGAACGTGGTGCGGTTCGAGAGGCAGAAGATATAGGGGATATGCTCGGTCGAACCGTCGGGGAGCGTATGGCGGAGCGTTCCCGACGGTTTCAGGTCCCATTTGACGGACGAGCGCAGGGTGAGTTCCGCGAAGCCCTGCTGCATCTTGCATCCCGCGACGAACCGGCAGGTGGCCGACTGGTTTCTGGTCCACAGGCGGACGGATGCGCCGGGGTAGCGGTCGGCGTTCATCAGCTTGTCGGTGATCACCAAGGCCTTGCGGCCGGCGTACCCGAAGAGGATGTAGGGGGTCTCCGGGGCTTTGAGCGGAGCCTGGGTGATCGGCTGGAACAGCCGGTGGCTGCGGTAACGGTTCTCCGGGCGCGTACGTCGGTCGATGACGACCGGTGCGGACCGGTCGTCGCCGCGGAAGAAGGTGATTTCGCCCGTGAAGCGGGGAAGGCCGCAGGCTGCATCGCGCCGGAGCGTAAGGACGCGGTGGCAGATCAGCGGGGCGCTCACGGCGAAACGCAGGCTGCACTCGGCCGATCCGATCCGCACGCCGGTTCCGGCTTCGGCCAATGCGTGCAGCCAGGCGATCTCCGCCTTGTCGTAGCAGGTCACCGAAATCTCCTTGTTGCTGGCCGAGGCCGCATAGGCGAGTTCCGTCCCGTCCGGTGCGACGATCTTCCCCGAGACGGGCAGCAGCGAGCCGTCGCGGCTGCTCAAACTGAAGGTCTCGCCCCGGGCGTCGACGTATCCGTCGGCTTCCACGCGGCAGAACATGCGCGTGTCGTCGGTCCGGATACATGCCGTCAGCCCTTCGAACGGGGTGTTCGCATCCTTGATCGCGAGCCGTATCCGTTCCGCGTTCACATCGAAAATGCGGTAGATCAGCCCGTCGTCCGACTCTTCGCTGTGCGTCTCCTGGGTCAGGTAGTCGTAGATTTCGTTGTCGTAGCGCTTGCGGGCCTCGCCGACCGGAATCTTTTCCAGCGGGAAAGCGTCCAGCAGTTCCGAGAGGTTGCCGGGGGAGATTCCCTTGCGGCCCGTACCTTCGAAAAGGAACTGCATCAGGCAGCGCGGGAAGTGGTTGCGGAAGATGTAGTAGCGGAAGAGGTAAAGCGCCATCTGTTCCCGGTTCTGCAACAGTGCGAAGAAACGCTCGGTGAAAATGAACGCGGCCAGCCTTTCGTCGTCGTAGTTGCGCACCAGTTTGCGCAGCTGCGACCATCCGATCTTCGTCCGGGAGCGTTCCGCCGCGGGGAGATCGTATCTCGAAATCAGGTAGTCGACATCGTCGATACAGAGCAGCAGGGTGTTGGCGTCCTGCGCCAGATAGTGGTCGCCGCCCTGCCGCTGCGCGTCGGCTTCCCGCCACTCCGCGATATAGCCGTAAAGCAGTTTCTGGGTGTATTTTTTCAGGTTCCCGAAAAGCAGCGAAAGGAACTTCCGAATCCGCAGCGCCGAGCGGGGGCGGAACAGCACCAGGTCGAGGTAGCGCGAGTGCAGGAAACGGTAGAACAGCCTGACGTCGGTGCAGTTGTCGATCAGCGCCCGGTGGAGCGCCGACGCCTTTACGGAATTCTCGGGCAGCTGCATGCCGAAATCGTCGGCGACGGTCAGCAGCAGGGTCGTCAGCCAGTAGTCCGAGAAAAGCTCCCTGAAAATCCGTTCGCTCGACAGGACGACGGCGCATTCGGCCAGCTGCCGGATATAGTCGTAATCCCCTTCCGTGTCGGGAACCGGATGGCCGATCCGGTAGACGACCATCGTATTGAGCAGCCACGATTCGATCAGCAGCCGCGCGTTGGGATTCGTTTTGTCGGTATAGGGTTTCAGGCCGGAAGCCATGCGCGCCACGAGGACCAGGTTTCCGTTGACGGCCGGTTTTGAGGGCAGGCCTTCGGTTTGCAGCACGCCGTCGGCGGTGGTTGTCGCGGCCGGCTGTGCGGGATTGCGCCCCAGGTCGTAGAGGGCCTTGACGAAATCGCGGCCGTCGGCGATGCACCCCTCCTTGCGGACCCATCCGCTGCAAATCAGCTCCAGCGTGAGTTTCAGGATTTCGAAATTGCGCTCGTTGGTTACATCCAGCTGCCCGGGCAGCGGCGCGTGCCGTTCGCAGAAGTCGAGCGCCAGACGCCGGGCGAAGAAATATTCGAGGTAGGTGTCTACGAAAAACGTGAGCCAGCTCCCTTTGTGGTCGACGCTTTGTTCGACGATGTGCAGTCCGATCAGGCTGTCGACGAGCTTCTCCACCCGGTCGGCCCCCTTGTAGCGCGGGTCGCGGGCGATCTCGATGACGAAATCCTCGCGCAGGACCCGTTGCCCTTCGGCCGCGATCCGCCAGGCCATCTGTTGCAGCAGGTCGAAGGCGTTGAAATTGACCGCTTCGTCCACCAGCTTCTCCCGGCTCCGGACGCTCAGCGACGACCGCATGAACATCTCCAGCAATTCGCCCCGGTTGCCGACCGCTGGAATCTTGTATTCCGTGCTGCCGAGCAACAGGGCGGCGATCATCATAAAGTTGAGCGGCGTGCCCAGCAGCTCCTCGATTCCGGCCCGGATTATTTGCAGCCGGAATTCGTCGATCCGCTCCTCCGGGAGTCCCAGCTGGCGGAGGTAGAGCAGAATCTGGTCGAGCGAAATCTCGCAGAGGTGGTAAACCCCGCACCCCTCGATCCGCCGGAAAGCCTCGCGGCAGGCTGCAAATTCGTGAATGCGTCCCGTGATGTGGAAGCGGCACTTGTCGTATTTGGCGATGAACGATCCGAGCGAGGCGATGAAGAGTTCGGGGCGGGAGACCTTCAGTTCGTTCAGCCCGTCGATGAAGAGCGCGATGCGGCCCTCTGCGAGCAGCTGCTCGGCATGGGCGAACACCATGCGCTTCCGGTCCTCGGTCGTCGTGATTCCGAAACCCGCGTTGAAGGCCGTCCGCAGGGCGTCGTCCATCGTTTGGCCTTCGGTGACCGCGTTGAGATTGATACGCAGGGGCAGGATCGAACGGTCGCCGTTGTGCCACAGGTCCGCATACTGGCGGATCAGGCGGATCAACACCGTGGTCTTGCCTGCGCCCGGGTTGCCCAGAATCAGGCTGATGCGGTCTCCGGCGTCTATCAGGTCGTCCATCGCCATGCCGCCCTGTTCGCCGTCCGTAAAGTCGCCGCTTTCGTGCGGACGGCCGCCGTAGTCCGGGTCGGACAGCCCCTCCCCGGCATCCTGCCGGCGCTGGAGTTTCAGAGGCAGCAGATTCAGCGTCTGCTGGTTGTCGATCCGGCCGATGAAGCCCACCTTCTGTTTCAGTTCGCGGTTCTGTTCGCCGAGCAGCTCCTCGAGGTAACGGTCCTTGAACCGTTCGAGGTCGAAGTCGTCGGCCGGAGATGCCGCTGCGGCTTTCTCCGGGGGAAGCTCGGGCCGGTGTTCGTCGAGATACCGCCTGTAATAGCCGGCATGGTGGTGGAGCAGCAGCAGCAGTCCGGTCAGCGTCAGCAGGAACAACCCGTCATAAGCATCGTTCAGATTGCCCCGGGGCATCAGGATGTCGCTTTCTTCCGTGTCGGTGTCGCTCGGGGAGTGCGTGATTCCGTTCCGGTAGCGGCGCAGCGTGTCGAAAAGACCTTTATACCGACTGTCGAACAGACCGCGTTTCCCGTCGGGAGACGGGACGCCGAGTTCGTTGAGGATGTATCCGAGGCCGTGTTTTTCGGCTTCGATCTGCCGCAGCAGGTCGCCGTTGCCGCACAGCAGGTAGATGAAGACTTTGATGTAGGATTCGAGCGAGATAAGCCCCATGCGCGTACACTCGATCCGGTCCTTGTCGTCCTTGTCCGGGAGATCGAGCCGGTTCCACAGCCCCTGGAATTTGGTCGCCAGCTCCGGCGTCGCCGCGCTGAACAGCACGATGTCGTCGAGCAGCTTCATCAGCTCCTCGAATTGCTCCAGGGGGACGATTGACCGGATCTGGACCTCCTCCACCGGCCGGTAGGTTTTGTCTTTCCGGTTGAAATAGTCGATATAACCGCGTCGGAACCGTTTTTGCAAATCCGGAACAATAATATTGGCGATGCGGTCGCTGCTGAATGTGGACATGGGCTGTGAATGACATTTACGGCCGCACGCCGACTTTCCGGACATCCGGTGAACCGGGAATGACCGTTCCGTCGGAACGCGGCATATAACAGGTAGACAAATATAGGAAAATTAGCCCGAAAATGCAAACAATGCGTCGCGGCGGACCGCCGTTTGCGATACGCGACCGTCGCGGCTGCGCTCCGGCGGTGGATCGGCGGCGGAGCGGGCGCAATCCGGGCGCGGCCGGAGGAAGGGACGGCACGGAATTTTCCGCCGGAGCCTTCTTCTCCCCGGTGGAAAATGGGCGCGAAATGAGAAAAATGGCGCTTTTCTATTGTCTATTTGGCCGGAATGACTATTTTTGCAAAATAGGGTTAGGTTAATTACATGGCATACACTTTCGACATATCCGATAACCGTCGGATCGTAGAGGCATTGAAAACCGGTGACGAGGAGACCTTCAAGGAGGTCTATACGGCTTTCTGCGCGCCTTTGCGACACTATGCCACGACCATTCTCCAGAACGAGCAGGCCGCTTACGAGGTCGTGCAGGACGTTTTTACCGCCGTGTGGCTCAACCGGAAGCGGCTCGACGCCGCAAAACCGCTGCGCAACTACCTGCTGCGCGCCGTGCACAACAACTCCCTGCGCCTGCTCAAGTACGACGAGGCCCGCCGCCGCCGCGAAATCAGCGCCGCCGCCGAACTGCACGGCGGATGGGACCAGGAGAAAGAGGTTCCCCCCCCCGAATTGGCCCCTGCTATTTCACGGCTTCCTGAACAGAGCCGCAAAGTGCTGCTGATGAGCTATTGGGAAAACAAGAAGAACGCAGCGATAGCCACCGAACTCTCCATCTCCGTGCGAACGGTGGAGACTATTTTGTACAAAGTAGTGAAGAAATTGCGCGGAGAAATCAAAAAAAAGTAAAAAAACAGTACGTAGTTTTCGGGTTCACCGTATTTATGGGGTAAAGAATAGTTATCCTGTATTATGGAAAGATCCAATTTTCCGCATCGGAATCTCGATGAGGACGATGAAGAGTTGCTGAACGGCATCTGGGCCGGGCTGGAGACGCCGGACGATCGTCCCGGTGCGGACAGCAGGGACTTCGACGACGTGAAAAGACGCATTCGCCGCCGTGGTTCTGGTGGTTCGTCAGCCCGGGGTGCTGCCCGAGCCGGACGCCTTCGCGCAGTTGCAGCAGATGGGTGTGACGGTGGAGCGGCCCCAGGTGGTGATGACGGCCGACGACGGAATGCGGCTGGTGCTGGAGAATGCGGCCCGTCTCGAACGGCGTTCCGAGGGTGAAGTGGCTCTGCGCACCGAGACCGGAGAGCAGCGTCCCCTGGCCACCGAGCGCAAACTGAAAGTCGAAGTGCCCAACGGACGTCAGTTCCGCCTGGTGCTGGACGACGGCTCGGAGGTGTGGCTCAACGCCGGATCGAAGCTCGAATATCCGGCGACCTTCGAAAATGCCTCCGAACGCTGCGTGCGGATCGAGGGCGAAGCCTTTTTCGAGATCAAGCGGGACACGTGCCGGCCGTTCTGCGTGGAGCTGGGCGACGGCGAGTGCATCCGCGTGCTGGGGACGAGTTTCAATGTCAACGCCTATGCCGGGAACGGCCGGCACGTGACGACGCTCGTAACGGGCAGGATCGGTTACGCCGCGTCGGCCGGTGCGGAAGAGGTGGTGCTGGAGCCTAACCAGCAGGTGAGCCGCGACCTGGCGGCAGGGACCGTCGCGGTCAGCGCCGTGGACGCGTCGGTGTACGGCGCGTGGAAAGAGGGCTGGCTGTGGTTCGAGAACGAAAGCCTGCCCGCCCTGGCCGAGCGTCTGGGGCGCATATACGGCATCCGGGTGGAGGTGGCCGCCCGGCTCGGGGAGTATACCTTCTCCGGGAAAATCCGCCAGGACAGGGGCGTCGAGTACATCCTCAACCTGCTGTCGGAAACGTCGGACGTAATCTGTAAGGTGGAGAACGGCGTGATGCGGCTCAGCTGACGGGGCCGCTTCGCTTAACGGAAACTTAAATAATGAAAGAATCGTTGTCTATGAAATTTTGCCAATCAATTCCGCAGAGCCGGTGGCGGGGGAGAACCCTGATGCTGCTGGCGCTGCTGCTGTGCATCGCGCTGCCGAAAACTTCGTCGGCCCAGCGGGTGTCGGTCGTGCTGGAAAACGTGTCGCTGGCCGAGGCGCTGAAGAAGGTGAGCGCGGCCTCCGGGTACGAATTCTTCTATAACTCCAACGTGGTGCTGAAAAGCGACAAGCGGATCACGGCCTCGTTCGACGGTACGGAGCTGAAAACCGTGCTGGATCACGTCTTTTCGGGAACGGAGTTCTCCTACCGGATCAAGGACCGCACGATCGTGGTCGTGCCGCGCCCCGCGCAGCCGGCTCCCGAGGAGCCGGCGTTCGTGGAGATCGCAGGACGGATCACCGACGGGTCGAACAAGGCCCCGATGGCGGGCGTGACGGTCGTCGTCGAGGGATCGACCATCGGAACTTCCTCGGACGCCGACGGACGCTACGTGCTGAAAATTCCCGCCGGCATTTACAACATCATGTTCTCGTTCATCGGCTATGAAATCCATGTGAAGCGTTACAACGGGCAGAACCTCGCGGATTTTCGGAAAATTTCGCTGACGCCGACCTCCGTGGAAGTGGCCGACGTGGTGGTGACGGGCGTCTACCAGCGCAAGAAGGAGAGTTTCACGGGCTCGGCGACCACGTTCAAGTCCAAGGAACTCAAGGCTGTGGGTACGCAGAGCGTCTTGCAGAGCCTCCGCACGCTGGACCCCTCGTTCAAGATCTCCGAGAGCGTCCAGTTCGGTTCCGACCCCAACCGCATGCCCGATTTCGAAATCCGCGGCAAGAGCAGCGTGATCGGCCTGAAGGAGGAGTACGGCACCGATCCCAACCAGCCGCTGTTCATCCTCGACGGATTCGAAACGACGCTGGAGACGGTGATGAACCTGAATATGAACCGCGTGGCGTCGGTGACCCTGCTCAAGGATGCGGCTTCGACGGCCATCTACGGCTCGAAGGCCTCGAACGGCGTGGTCGTGATCGAGACCAAGGCGCCCGAGCAGGGCCGTCTGCAACTCTCCTACAAGGGCGATTTCAGCGTCACGATGGCCGACCTGACAGACTATAATCTGATGAATTCGAGCGAGAAACTCCAGTTCGAGACCCTCGCCGGAGTGTATCAGGACACCAATCAGAGCATGGCCAACCAGCTGCGGCTGGACGACCTGCGCAACGAGCGGCTGAAAGGCATCGCCCGGGGCATCGACACCTACTGGCTGAACGAACCGCTGCGCACGGGATTCACCCACAGGCACAACATCTACGCCGAGGGCGGCGAGGAGAAGATCCGCTACGGCATCGGCCTGAGCTACGGCGAGGTGCAGGGCGTGATGAAGGGTTCCGACCGTCAGACCATCGGCGGCAACATCGACCTGATCTACCGGACCGGGAAATTCCAGTTCAGCAACAAACTCACGCTCGATTATCAGAAAACCAACGATCCCGCGGTCCCCTTCTCGGAGTATGCGCAGGCCAACCCCTATTTCAAGAAGTACAACGACGAGGGGCGGATCGACCGCTACCTCTATTATTACCAGGACCCCGAGCTGCTCGAAACCGAGGCCATCAGCAACCCGCTGTGGAACGCCCACCTGAACAACTACGACAAGGGCGACCAGTTCGGATTTACGAACAACTTCATCATCGAGTGGTTCGTGGCGAAGGACCTGCGGGTGCGCGGCAAGTTCGGAATCACGCACGCCACGGGAACGACCGACACGCGCCTGTCGCCCCTGCATACGGATTTCGACGATCTGGAGGAGACCGAAAAGGGCCTTTACACCCACTCGACGACCAAGCGCACCAACTACGAGGGCGACCTTACGGCGACCTACGGCCGCGTGCTGGCCGAGAAGCACATGCTCAACGCCGTGGCGGGATTCAACTTCAACGCCACGAAAAGGACGGCCAACGGATACAAGGCCAACGGCTTCACCGACGACCAGTTCGGCGCTCCGTCGTTCGCGAACGGCTATCCCGAGGGCGGCAAGTCGACCTACTCCGAGAGTCAGACGCGTGCCGCGAGCTTCTACCTGAACGGTGGCTACTCCTACGACAACCGCTACCTGCTGGACTTCAACTACCGCAGCGACGGCGCGTCGATGTTCGGCACGAACAACCGTTTCCGCAACACGTGGTCGGTGGGCGTGGGCTGGAACATTCAGAACGAGCGGTTCCTTCGCGACAGCAAGTTTTTCCAGCTGCTCAAGCTGCGCGCCTCGGTGGGTAATCCCGGCAACCAGAATTTCGCCGCCTACCAGGCCTTCTCGACCTACGCCTTCAACGGCTGGATGACCAACATCTTCGGCACGGGCGTGATCCTGAACCAGCTGGGAAATCCCGACCTCGCCTGGCAGGAGACGGTCAACTACAACGTGGGAACCGACGTGACCGTGTGGGGCAACCGGGTCAACGTCACGTTCGACTACTACGTCAAGATCACCGATCCCCTGCTGGCGATCATCACCACGCCCGGTTCGATGGGCATCACGTCGGTGACGATGAACGCCGGGCAGCAGAAGACCAACGGTGTCGAACTGACGCTCAAGGTGTCGCCGGTCTACCGGCCGCACGACCGCATCAACTGGAACATCAGCCTGAACGGCACGCACGCCAAGGCGAAGTACGCCAAGATCGGCAATGCGTTCAGTTCGCTCAACAACGAGGGCCGGGCCTCGCTCTCGGGGATGACCCGCTACTACGACGGCGGCAGTCCCACGGCGATCTGGGGCGTGCGCTCGGCGGGAATCGACCCCGCGACGGGCAAGGAGCTGTTCATCAAGAAAGACGGCACGTACTCGTTCAGCTACGACGTGAACGACGAAGTGGTGCTGGGCGACACGGAACCCAAGCTGGAAGGCGTGATCGGCACGACGTTCTACTACAAGGGCCTGTCGGTGGGGTGTTATTTCCGCTATTCGCTGGGCGCGCAGATTTTCAACTCCGCGCTGTTCCAGAAGGTCGAGAACATCGGCACGGCCGACGTGTTCAACAACCAGGACAAGCGGGCGCTCTACGACCGCTGGTCGCCGAACAACACCGAGGCCTATTTCAAAGGCATCTCGCTGACGCAGAAAACCGACAAGTCCTCGCGTTTCGTGATGGACGAGAACTACATCTCGGGCGAATCGTTCAGCATCGGGTATGAATTCACGCAGTCGTTCGTCCGCAAGCTGGGACTTTCGGCCCTGAGCGTGCAGGCCAACATGAACGATGCGTTCCGCATCTCCTCGGTCAAGAACGAGCGCGGCATCGACTACCCGTTCGCACGGACGATCTCGTTCTCCGTGGCGGCGACCTTCTGATCGTGACAATCTCAATACAAAGCGCATTATGAAAAACAAAATACTTACATTGATCCTGCTCGCCTCGGCGTTGTGCCCGGGGTGCAGCGGCTGGTTGGACGTGAAGCCCTACGACCAGATCTCGGAAGAAGAGCTGCTCGAATCGGAAGAGGGTTTCCAGAAACTGCTGAACGGCATCTATATCGAACTCAACAGCGACGAACTGTACGGCAGCACGCTCTCCGTCGAGATGATCGAGATTCTCGGCGGCGCCTACGAGATCGGCGACAACTCCTCGGTGTGGGGCGACTATCTGGACCTCAAGGACTACGACTACAACACCGATTACTGGCGCGGCCGCCTGAACGGGACCTGGAACAAGGCGTACGCACTGATTCTGAACTGCAACAAACTGCTGAAAAACATCCAGGGCAGGCAGGCGCTCTTCACGGGACACAATTACGACATCATCCGGGGCGAGGCGCTGGCCTTGCGCGCGATGCTGCATTTCGACATGTTGCGGCTTTTCGGACCGGTCTATTCGCTCAATCCCGACGGGACGTCCATTCCCTATTACGCGGACGAGACGCTGACGCCCGAAGCCCTGCTGCCGGCCAGCCAGGTCGTCTACAAGGTTCTCCAGGACCTCATGGCGGCGCGCTCGGCCCTGCTCAACGATCCCGTGATCACCGAAGGGACGCTGATGAGCAGCGCGGGCAACGGTTCCAATTTCCTGCGTTACCGCGCCCTGCGGCTCAACTATTACGCCGTTTCGGCCCTGCTGGCGCGGGTGAACCTCTATGCCGGGCAGAAACAGGACGCCCTGACGTATGCCGTGGAGGTGATCCGCGCCTCGAACAACGGAATCTTCCCGTTCGTGGACCGCAGCCTCGTGGTGGGCAATCCCGAGGACCCCGACCGGATTTTCTCGTCGGAGGTGGTCTTCGCGCTGTCGCACGCCAAGCGCAGCCAGCTGTTTCTGAATTATTTCAACCCTGCGCGGACGACTTTCACCTTCAGGATGGAGAGCGACCTGATCTCGAAGGCGATTTTCGGAGGAGGGGCCGAGACGGGCGGTTATCAGGACGACTACCGCAACCGCGTGAACTGGAGCACGTCCGGCGAGAACCGCTATTTCTACAAATATACCGACATGGCGCAGACCGGAAAGATTCAGAACACGATGATCCCGATGCTGCGGCTGGGCGAAATGTACCTGATCGCCGCCGAGAGCCAGTCGGACGTGCTGGCCAACGGAACCTCCTATGTGAACACCCTGCGCCGCAACCGCGGCATCAGCACCTCGCTCGAGGCCCTGACGCCCGAACTGCTCAAGTACGAGTACATCCGCGAACTGTACGGCGAAGGTCAGCTGTTCTACCTCTACAAACGCCTCTTCTCGAAGGTGATCTGGTCCTATACCGACTCCCGGAACCCCGAACCGAGCACGAACCTTTTCGTCGTGCCGCTGCCCGATTCGGAGACCGAAAACCGCGAATAACCCCCTGACGACATGAAAAAGAAGCATATCATCCATTCGGCAGCCCTCTTGCTGGGGCTTTGCCTGGCGGGCTGCAAAGAGAGCCTGCCGGATAATTTCGGCGCGATCGAAGGCATTTACTTCTACAACCAGCTGACGGACAGGACCGTCGTCGACAGCGCCTCATACACGTTCATCTACGAGGACGCCGACGTGCTGGAAGTGCCCGTCCGGCTGCAACTGGTGGGACGCGCCGCGGCGCAGCCCCGGGCGGTCGATGTCCGGGTCACTTCGCAGGACGCCGAGGAGGGAACGGACTACACGCTCGGCGGCGAAGCCGTGCTTCCAGCAGGCAGCGTCTCGTTCGACTACGTGGTCACCCTCAAACGCACCGACATTCTGAAGGAGAAGACCAAAAACCTGCTGCTCGAACTGCGGGCGAACGAGAACTTCATCATTCCGTTCACCAGCCAGGTTCAGTCGGGCGGCGACACGGTGTCGGCGGTGACCTTCAAAATCAACTTCTCGGACCAGTTCACGGCGCCGCCCGCAGGTTGGCGCAGTCTGTTTGTGGGGCCTTTCTCGCAGCAGAAATTCGAACTTATCTGCGACGTGATGGAGATTCCGAGGGCCGATTTCAACGAGGTCGGGAAGATCACCAATGCCAAATGGCTCTACATCGAGAGCCGGATGATCAATTATGTCAGGGATCAGGAGAAGTTGAAAGCCGGGGGAGAGCCTTATGACGAACGGGCTTTCGACGAGAACGGCAACCCCCTGCAATTCTAATATGGAAGGAGTATGACGATGAAACGATTTTTCTGCATATCGGCCCTGTTTCTGTGCGCGGCGTGCGCCAACGATCTGGGCAACTACGACTACCGCGACCTCACGGAACCCGACATCACGGGCATCGAGGCGAATATCTCGGTACTGACCCATGCCCGGCTGCAACTGACGCCCGACCTGGGCGGCAACGATTTCCCGGACGACCGCTATTCGTTCGAGTGGCGGACGCTCGCCCGGAGCGCCGATGAGACGGTGACGGTGATCGGCACGTCGCGCAATCTGGATTACGAGGTGGCGCTTCCGGCGGGCGCCTATACGCTCTTCTTCAAGGTGACGGAGGATGCCAGCGGCGTCTACTGGCAGACGAGCAGCGAATTGCAGGTGAGCGAGGCCACCTCCGAGGGGTGGATGGTGTTGTGCGCCGACGGCGACGACGACCGGGCGCGCCTCGATATGGTCTCCGCGGTGACGGGCGAGACCTACACCGACCTGCTCAAGGATAACGGCATGCCCGAAATGAAGGGGCCGCGGCGCATCCAGTGGTCGCGGTTCGCCGACGCCGATTCGCCCTACTACCTGCTGACCGACGACGGCGCCACGCGTCTGGGCCGCAACGGCTTCGAGTGGAAGGAAGAGTACCGGCTGATCTACGAGATGGGCAATTCGGACGATCCGCGCCCGTGGGTGATCAACGACGCCTCGGGGTCCAAGATGATGGTGAGCGATTCGAAAACCTATTATGCCGAATGTCTGGTGTCGGTCGGTCTGTTCGGGCCGATCGGCGACACGCCGCTGAACGCAGCGCCGGTGATCGGGTCCAACATCGTGACGCAGAACATTGTGGTTCCCGTCGTGATGATGTACGACCTCGACGCGAAGCGGTTCGTCGGTTATGCGCCCAACCTGCGGTCTCCCGACGTGGGCGGATACGCCCCTTTGCAGGAGATGAACGACCTGGTGAAACTGCTCGGAGAGATGGACAACGGCGGAAGGGTCACCGGAGACGCCTTCGCCGAATTCCCCCAAGGGCTGGATTTCGTCTGGATGGAGAATACGAAATACGACCCGAACAGCACGAATATGGGTGTCGTCTACACCGTATTGAAGGACGGGGACCGGTATTGCCTCTACGGGACGCAGCTGGGCGAATTATGGAGCGTCGTCACCGTCGGCGATTGCACGCAGGCCTTGAGCAGGGCCTATTACGGCGACCTCTCGGGGTGTACGAACATCGCGCGGGCGGAGCATTTCGCATTCAGCTCGTTGAAAAACTACATGTATTATGCCGTGGGCGGGACGGTTTACCGCGTGGATCTCTCGGAAAAGCCCCTGACGGCGACGACGCAGTTCACGCTCGTCGGGGAGACCGTCACCTGCCTGAAATTCAATATCTACCGGCAGAGCGCCAACCTCACCCGCACGTACGACCTGGTGGTGGGCAGCGTGAAGGACGACACGGGCACGCTGCGGATTTACGAGGGCTTCAATTCCGACGGAAATTTCCGGGGCGTGGCGCCCGAGGTCCACACCGGGCTGGGGCGGATCGTCGACGTGGCTTACCGTGAAATGCTGAAATAACCGAAACAACGATAAACCGAACTGATTATGAAAAACTGGATTTATGCCGCTCTGGCGGCGCTTTTCGCGACGGGGTGCGCTCCGCACGGAGGCTACACCCTTACCGGGGAGGTTCCCGAAGCCTGGGAGGGCAAGCCCGTGGTGTTGTTCACGACCGACGCCGGGCAGGCCGAGGCCATCGACAGCACGACGGTGGCGAACGGGAAATTCCGTTTGCAGGGCGTGCTGGATGCGCCCCGCAACTGCCGTGTGGCCGTTTATCTCGATCCCGAAAACCGGTCGGACAGGAACCTGACGGTGACCTTTCCGGTATTTCTGGACAGCACGGCCGTGAATGCCGTGTGCGACGCTTCGAAAAGCGATCCCGTCTTCACGCTCGCGGGCGGCGCCACCCAGACCGAGTGGCAGGCTTACCGCGCGGCCCTCGAACCGCTGGCGGAGGAGCGCAACCGTGCATTCCGCGACTATGTGGAGGCTTTCTACAACGGCGGGGACGAGGCCAAAGGGATCGAACTGGCCCGACGGGTCGATGAAAAGGCCGGCCTCATCCGGGATTTCAAGATCGCTTATGTGCGGGAGCATCCCGCTTCGGCGGTCAGCCTCGCCATCGTGCAGGAACTTTGCGACCGCCAGTCGCGGCTGGATCGGGCGCAGATGGAGTCGCTGATGGATGCGCTCGCCCCGCAGGCGAGGGAGTCGGCAGCCGGGCGTTACGCCGCGGCGTGCATCCGCGACAAGCGGATCGTGGAGGGACAGCCGCTGCCCGACCTCGAACTGCCGGATGCGGAGGGCGTCGTGCGCCGGGTGTCGGATTTCATCCGTCCGGGACATTACACGCTGGTCGAAATCTGGGCTTCGTGGTGCATGCCTTGCCGGGGTGAGATTCCGTTCGTCCGGAGGGCTTACGACAGATACCACCGGAACGGTTTCGACGTGCTTTACGTGTCGATAGACAGCGACGCCGGAAACTGGAAACAGGCGCTCGGCGAGGAAAAGATGCCGTGGCCCCAGCTGCTCGACACGGGCCGCACGAGTTTCACGACGTATGAAACCTCGGCCGTGCCGACATCTATCCTCGTCGACGGCGAAGGCCGCATCTGCCGGCTCAACGCCCGCGGCGGATGGCTGGACGGCGTGCTGGAGGAAATTTACGGAAAATGATTAACCGAAACAGGAATATGAAGAAAATCTTATTGTTCGTGCTGGGGGCGGCTCTCTGCGCCTGCACGTCGAAAAATCCCGACGACATCGTGGTGAACGTCGAGGTGGAAAACATGACCGTCTCCAACGTGGGGCTGCTGATCGACCGTTCGACATCTTTCACCATCCCGCTCGACAAGCACGGCAAGGGCCGGCTGGTGATTACCGGACTGGGAAACATCTATCCGCGCGTGATTTACGGGCAGACTGCGAAGATGGCGTTCATCGGCCGGGGCGAGGAGGTGACGCTGCGCTTCGACGGCCGCAAGTTCAAGGATGGCTTCCGGGTCGAAGGCCGCAACGTTGAGGCCAACGAGTACCTGCAAACCATGACTCTGCCCGAGTTCAACGCCTATGACCTGCCCTGGGAGGAGTTCTTTGCCGAAATCAACCGGCTGGCGGACGATGCCGTGCATCTGATGAAGGCCCGTAAGCTGGAGCAGACGTGCCCCGATTTCGCGAAGGTCGAGGAGGCGCGCCTCCGCTATCTCTACGCGCAGACGATGGTGATGTATCCGATGGGGCACCAGCTGATGGGCGGCGATCCCGATTACCGTCCCGGCAGGGAGGTTTACGACGCCGTGGGGAAGATGGTCGTGGAGCGCGAGGACTTGGCCGACGTGGACGTCTACCGCGATTTCATCCATTTCGCGATCCCGCTGGTGCTCGAAGGGCAGGGCCGCGAATTCGGCGATCCCTACACCCGCACGGTGGCGACGATGCGTTACGTCGCCGACAATTTCACCGACGAGAAGGTGAAGCAGACCATGCTGCGGCTGCTGGCGATCGAATACATGCAGAACAACGGCGTGCGCAATACGGCCGAATTGCAGAACATAGCGAATGCCTACATCACCGACCCGCAGATGCTGCGCGAATACAAGGAGGAGTTCGAAAGCCACGACCTGACGGCGCCAGGGCGCCCTTCGCCCGATTTCACGGCGACGGACCTGGCGGGAAAGAGCTATACGCTCGCCGATTTCAGGGGCAAATACCTCTATATCGACATGTGGGCGACATGGTGTGCCCCCTGCAAGGCCGAACTGCCGCATTTCCGCGAACTGGTGAAGAAGTTCGAGGGCCGGAACATCGCTTTCCTGGGGCTTTCGGTCGATAAGGACAAGGCCGCCTGGGAGAAGATGGCCGCGTCGGGCCAGCTGGCGGGCGTGCAGTTGCTGCTGGGTTCCGGCAGCCGGTTTCAGAGCGACTACAACATCGAAGGCATTCCGCACTTCATCCTGCTCGACAAGGAGGGGAAGATCGTGAACGCCGACATGCTCCGGCCCTCGTCCGAGGATACCGAACGGATACTGAACGAACTGGAAGGAATATAGATACCTGATTTTTAACTTTTTAAAACCAAAGCATTATGAGAAAATTATGGCTTATGTTGCTGATCGGATGCACGGCGGGTGCATTCACAGCCTGCTCGGACGGTGATGACGACCAGAAGCCGTCTTGTCCGATTACGGAATATACGGTTCCCTCCACGGCCGAGATCGGCGGTTTCTACACGGTGACGGGCAAGGGATTCGAGGCTTCGGCGCAGCTTTTCCTGCGCAACGCTTCGGGCACGGAGACCGCGGCGGCCGACCAGACCGTGACGGCCGCGGGGATCGAATGTACGGTTCCGTCGACCCTCACGGCCGGCGTGTACACCGTCGTCGTGAAGCAGAACGGCAGCTGGGACCTGGGTCCGGTGCGCCTGGAGGCTGCGCAGAACCCGGTGTCGAGCGTCGTGCTGCCCGCTGCGATCAAGCTGAACAAGACGCTGGAGATCGCCGGTAACGGTTTCACCTCGGCTTCGCGCATCTTCCTGGAGACCGCCGATGCCGCCAAGACCCGTACGGAGCTGACGGCCGTGCCCTCCTCGACGGGCATCAGCTGCACGATCCCCGACGGCGTTGCGGCAGGCACGTACAACGTGATCCTCAAGCACAACAACATCGACTGGACGCTGGGCGAGAACATTCCCGCTGCGGTGTACAAGCGGCTGACGGGCATCAGCTATGCGATGTCGCAGACCTGCGATTTCTCCACCGTGGAGGGCGGCGTGGAGGCCGTGAAGGCCATACTGCTGGAGATGGTAGGAAACGATCAGGAGATGGCCGATATGTATTTCGAGATGCTGTTCAGCGAGGGAACGAACGTCGTGTCGCAGTTGTCGCTCAAATATGGCAGCGACAACCGGGTGACCGCCGTTCAGCAGGGCGAGGGCGCAGACGCTGCCGACTGGTACACGTTCTCTTTCGACGGAGACAAGGTTTCGGCCCTGAACAAGATGTACGAAGACGGCGAATCCGGTATCCGGGCATTCTCCTGGGTGCTCAACGGCGGAAAAGTAGAGAGCAGCAACGTCGACTTCATGCGAACCGTCAGCGGCGAAGTCGTTTCGAGACCCGCTGATTTCACCTGGACCTATGATGCCGTTAACGGACAGTGCACCGGCGTCGTTTATCAGAGCACCGGCTCCAATTACGTCTCGTTCGATTTTGAAAACGGGAACTATACGGCGGGCGGAATGTTCGAATACGGCGATGCCGGCAAGAAGAACAACATCTTCGGCGTCGATGTGGCGAAAGCCATTGCTGGTGTTACCACCTCGCTGGACGACGATCATGCCCTGGCTTGTTTCCTGGGCTATGACGGAAAGGCTTCGCTCAACCTGCCCACTGCGACGATGTTCGACGCCATGTCGGAAGATGATCCCGCCAAGGCGGTAACCTGCACCCAGGACGGCGAGGGTTACGTGACCGCTGCCAAGTGGGGCGGAGTAGGTATGGATATGATGGGTATCGGAGTCAAGGTCACCTCTGAAACGATATTCGAATTTACCTACGCGGAATAGGCGAAAAGCGCCGATTTCGTTTTACGAGCCGCCCGGATCGCCCGGGCGGCTCTTTTCGTCGCCGTGCGGAGTTTGCGCGTTCTGCAATTTATTTTGCCCGAAGACTTCGTTTGTTGCGTGCAAATAGTTACTTTTGCAGGTATAATCCCAAAAATCCCGTAACGAAATGGAGAATACCATACAACTTCACGACAAGAAGTTCAGAATCATGATCCCCGCCGAGCAGATCGACAAGGCCGTGGATGCCGTGGCGCAGCGAATCAATGCCGACTATGCCGGCAAGGAGACCCCGCTGTTCCTGGGCATTCTCAACGGTTCGTTCATGTTCATGTCGGACCTGATCAAGAAAATCGAATTCCAGAACGAACTTTCGTTCGTCAAGCTGGCGTCGTACGACGGGACCTGCTCCACGGGCTGCGTGAAAAGTCTGATCGGCCTGAACAATCCGATCGAGGGCCGTCACGTGATCATCGTCGAGGACATCGTGGACACGGGCGAGTCGATCGAGCACATGATCAAGGAGCTGGAGGCCCGCAACCCGGCGTCGGTCGAGGTCTGTACGCTCTTTTTCAAACCCGGGTCGTACCGCAAGACGCTGCCGATCAAGTACCGCGCCATGGAGATCGGCAACGAGTTCATCGTGGGTTACGGGCTGGACTACGACCAGCTGGGCCGCAGTCTCAAGGATATTTACGTAGTGACGGAGTGATGGCTGCCGCGACCGATCCCGCATGGCTCGACGGCGGGCGAATGCTGCCGTTGGTCGAGGATTTCTACACCATTCAGGGCGAGGGATTCCACGCCGGGAAACCCGCCTATTTCATCCGTCTCGGCGGGTGCGACGTGGGCTGCCGCTGGTGCGACGCCAAGTATACGTGGAACCCGAAACTCTATCCGCCGACCGATGTGCAGACCGTGATCGACCGTGCGACGTCGTGTCCGGCGCAGGCCATCGTCATCACGGGAGGCGAGCCGCTGCTCTATCCGCTGGGCGTGCTCACGGAGACGCTGCGCGAGAGGGGGTTGCAGATTTTTCTGGAAACATCGGGCTCGCACCCTTTCAGCGGTGTTTTCGACTGGGTGTGTCTCTCGCCGAAGCGCCGGCAGCCGCCCCTGGACGAGGCGTTCGAACGGGCCGACGAACTGAAAGTGATCGTCGAGTCGGAGGAGGATTTCGAATGGGCCGAGCGGAATGCCGCCCGCGTAGGCGGAAAGTGCCTGCTGTTCCTCCAGCCCGAGTGGAGCGTTGCCGAAAGGGTCATGCCCGCAATAGTCGAGTACGCCAAGGCGCATCCGCAATGGAATATCTCCATTCAGACGCACAAATACATGCATATACCGTAAAGAGAAGTAATCGGATGATTTCACGCTTGGTCCGCTGTCGATCGCTGTCGTTGCCGCCTGCGGCGTCAGATGCAAGTCTGACCCCATTCCGGCCTTCCCTCGGAGAGGGAGATGGCGTAGGCTTCGGGCGGTTGGCAATACGATAATTCCTTAAATGAAAATTCAGTTCGGCCGCAGGTTCTGGATCGTCGCAACGGCGGTCATCGTCGTCTTCACGGTGTTCGTCGTGGGGCGCAACGCCCTGCATGCCGTGAAGATCAAGCGGCAGATCAACGCCCTGACACGCGAGCAGAGCTATTATTCGGAGAAGATCGCACAGGACAGCACCCTGCTCGAACGGCTGAAATACGACGATTACCTCGAAGAGTACGCCCGGGAGAATTACCACATGCAGGGGCGCAACGAACACGTGTACATTATCAGGGAATAGGGCTTTCCGATTTCATAGGGCCTCTTTGCGCGTGCTTTCGTGCAGCGCGAACGGGACGTACTTCAATAACCGCCCGGCAAACGGGGGTGGCTGCAAGCCACCCCCGTTTGCATTAATAGTGCTCGAAGCCGTGCCAGTCCAGCGGTTCGGGTTTTCCGTTGCGGAGCCACACGAGGCCCGGTCCGGAAGTGATGCGGCCGATGGGATGGAGCGGCGTGCCGAAGCGGATGCGGAAATCAGCGGCGAGGCGTTCGGCGGCCTCCGGCGCGGCGGTGAGCAGGAGTTTGTAGTCCTCGCCTGAGCAGGCGGCCATGCGGACGTCGGCGCCCGGGGCTGCGGGAATCTGCTCGACGGCGACTTCGGCGCCGACGCCCGAGCGGTCGAGGATATGCTTCAGGTCGGAGGCCAGACCGTCCGAAAGGTCCATCATGGCGCGCACCTCGGGACGGCTGCCGAGCCAGATGCCTTCGGCTACCTGCGGCTGCGGGTTGCGGTGCACGGCGGCCGCGGGGGTGTCGCAGCGTCCCGCGAGGATGTCCTGCAAGCCTGCTCCCGAGGTTCCGAGTTCCCCGGCGGTGAAGATCACGTCCCCGGGGCGTGCGTCGCTGCGTCGCTTGAGGTGCGCGTCGGCCGCGCGGCCGATGGCCGTGACGTTGATCGTCAGGCCCGACAGCGAGCGGGTCGTGTCGCCCCCGGCGAGCGTCACGCCGAACTCCTCGGACAGTTCCCGGTAGCCGAGCATGAACTCTGCGGCCCACGCATCGGCGGCATCGGCCGGAAGGGCGATCGAGAGCAGCGTCGCCACGGGGCGGGCGCCCATTGCAGCCACGTCGCTCAAGTTTACGGCGAGGGATTTGCGTCCCAACTCGCGGGGCGAGGTCGCCGTGCGGAGAAAATGGACCCCTTCGGTCAGCAGGTCCGCGGTGAAGACCAGCGATTCGCCGCCGCCGACAGACAACACGGAGCAGTCGTCGCCGATGCCCTCGAATCCGTTGTCGGGAAGCGGGGCGAAAAGGGTTTTTATGCTGTCGATGAATCCGAATTCGGTCATGGAAGAGTTGTGTTATGGCGCAAAGTTACCGATTTTTTCGGTGAATTTGATTATCTTTGTCCGGGAATCGCCCGCTTGGGGCGTTAGGTTAATGAATGAAACTATGAAGATATTGATTCTCAACGGACCGAACCTCAATCTTCAGGGGCGGCGCGACACCGGGGTTTACGGATCGCAGACTTTCGAGTCGTATTTCGAAGCGCTGAAAGCGAACTATCCCTCGGTGGAGTTCGGCTACTTCCAGTCGAACATCGAAGGCGAACTGATCGACGCCGTGCAGCAGGCCGACGGCGTTTACGACGGCGTGGTGCTCAATGCCGGCGGGTATACGCATACTTCGGTGGCGCTGCGCGACGCCGTGTCGGCCGTGTCGGTTCCCGTCGTCGAGGTGCACATCTCCTCGATCCTCGCCCGCGAGGAGTTCCGCCACACCTCGCTGCTGGCTCCCGTGGCCGCGGGGTCGATCATGGGGTTCGGCCTGAACTCCTATCGGCTGGGCGTGTACGCGCTGCTGACAGGCGCGGAAAAATAGTTGCGTCGGGGCGGAAGCCCGGCAACGCTGCCTTCAAGTCCTCTCCGGGGAGGGATTCGGGGTGGACAGACTTGTGAACGACGCCAACGGCGGCGGCAACACCGCCCGAGAGCGTATCGAAGGATAATATAAACGTAAAAACATAGCTCTATGTATCGCATGAAAAAAACCAAGATTGTCGCTACGATGTCGGATTTCCGCTGCACCGAAGAGTTCGTAAAACAGCTTTTCGACGCAGGTATGGACGTGGTGCGCGTCAATTCGGCGCACGTCTCCGAGGACGGGGCCACGCATATCGTCGAGACGGTGCACCGGGTGAACCCGGCCATTCCGATTATGATAGATACCAAAGGACCCGAAATCCGCGTCACGACGATCGCCGACGAATACGGCAACAGCATCAATTTCCGCCCGGGGGACCGGGTGGCCGTGCGCGGTTCGGACGGCTCGGACTTCACGACCCGCAAGGTGGTCTACATGAACGTGCCGTCGATCGTGAGCGACATTCCCGTCGGGGCGCGGATGCTGATCGCCGACGGCGAGCTGGAAATCCGCGTCGTGGGCAAGAACGATACGGAGCTGGACTGCGAGTTCGTCGTGGGAGGCGCCATGCGTTCGCGCAAGAGCGTCAACGTGCCGGGCGTGTCGATCGACCTGCCGTCGGTGACCGAAAAGGACCGCCGCTTCATCGAATGGGCCGTGAAGAACGACGTCGATTTCATCGCGCATTCGTTCGTGCGCTCGGCGCGCGACATCCGGGCCGTGCAGGATATTCTCGACGCCCACGGCAGCAACATCAAGATCATCTCGAAGATCGAGAACCAGGAGGGACTGGACAACATCGACGAGATCATCGAGGCTTCGTACGGCATCATGGTCGCCCGCGGCGACCTGGGCGTGGAGCTTCCCGCCGAGGTGATCCCCAACACGCAGCGGCGTATCGTCGAGAAGTGTATCTGCGCCAAGCGTCCCGTGATCATCGCCACGCAGATGCTCTATTCGATGGTCAAGTCCCCGCGTCCGACGCGCGCCGAGGTGAGCGACGTGGCCAGCGCCATTTACGAGCGTGTGGACGCCGTGATGTTGAGCGACGAGACCGCCATGGGCGATTTCCCCGTGCAGTCGGTGGAGACGATGGCCCGCATCGCCCGCGAGATCGAGCGCGACGAGACGCATTTCAAGCCGATGATCGACATGGACATGGTTTCGGTGAACCACGAGATCACCGCGCAGCTGGCCCGTTCGGCCGTGCGCGCCTCGACCAACCTGCCGATCAAATACGTGGTGCTCGACACCAAGACGGGCCGCACGGGCCGTTATCTGGCGGCGTTCCGCGGCCGCAAGACCGTGATGGCCGTCTGCTACCAGCTGCATGCGCAGCGGATTCTGGCCCTGTCGTACGGCGTCGTGCCGATTCTCCGGAATCAGGAACTCTCCGACAGATACCATTTCCTGGTCGATGCGCTGGAGTTCCTCGACCAGTACCGCAAACTCGACGACGGGGACCTGATGGCCATCGTGGGCGGCAGTTTCGGTCCCGACGGCGGTGCGTCGTACGTCGAGATCGCCAACGTGCAGAATATCCGCAAGCGTAACGAGGAGATCGTCGCGCAGCACAACTGTTAGGCTGTTGGGCGGCGAACTCAAAGAGAAAGTCGCGCAGGGCGTGGCGTGGAGCATGGCCGAGAAGATCGGCTCGATGCTCCTCGCGATGGCCGTGCGGCTGGTCATCCTGCGCCTGCTGACGCGCGACATACTGGGCTTCATGTCCATTCCGTCGGCCGTCGTGACGGTGCTGCTGGTGATCGTCGACAGCGGGTTCTCGCAGAGTCTGGTCCGCCACAAAGGGCCTTCGCAGAGCGATTACAAGTCGGTTTTCCTCTTCAACATCGCCGTTTCGGCGGTGCTCTACGGGGTGCTGGTGGCCCTGGCGCCCCTTGCGGCGCGCTGGTACGGCATGCCCGAAATCGCGCGGATCGCCCCGGTTTTCTTCCTGCTGCTGCCGCTCAACGCCCTGTGCGCCGTTCAGAATACGATTTTCATCCGGCAGTTCCGTTTCGCGCTGCTCTCGAAGGTGACCTTCCTTTCGTCGCTGGCGGGCGGGCTTACGGCCATTGCGCTGGCGATGGCCGGGTGGGGCATCTGGAGCCTCGTGGCGGAGCGTGTGATCGCGGTCGGGATGCGGACCGCGCTGCTGTGGTGGTTGAGCGACTGGCGCCCCTGCGGCAAGTGCGGGCTGAAGCCCCTGCGCGAGATGGCGCCGTTCGGGTGCAGTCTGATGGTGACGGACCTGATTTCGAATTTCTATAACAAGATACCCCAGTTTTTTCTCGGAAAACTCTATTCGCCCGCGGTGCTCGGATCGTTCGACCAGGCGGTGAAACTCAAGGATATGCCCGCCGCTACGGGCATTCAGGCCGTGCAAAACGTCACGTTCCCGGCCTTGGCGAAGATCCGCGACGATGCCCCGAAGTTCGCCGAAGGATACCGGCAGGTGGTGATGGTCGTCTCTTACGTGATGTTTCCGATCATGCTGGGCATGTCGGCCGTGGCCCGCGACATGTTCGCCGTGCTGCTGGGCGAGGAGTGGATGCCGACGGTTCCCTATTTCGAGGCGGTATGTCTGGCAGGACTGTTCTCGCCGATCGCTTTGACGGCTTACAATGTGTTGAAAGCAAGGTGTAAGGGTCCGTTGATCGTGCGTCTCGAAGTGGTGAAGAAGATCATTATGACGGCGATTTTCGCCGTGACGATTCCGCACAGCGTGATGGCCGTGGTCTGGGGGCTGGTGGCCATCGCATTCTGCGAAATGGCGGTCAATTTCCTGGCGACGACGCGCTTCACCTCCCTGACGTTCCGGCGTTTCGTCCGTACGCTGCTGCCCGTGGCGCTGGTGTCGGGGACGATGTACCTCCTCGTGCGGCTCACGGCCGCGGCGATTCCCGGCAACGACCTCGTGCGGCTGCTGGCCGAACTGGCGACGGGCGTGGTCAGCTACCTCGCGCTGTCGGCGCTGTTCCGGCTGGAAGCCTTCCGGGAGGTGACGACCATCGTGCGCAGGCAGCTGAAAAAATAAGGTTTGAAACCCAAGGGCCTCTGATATGTTCCGACAACCCGATTCACTCTATGCCGGAGTGTTGCTTTGTTCGGCGATCATTCTCGCGGTGGTCGGCGGATCTCTTTTTTTGCTGCGTATGCCGGGCGATGAACGCCTGCGCAATTACCGCCTTTCGCGCCGTTTTGTCGGCTGGGCCTACTTTTCGCTCGCTTTCACCGATGTGCTGTGGCTGCTCTTCTTGCGGGAGGAGTATGAACTGGATTTCACGCGGATTCTGGTGCTGGCCGTCGCTGCGGTGCAGGCCACGATGTTCTCCGGGGCGCTGGTGACGTTGGTCAACTCCCGTTTTCCGCTTGCGCGGGGAGTTCGCCGTCATCTGCTTGCCGTGGCTGCCGGAACGGCGTCGCTGTTCGGCTGCATGTTGTTCTTTCCGCAGGCCTTTCCGGTGCTTTTCCGGCTGACGGCAGCCGCTTATTGTGTGCAGATAGCCCTCTTTGCGCGGACTTTCGTACGCGAATACCGGGTCTGTCGCCGCAAGCTGGACAACTTTTTTTCGGACGGAGAGATGCGCCGTCTGCGATGGGTGGCCGTGTCGTTTCTGATGACGGCCCTGATCGGACTGACGGCCGCGGCATGGCTGGTGTCGGGGTTAGGGATGCCTTACCTGTTTGCTTTTACGGGGGTCTACATGGTGTTCTACACCTTCTTCGGAATGAAGTATATCAACTATCCCGCGGAGTTCGGGCGGATCGCTCCCGTGATCGCCGACGATGTGCCGGAGCCTTTGGCCGCCGGGGAGAATATCCGTACGGCGCTCGACGAATGGATCGCCGCGAAAGGGTATGTCCGCCCGGGTCTTTCGCTGGAGTCGCTGGCCCGCGAGGTCGGGTGCAACCGCAGTTACCTGTCGCGGTATGTCAACTCCGAGTTGGGGCTTAACTTCAAATCGTGGATACGCGCCCTGCGCATTGCCGAATCGCAGCGGCTGTTGCTGGAGCATCCCGGGGCTTCGGCCCTCGAGGTGGGCGAGATGGTCGGCATCCACGGGAGCAGTACTTTTTTCGCGCAGTTCTCCGAAGTGACGGGCATGTCGCCCGGCGAATACCGCCGCCGCTATGCCGGCGGAGACCCGATCGCCCCTTCGCAAGAATGAAAACAACGCCGAGTCCAGAAACCCGGCGTTGTTTTTTAAGTTCCCGGACTCCTCCGCAGCCGTTTTGCGCTACTTTTATCATCGGATTAAAACGAATGCAATATGATGATGAAAGGATTTTTTACGGCCGCATTGGCCGCATTGGCCGTGTCGGCCGCAGTGCTGGCGCTGGCGGGGTGCTCGGACGGCGGCGGGAACAAGGCGTCACCGGTATCCGGCACGGTCGATATGACCCGGATGACCGCCGATGAGGTAAAGACCGCGATCGGAGCCGCACTCGACGCGGGCATCACCGAATTCAAACTGACGGGCGAGTTTGCCAAGATCGGGATTCCCGCTCGGGTCTCCTTTTCCAGCACCCCTCCGGTCGGCAACCCTTTCTACGACTCCGGCGTGGAAAAGATCGACCTGACCGGCGTGACCGACTGGCCGGAAGTGAATGTGAACGGACGGGTGGACGACGATTTCAACTTTCCCCCGGACGATGTCCGCGGTCTGCCGGCAAGGGCGTTCGACGGACAAAAATATGATAACGGAGCGTTCCATTATGCCTATCCCGCCCTGCGCGAAGTGAGACTGCCCGCCGGAGTGAAAGCGCTCGGCTGTTTGGCATTTTTCGCCTGCCAGGCGTTGAGCTTCGTCTCCTGCGACGGCGTGGAGGAGGTCGGAGTGCAGGCCTTGTCGGGCTGCCCTTCGCTGGAGAGCGTGCAACTGCCCGAGGCGGTTCGGATTTATAACGCAGCTTTCATGGCTTCCGGCCTGACCTCCCTTTCGCTGCCCGAAACGACCCGACTCGGATACAGCGCATTTCAGCATTGCGATGCTCTGACCGAGCTGCGGCTGACAGCAGCAGGGAATATTACCCTGGAAATGGACAGTGGAGCAACTCCTTTCAGCCCGAACTTCGCCAAAGTATGCGATCTTACGCTGAATGCCGACAAGCATTACAGCACCGGCACGGCGGCACCGAAAGCTGCGTCCGCCGACCAATGGGCCACGAACTACTACGGAGATCCGCTTACCTGGAAGAGCATCGCTTTCGAGTGACGCAGGGGTGTTTCGTTATTTTTACCGCTCCCGTTGCTCCCGCATCTGAACGAACGGGCCGCACCCCGGAAGGATGCGGCCCGTTCGTTTCCCGGAAGAATGCGGGTTATTTGTAGACTTTGGGGGTGATGACGCCCCGGAGCACCACCAGCGCATTGGTGACCAGCGCTTCGAGTTCGTTCTCGCCCGGATAGACCGCGATCGGAGCGATGAACGAGCAGCGTTCGCGGATGTACTCCACGACAGGCTCGTTGTAGGCGATGCCGCCCGTGAGGACGATGGCCTGAACGCTGCCCGAGAGGGCCGCGGCCATGGCTCCGATCTGTTTCACGATGTTGTAGCACATGGCGTCGAGAACCTTTTTGGCCCGCTGGTCGCCCTGCGCGATGCGTTCCATGACCTGAATCACGGAGTTGGTTCCCAGGTAGGCCACCAGCCCGCCTTTGCTCGAAATGAATTTCAGCAGCTCCTCTTTCGTATATTGTCCCGAGAAGCAGACCTTGATCAGTTCGCTCGAGGGGATGCTCCCCGCGCGGTCCGGGGCGAAAGGACCGTCGCCGTCGAGCGCGTTGTTGACGTCGACGATACGTCCCTGCTTGTGTGCGGCGACCGAAATGCCGCCGCCCATGTGGGCCACGATCAGATTCGACTCTTCGTACACCCAGCCCATCCGTTCGCAGTGGAGACGCGCCGTGGCCTTCTGGTTCAGGGCGTGGAAGACCGGTTTGCGCGGGCACATCGGCATGCCCGAGATGCGTGCCGCGTCGTCCATCTCGTCGACCACCGGCGGGTCGGCGATGTAGGCCTTGACACCCGCCATGTGGGCGATCTGTGCGGCCAGCAGTCCTCCGAGGTTGCAGGCGTGTTTCATCTGCGCGTTCCGCAGATCGTAGCGCATGCGCGAATTGACTTCGTAGACTCCTGCGGGAATGGGGCGTATCAGTCCGCCGCGGCCGATCACCGCCGAGAGGTTTCTGATGTCGAACGCCTCTTCGCGGAGCGCCGAAAGGATCAGTCCGCGGCGCCAGTCCAGCTGGTCGTTCACTCCGGCGAAGCGGGAGATTTCCTCGGTGGAGTGACGGAGGTTCAATTCCAACAAAGGCCGCTCCTCGTCGTAGAGGGCGACCTTTGTAGACGTTGAGCCGGGATTTATTGCTAAAATTTTGTAGCCCATAAGTTCTCGGTTCGTTTTTAACGTGAGTCCGACGGATTCGCAATGACTGATTGTCGAAGGGTGACTTTCAACCGGGAGGCGTTGCTTCTTTCGTCGGGCTGGTTTAAGATTGGGTTAGGTCCGGATGTCCGGAATTTTATTTTTTTACCGCCAGGCAGGCCAGCGCTATTGAGAAGAGCTTGGTCTTGCTCGTGTCGCCGCGCGAGGTGAGCACGCACGGAACCTTCGTACCCATGACCATCGCCGCCAGTTCGCCGCCGCAGAGGTGCGTGACCGACTTGAAGAAGACGTTGGCCGATTCGAGGTTGGGGAACAGCAGGCAGTCCGGATCGCCGGCCACCGACGAACCCTTGACCTTTTTGTGCTCGGCAACCTCCTTGTAGAGCGCCACGTCCAGCGACAGCGGACCGTCGACGACGACGTTGCCCAACTGGCCGCGGTCGGCCATCTTGGCCAGCAGCGCGCCTTCGGTCGAGGAGATCACGTTGGGGAGCAGCTGCTCCGAGGGGGCGATGCAGGCGATTTTCGGCGTCGCGATACCCAGCAGGTTGGCCGTGCGGGCCAGGTAGCCGATCTGCACCATCTTCTGCTTGAAGTCGGGGAGCGGAATGACCGCCACGTCCGAGATGATCAGCAGTTTGTGGTAGCAGGGCATTTCGACGATAGAAACGTGGCTCAGGACGCCTTTCGGGGGGAACAGCCCGGCCTCCTTGTTGAGGATGCCGCGCATGTATTTGTCGGTCGAGACCAGACCTTTCATCAGAACGTCGGCGTTGCCCGAAACGACCGATGCGACGGCCTGCTGGACGCATTTCACATCGTTGGGTTCGTTGACGATGTTGAAGGCGTTGATGTCGATGCCGTTCTCCTGGCAGACCTGTTTGATAACCTCCTTGTCGCCGAAGAGCGTAGGCTCCACGAGACCCTCCTTATAGGCTTCGTAGACCGCTTCCAGCGTATGCGAATCCTGTCCGTAAGCTACGGCAAGACGTTTTTTACCCCGTTTCCTCGCCTCCTCGACGATTTCGGTAAGATGCTGAATCATGGTGTTGTTACGTTTAAAATTGATATATGCTTTGTTGTTTTGCCTCTATGCTGTCGGCGGTCGTTGCCGCCGCCGGCGTCGTTTGCAAGCCCGACCCCACCCCAAAAACCTCCCGCGGGAGGGGCTTATCGCATGCGGCCGGGATGCGGACGTTATTTTACCAGATTGTAGGTGTCCGTGGCGATCACCAGCTCCTCGTTGGTGGCGATGGTGGCTACCTTGACTTTCGAATCCGCCGCCGAGAGGATCTTGTTCACGCCGCGCGCGCCCTTGTTGGCCGCAGGGTCGAATTTCACGCCCATGAACTCCAGTCCGGTGCAGACCGCCTCGCGCATTTCGCACGAATTCTCGCCCACGCCGCCCGTGAAGATGATCATGTCGACACCGCCCATTTCGGCGGCGTATTCGCCGATGAACTTCTTGATGCGTCCGTAGTACATATCGCGCGCCAGAATTGCGCGGGGATTGCCCTCGTCGTAGGCGCGGTCGATGTCGCGCATGTCGCTCGAAATGTCCGTGAGGCCCTGCACGCCCGACTTCTTGTTCATCATCGTGTTCAGCTCGGCATAGCTCATGCCCTCCTTTTCGCCGATGAACGTGATGGCGCTGGCGTCCACCTGGCCGCAGCGCGTGCCCATCACCAGGCCGTCGAGCGGCGAGAAGCCCATCGAGGTGTCGTAGGACTTGCCGTTGAGAATCGCCGTCACCGAACCGCCGTTGCCGATGTGGCAGGTGATGATCCGCGAGTTGTGGAAATCCAGTCCGGCCAGTTCGGCGCCCACCTTGGCCACATACTTGTGGCTGGTTCCGTGGAAGCCGTACTTGCGCACGCGGTATTTCTCGTAATAGGCGTGGGGCAGGGCGTACATGTAATTCACCGCCGGGATCGACTGGTGGAACGAGGTGTCGAACACCGTGACCTGCTTCACGCCCGGCAGGACCTTTTCGATCGAAAGCACGCCTTCGAGATTGGCGGGGTTGTGCAGCGGGGCGATCTCGAACAGCGAGCGGATCTTCGCCTTAACGTCCTCGGTGACGATGCAACTCTCGGGGAAGAACTCGCCGCCGTGGGCTACGCGGTGGCCGACGGCCTTCACTTCGTCGAGCGACGCGATCACGCCGTGGGCGGAGTCGGTGAGGGCGTCGAGCACGAGCTTGATGCCGGTCGTGTGGTCGGGAATCGGCTGGTGAAGCTCGAACGGCTCCTTGCCGACGGGTTTATGGGTCAGGTCGCCTTCCGGGAGGCCGATACGTTCCACGATGCCTTTTGCGAGCAGTTTGCTCGACGCGTCCTCCATGTCGATCACCTGATATTTGATCGAAGAGGAGCCGCAGTTTAAAACCAGAATTACCATAACTTCTATTTTAAGTTTTTATGTTTTTTCTTCGTCGTTGCGCTTCCGGGCGGTGTTGTCGCCGCCTTCGGCGTCGTTTACAAGCCTGACCCCACCCCGGCCCTCCCTCGGGGAGGGAGATGGCGTACGTTTCATTCGCTTTAGGGCTGCAATCCGTTTGTTTGCGTTTTTTCTTCGTCGTTGTGCTTCCGGGCGGTGTTGTCGCCGCCTTCGGCGTCGTTTGCAAGCCTGACCCCACCCCGGCCCTCCCTCGGGGAGGGAGATGGCGTACGTTTCATTCGCTTTAGGGTTGCAATCCGGTTGTTTACGTTTTTTCTTCGTCGTTGTGCTTCCGGGCGGTGTCGTCGCCGCCTTTGGCGTCGTTTACAAGCCTGACCCGGGCAAATTCAGCCATCTAATTCGCGGCGTTCCGCCGCGTATCCAATTCTAACCCTCCCCTAAATCCCCTCCTCGGAGGGGGCTTGTCGCAGCGCGACCGGGATTTCAGCCGGGATTTAACCGGGTTGCAGGTTATTTTTAATTCTTAATTTTTCATTTTTAATTGCGTGCAATTTGCGCTCCGATCCACATGCCCAGTGCGGCGAAGGCGATGCAGACCGCGACGCTCAACGCAATGTAGGCCGTCGCAGGCCCGTAGTCTCCGGCACGCAGCAACCGCACGGCATCGGCCGAAAAGGTCGAAAAGGTGGTGAATCCTCCGCAGAATCCTGCGATGAGCAACCATCCTGCCGCAGCCGAATTCGTGGTCTCCAGCAGAATGCCGATCAGCAGCGATCCCGCGGCGTTAACCGTGAACGTTCCGGCCGGAAAACCCAGCAACGTGTGCCCTCCGAGCAGCCAGACGGAGAGCATATAGCGGACGATGCTTCCGGCGGCGCCTCCCAGGCCCACGGCGAAAAGTTCACGAATCATAATTTAAATATATGTATTATTTTACGGATGTGCAAATTTAAGCAAAAAATGATTACGAATCGTTCAATTATTTGCCGAAATAAGTGGAATTTTTGTCACATATGGCGTCGGGGTCTTTTGGCGCCGGCCGTCCGGGCCATGCGGCGGCGTCTCCCTTCCGCGAGGGGCGTCGGGGGATGCATCGGTGCGCGGCGACTTCGCTTCTCCCGTGCGGGGCGGAGTCGGGAACGCGGCGGGATGCCGCGAAAACGGCGGGCGGCGGCGTGACCGTCATGGCTCTCTGGTCTGTCCGTTGCCTGAAATCACGTATTTGTAGGTCGTGAGTTCGGGCAGCCCCATCGGGCCGCGGGCGTGGAGTTTCTGGGTCGAAATGCCGACCTCGGCGCCGAACCCGAACTGGCCGCCGTCGGTGAAGGCCGTCGAGACGTTGACGTAGACGCACGCCGCATCGACCCGCCGGGTGAACTCCCGGGCCGTCCCGGCGTTTTCGGTGACGATGGCTTCGCTGTGGCGCGAGGAGTAGCGGGCGATGTGCGCCAGAGCTTCGTCGAGGGAGCCGACGGTCCGCACGGCCAGCTTGTAGTCGAGGAATTCGGTCCCGAAGTGCTCCTCCGCGGCGGGGCGGAGCAGGCACGCGGGGTAGCGGCCTTCGAGTGCGGCGTACGCCTCCGCGTCGGCGTAGACCGTGACGCGTTCGGCGGCCATCGGGTCGCACAGTTCCGCGAGGTCCCGGAGCCGTTCGCGGTGGACGATGAGGCAGTCGAGGGCGTTGCAGACGCTGACGCGCCGCGTCTTGGCGTTGCAGACCACGGCGCGGCCTTTCGTCAGATCGCCGTCGAGGTCGAAGTAGGTGTGGACGATGCCCGCCCCGGTCTCGATCACGGGTATGCGGGCGTTTTCGCGCACGAAGCGGATCAGTCCCGCGCCGCCGCGCGGGATCACCACGTCGACGTAACCCACGGCGTTCAGCAGCGCTCCGGCAGCCTCGTGACCCGCGGGCAGCAGGGTGAAGGCCGCCGGGTCGACGCCTTCGCTGCGGAGCGCCTCGCGGAGCAGGGCGGCGATGGCTTCGTTGGAGCGGCGGGCGTCGCTGCCGCCCTTCAGCACGCAGGCGTTGCCCGTCTTCATCGAGAGCGAGAAAATGTCGGCCGTGACGTTGGGGCGCGCCTCGCAGATCATGCCCACCACGCCGAACGGTACGCGGACCTTGCGGAGGGTCATGCCGTTGGGACGGGTCCATTCGGCGATCGTTTCGCCCTGCGGCGAGGGCAGTCCGGCGACGGATTCCATGTCGGCGGCGATCGAGGCGATGCGTTCCGCCGTCAGCCGCAGGCGGTCGCGCATGGGTGAATCGGCGTCCATCGCCTCCAGGTCGAGGGCGTTGGCCGCGAGCACTTTTCCGGCGTTTTCCCGCAGCAGGGCGGCGGCTTTCGCGACGGTGCGGCTCAATCGCCCGGCGTCGACAAGGGCCAGTTCGTTGCCGGCGCGCCGGGCGGCGGCGAAGATCGTATCGTATTCCATTTTTATTCCAGATATAGGTAATCGCAGTGAATCAGCGGTTTGAGACCTTTGCGGCCGAGGTTGCGGCGGGCCGTCGCACTGTCGCACGAGATGCGGCCCACGCCCAGTGGGGCGCCTTCGGGCGAGAGGATGCGTACGATGTCGTCGCGCTCGAAATCCCCTTCGACGGCCGTGACGCCCACGGCGAGGATGCTCGCGGCCTTGCTCTGCGAGACGGCCGCGGCGGCCCCGGCGTCGAGGTGCAGGGCGCCCTTGGCGAAGCCTTCGCTGCTGGCGATCCACTTCTTGACCCCCGAAGCCGGTCGGGGAGCCGCTTCGAAACGCGTGCATACGACGTCGCGGTCCGTGAGGATCAGATCCGTCAGGATATTGTCGCGGCGGCCGTTGGCGATCACGACCTCGATGCCCTCGCCCGCCGCGCGCGACGAAATGCGGCTCTTGGTCGTCATGCCTCCGCGGCCGCGCGAGGAACGCGCCGTGTCGATGTACTGCGAGAGGTCGCGGCCCGGGGCGACGCGGCGGATGACCTGCGAGGCGGGGTCCGAAGGCGAACCGTCGTAGATGCCGTCGATATTGCTCAAGATGACGAGCGCCTCGGCTCCCATCATCGCCGCCACGAGACCCGAAAGTTCGTCGTTGTCGGTGAACATCAGCTCCGTGACCGAGATCGTGTCGTTCTCGTTGACGATCGGGACGACGCCCGCCGCGAGCATCGCCTCCATGCAGTTGCGCTGGTTGAGGTACTGCCGCCGCGTGGAGAGGCTCTCCTTGGTGGTGAGCACCTGCCCGCAGGCGATGCCGTATTCGTTGAAGAGGTCGTAGTAGCGGTTCAGCAGTTTCACCTGCCCGACGGCCGAGAAGAGCTGGCGGGCCGAAACGGTGTCGATGCGTCCGACGCGGGTTTCGAGCAGGCTGCGGCCCGAGGCCACGGCGCCCGACGAGACGAGGATGAACTCCGTGCCGGCCCGGTGCAGGCGCGCCAACTGGTCCACGAGCGCCGAGATGCGCGTGGTGTCGGGCCGTCCGTCCTCGCGGGTGAGCACATTGCTGCCGATCTTGACGACGATGCGGCGGTATTTTTTCGATTCACAATTCATAATTCACAATTCAAAATCGCTTCGTCCGGACAAACGGATTCGGTCGCCTGCCCCCCCCCTCTCCCGTCATTGCGAGGAGCGTGGCGACGCGGCAATCCGATCAAAGGTCGTAACCTCACAACGCGTCCAGCGGATTCCCACGTCGGTCCTTCGGCTCTTCCCGGAATGACAATCCAATTTTCACCTTTCGTTTCAGGGTTCATATTTATATCCCACGCCCTTGACCGTGACGATGCGTTCGTCGCCGATCTTCTGGCGCAGCTTGCGGATGTGCACGTCGATCGTGCGGTCGCCCACGACGACCTCCGTGCCCCAGATCTTGGCGTAAATCTCCTCGCGGGGAATCAGCTTCCCGGGCGACGAGTGGAGCAGGTCCAGCAGCGCGAACTCCTTGCGCGGGAGGGTGATCTCCTGTCCGTCGCGGATCACCGTGTAACGCTCGCGGTCGACCGTGAGCCCCGGGGCCGGGGCCTTCTCGGGAGGTCTGTCGGCGTCGATGCGCTTGAGGATCGCCTGCACGCGGCTTACCAGCAGCTTCATCTTGATAGGCTTGGTCAGGTAGTCGTCGGCTCCCACGTCGAACCCTGCCAGCTGCTGCCCCTCCTCGCCCAGCGCCGAGAGGAAAACCACCATCGTGTCCTTCAGCACGGGGTTTCGGCGGATCGCGCGGCAGGTCTGCGCCCCGTCCATCACCGGCATCATCATGTCCAGCAGGATCAGGTGCGGACGGCATTCGGCGGCCACTTTCAGCGCCTCGGCGCCGTTTTCGGCCGTGAAGACTTCGTAACCCTCGCGTACGAGGTTGTAACGGACGAATTCGAGGATGTCTACCTCGTCGTCGACCAGCAGGATACGGTGACTCATGGTGTCGGTTTTCGGTCAGGCGGCCCGCGAGGGGCCGTGTGTGCGTAACTTTTTGCGAAGATAATGATTTTCCGGCGAATATTCAATAAATTGTCGTACCTTTGGCCTTTCAACTATTCATATATGATCAACGAAGCTGATTTCAGCGCTTTAGGCCTCAGCGAGGAGATGCTCGCGGCCGTCCAGGCAAAAGGGTTCGAAACACCCACCTCCATCCAACGACTTACGATTCCCCGTCTGCTCTCGGGAGAGAACGACATCATCGCGCAATCCCAGACTGGCACGGGTAAAACGGCGGCTTTCGGGCTGCCGATACTCCAGCAGATCGAGCCTTCGAAAGAGGGCGTGCAGTCCATCATCCTCGTCCCGACGCGCGAGCTGGCCGTGCAGGCCGCCGAGGAACTTTTGAGTTACAACCGCGAGCGGCGGCTCTCGATCACGGCCATCTACGGAGGGGCCGCGATGAGCGAGCAGCTGCGCCGCCTGTCGCGGGGCGTCGACATCGTCGTCGGCACGCCGGGGCGCGTGCTGGACCACATCCGCCGCGGTACGCTCAAATTGGACAAGGTCCGTTTCCTGGTCCTGGACGAAGCCGATGAAATGCTCAACATGGGCTTCGTGGAGGATGTCGAGGAGATCATGGGCCATACGGGCGAAGACCGCCGCGTGCTGCTCTTTTCGGCCACGATGCCCGAGCGGATCATCCGTCTTTCGGAGGCTTACATGCGCAATACGGAGGTGCTGCGCGTGGAGTCGCAGCACCTGACGGCCGACCTCACGAACCAGATCTATTTCGAGGTGCGCGAAGCCGACAAGTTCGACGCCATGACGCGCATCATCGACATCGAACCGGACTTTTACGGCATCGTCTTCTGCCGCACGAAGATCGGCGTGGACGAGGTGGCGACGCGTCTGGTGGCCCAGGGCTATTCGGCCGAGGGGCTGCACGGCGACGTGTCGCAGGCCCAGCGCGAGAAGATTCTCCGCAAGTTCCGCGACAAGGCGGTCAACATCCTGGTGGCGACCGACGTGGCTGCGCGGGGTATCGACGTGTCGAACCTCTCGCACGTGATCAACTATTCGCTGCCGCAGGATTCGGAGAGCTACGTCCACCGCATCGGCCGTACGGGCCGCGCCGGCAACCAGGGTACGGCCATCACCTTCATTTCGGGCGCCGAACTGCGCCGTTTCAACTGGATGATGCGCGACATCAAGGCCGACATCAAGCGGGAGACGCTGCCTTCGCCGCAGGACATCGTGGCGATGAAGCGCGCCAAGATCAAGGACGATTTGCAGGAGATCGTGGCCAATGAGAGCTACGGCGACTACGCCGACATCGCGGCCGAACTGCTCGAAAGCTATGCGCCCGACGTGGCGCTGGGAGCCTTGCTGCGGCTGGCTTTCCGCAGTGAGCTGGATCAGAGCAATTATCCCGAAATCCGTTCGTTCTCGGTTGACCGCAAGGGCAAGGCGCGGCTGTTCCTGGCGCTCGGGGGCCGCGACGGCTACACGGCCCGCCGGATCGTGGAGATGCTCAAGCGCAAGTGCGGACTGCGGGACAAGAATATCGACGACGTGCGTGTCTTCGAGAACTATTCGCTGGTGAGCGTGCCGTTCAGCGACGCCGAGGCGGTCGTGGGGCAGCTCAACGCCTCGGGAGGCCGTCGCCGCATCGCCAAGATTGACGGTTCCGATGCGGAGAACGGCGGCGGAAAGCGGCGCCGGCCGGCTACGGAGGGTCGCAACGGCGGCGAAGGCGCGTCCGGAAGCGAATCGGCCGGAGAGCCTCGTTCCGAGACGCGGGGCCGCAGGAAGGCCGGGCAGCCCGAGGGCGCGGAGGAGTTCCGCTCCGAAAGGCGGCCGCGCAGGGAAACCGCGGAAACGGCGGACGACGCCGGGGAGCGGCGTTCCGTGACGCGGAGCCGGAAAAAGGCCGAGAACGACTGGAACGCGTCTCCGGCAGGCGGCAACGACGGGTTCGACTGGGAGGCTTTCCAGCGTTACGACGATGCCGCGGCATGGGAGAAGCCCAAGCGCGGCGGCGGGACCAGGAGCGTCCGCCGCAGCGGCCGTCCCGTCACCACGGGCCGTCAGGCTGCGCCCAAACGCATTGCCGCAAAGGGCCGCAAGCGCTGACGAAGGGCCGGAACAGACCGGAAAATTGCGCCGCCGTGCTGGGATGCAGCGATTTCGCGCTTCCGCAGGGCGGCGTTGTTGCATGTTTTGACGAAATCTTTTCGGCGTTCCGCATAAAATGGTTATATTTGCGAGATTTATATGCTCCCGCACATGCGGGAACCAAAAACGTGTACTGAAATGGCTACTGAAAAACCGACACTTCCTGCTCCCGAGGAGCAAGTCAGCCCTGCGGCTGAAGATGCGCAAGCGAATCCTGCCGTGACTGTCCGAGTCCCTGAACCCGAAATGCCCGCCGCAGGACCGGCTGCGGAGGCGTCCGCCGCTGCGGAAGAACCCGTTGCGGAGGTTGCGGACGCGCCCGCGGAATCCGCCGTGACGGAGACGCCCGCCGCCGAAGCGTCTGCCGGGGTTGCCGAAGCGCCCGCCGCAGAAACGCCTGCGGAGGAGGCCGCCGCGGAGCGGATTTCCGGGGAGGAGGCTGCGCCGCGCGCCAAACGTGCCCGGATCAAGCCTGCCGCCGGGCCGGAGGTTGCGGAATCGGAGGAGGACGCGTCCCGGGACGTGCAGGTGGACTTTGCCGATGAGGAGGCTGCGCTCGCGGCGCAGAATGCCGGGCTGGAGATCGAGGGCGCGACGCCCGAGGAGGAGGCCGCGGAGGAACTCGCCGCGCAGAAGCCCGAGGAGGACAAGTTCGCCGGAAAAGGCAAGGAGGAGTTGGTGGCCCTGTTCGCCCGGATGCTCGAAGAGCAGCCCGTGCAGTCGATCCGCCGGGATGTGGAGGCGTTGAAGATCGCCTTTTACCGCATCCGCCGCGCCGAGGTCGAGGCCGCACGCCGCCGCTTCGTCGAGGAGGGCGGCGCCGAGGAGGATTTCGCTCCTTCGGTGGACGGCGCCGAAATTCAGCTCAAGGAGCAGTTCAAGGAGTACCGCCGCCGCCGCGACGCGTTCATCGCCAACCTCGAAGCCGAGAAGGAGGCGAATCTCAAGGTCAAGCAGGCGATCATCGAGGAGCTGAAGGAGCTGGTCAATTCGGACGAGACGCTCAACCATACGTTCAACAAGTTCCGCGAGTTGCAGCAGCGCTGGAAGGATACCGGCATCGTGCCGCAGCAGCATGTCAAGGATTTGTGGGAGACCTACAACCTGCACGTCGAGAATTTTTACAGCTTCATCAAGATCAACAAGGAGCTGCGTGACCTCGATCTGAAGAAGAACTACGAACAGAAGGTAGCCCTCTGCGAGCAGGCCGAGGCGCTGGTGCTGGAGCCTTCCGTCGTCGAGGCGTTCCACAAGCTGCAAAAACTCCATGACGAGTGGCGCGAGACGGGTCCCGTCGCCAATGAGTACAAGGAGGCGCTCTGGGAGCGTTTCAAAGCCGCGTCGAGCCGTATCAACAAACAGCATCAGGAGCATTTCGAAACGCTGAAGGGCGAGCAGGTGAAGAACCTCGAACTCAAGACCGGGCTGTGCGTCGCCACGGAGGAACTTTCGTCCCAGCCGCTCACCACCCGCAAGGAGTGGAACCGCGCGAGCGACCGTCTGCTGGAGATTCAGAAGACCTGGAAGACCATCGGTTTCGCGCCGAAGAAAGATAACAACCGCATCTACGAACGTTTCCGCACGGCGTGCGACCGTTTCTTCGAGGCCAAGCGGCAGTTCTATGCCGGAATGAAGACCGAGATGGAGCACAACCTTCAATTGAAGATTGAGATCTGCGAGGCCGCCGAGTCGCTGATGAACAGCGAGGAGTGGAAGAAGGCCACCGACGAACTGATCGCCCTCCAGGCCCGCTGGAAGCAGATCGGAGCCGTGTCGCGGCGCCATTCGGACGCCGTCTGGAAGCGTTTCCGCGCTGCCTGCGACAAGTTCTTCGAGCGCAAGGCGTCGCACTTCGCGAGCGTCGATGGCGAGCACGAGGAGAACCTGCAGAAGAAACTCGCCCTGCTGGCCGAAATGGCCGGGGCCGACGTGAAGGCCGGGGGCTACGAGGTGATCCGCGAGTTCCAGCGCCGCTGGGGCGAGATCGGTTTCGTGCCCATCAAGCAGAAGGACGCCATCCAGAAAAAGTACAAGGCCGCCGTGGACGAGCTGTTCAACACGCTGCGCGGTTCGGAGCGCGACCGTTCGATGGGCCGCTTCCGCGAGAAAGTCTCGTCGTTCAAGGCGTCGGGCGACCGCCGCCTGCGCTCGGAACGCGAACGCCTCTACAACAAGGTGCGTCAGCTGGAGCAGGAGATCGGCCTCCTGGAGAACAACATCGGCTTCTTCGCCAAGTCGAAGAACGCCGAGGCGTTGGTGGCCGACGTGCGTGCGAAGATCGAGCGCGCCCGCGAGGAGATGGCCTCGACGATCGAGAAGGTGAAGCTGATCGACAAGCAGGACCAGGACGAAAATAACAATGCCTGACGATCGGATCGCCCTGCCGCTCCGGACGCCGGCCCACGGCGGAACGCCGTGTATACAGGTTTGACCCGCCCCCGAACCCCCGCCTTGGCGGGGGCTTGCGGAAAAAGGCGCTGAACGGTGTTACAACGAATTTATAAATAAAACAGTAATGAAACTTTCCAAACCCAAGTACATATTCGTAACGGGCGGCGTGGCGTCGTCGCTCGGCAAGGGTATTATTTCGGCTTCGATCGCCCGCCTGTTGCAGGCCCGCGGTTACTCGGTGACCATTCAGAAACTCGACCCCTACATCAACGTAGATCCCGGAACGCTCAACCCCTACGAGCACGGCGAGTGCTACGTCACCGAGGACGGCGCCGAGACGGACCTCGACCTGGGGCACTACGAGCGCTTCACGAACCAGCCCACGTCGAAGTCCAACAACGTCACGACGGGCCGTATCTACAAGAGCGTCATCGAGAAGGAGCGCAAGGGCGAGTACCTGGGCAAGACCGTGCAGGTCATTCCCCACATCACCGACGAGATCAAACGCCGCATTCAGCTGCTGGCGCAGACCAAGAAATACGACGTGATCATCACCGAGATCGGCGGCACGGTGGGCGACATCGAGTCGCAGCCGTTCATCGAGTCGGTGCGCCAGCTGCGCTATTCGCTGGGTTACCGGAATACGGCGCTGGTTCACCTGACGCTGATCCCCTACATGGCCGCTTCGGGCGAGTTGAAGACCAAACCCACGCAGCACTCGGTGAAGGCCCTGCTGGAGAACGGTCTCCAGCCCGACATCCTCGTGCTGCGCGCCGAACATCCGCTGTCGACGGCGCTCAAGCGCAAGGTGGCGCTGTTCTGCAACGTCGACGCCAACGCCGTGATGGAGTCGATCGACGTGCCGACGATCTACGAAGTGCCGCTGAAAATGCACGAACAGCATTTGGACGAGGTCGTGCTGGACAAACTGAACCTGACGGCCGACAAAGAGCCGGACATGGCCGCGTGGAGCGCATTCGTCGAGAAGGTGAAACACCCCTCGAAGAAGATCGAGATCGCGCTGGTCGGCAAGTACACCGAACTGCCCGACGCCTACAAGTCGATCTGCGAATCGTTCATCCACGCCGGGGCGGTCAACGACTGCAAGGTCAAGCTGCGCTATGTCAATTCGGAGAAGATCACCCGCGAGAGCGCAGGCGCGCAGCTGGGCAAGATGTCCGGCATTCTGGTGGCTCCGGGCTTCGGCAACCGCGGCATCGAGGGGAAGATCGAGGCCGTGCGCTTCGCCCGCGAGAACAACATCCCGTTCCTGGGCATCTGCCTGGGCATGCAGTGCGCCGTGATCGAGTTCGCGCGTCACGTGCTGAATCTCGCCGATGCCAATTCGAGCGAGATGGAGCAGACGCCGCATCCGGTGATCGACCTGATGGAGGAGCAGAAGGGCGTTACGGCCAAAGGCGGCACGATGCGTCTGGGCGCCTATCCCTGTGCGCTGAAGAAAGGCTCGAAAGTCGCTGCCGCCTACGGCAAACTCAACATTTCGGAGCGTCACCGCCACCGTTACGAGTTCAACAACGACTATCTGGAGCAGTTCGAGGCGGCCGGCATGAAGGCCGTTGGCGTGAATCCCGACACGAATCTGGTGGAGGTCGTCGAGATCGAGAACCATCCCTGGTTCGTGGGTACGCAGTACCATCCCGAATACAAGAGCACCGTATTGAGCCCCTCGCCGCTGTTCGTGGCCTTTGTGAAGGCCGCGCTGGCGTATGCGGAGAAGAAGTAATCACCCTCTGAAAAGATAAAAAGGAAGACAGTTTAATGGATAAAAAATCAATCATAGGCATTGCCGTCGTAGCGGTTCTTTTTCTGGGATTCGCCTATTTCAACAGCCAGCAGCAGAAAGAGTATCTGGAACAGAAAGCCGCATACGAGGCCTATGTCGATTCGGTGGCCGCAGCCGCGCGTGCGGCGGCTCCCGTGGCCGATTCGCTGGCGTCGGGTAACGGCGTGCAGGCAGAAGTGGCGGCCGCAGAGGCTGCGGCAGCGGTACGCGAGCGTCAGGTGGAGACGCTGGGCGAGTCGCTGACGGCGGCCCGCGAGGCGGAGGCCGAAGAATTCATCGTGGAGAACGACGTGATGGCGGTGCTCTTCTCCACCCGCGGCGGCCAGATCAAGGGCGTCACGCTGAAGGATTACACCCAATACGGTCCGCGCGGAAAACGCGACCGGAAAATCGAGATGATGGACCCCGCCACGGCGCGTTTCGGGCTTTCGTTCTATCTGAAGAACGGGCTGAAGAACGTGCCGGTCAACACGCTGGATTACGTGTTTACGGCCCAGCCCGTAGTCGGGGAGGCGGACGGAGCCAAGAGCGTCGTGATGCGCCTTCCGGTGGCGGAGAGGGCCTATCTGGAGTACCGTTACCTTATATATGATACGGAGGCTCCCGAGCGCGACTACCTCGTCGACTTCGACGTGCGGCTGGTGAATATGGCTCCGGAGATGGCCAACCAGACGCAGATTCAGATCGACTGGGCGAACACCACCTTCCAGAACGAGAAGGGTTTCCAGAACGAGAACATGTACACCACGCTCTCGTACCGTTTCCCCGACGAGACCTCGATCGAGGAGCTGGGCATGAGCGAAGGCGCAAAGTCGAAGAATATCTCGACGCAGGTCAACTGGGTGGCTTTCAAGCAGCAGTTCTTCTCGTCGGTGTTCATCGCCCCGGACAACGTGTCCTACGCCAACCTCGCCTTCGACACGGCGGCTCCCGAGTCGTCGTTGCTCAAGACCTTCACGGCGCAGATGGGCGTGCCCTATACGCCGCAGACCGAAGGGTATGACTTCGCATTCTATTTCGGCCCCAACAAGTACTCGATCCTCAAGAAGATCGGGGAGCCGGGCGGTGCGGATATTTATCTGGAGCGTCTCGTGCCGCTGGGCTGGGGCATCTTCGGATGGGTCAACCGCTGGTGCGTGATTCCGGTCTTCGACTTCCTGCGCAACTACATCGGCAGTTTCGGCATCATCATCTTCATCCTGGTGCTTCTGGTGAAGCTGGTGATCTCGCCGCTGACCTACAAGAGTTACGTTTCGATGGCCAAGATGCGTCTGGTCAAACCCCAGATCGACGAACTGGCGAAGAAGTATCCCAAGCCGGAGGACGCCATGAAAAAGCAGCAGGCGACGATGGAGCTTTATAAAAAGGCGGGCATCAACCCCATGGGCGGCTGTATTCCGATGCTGATTCAGATGCCGATCCTGATCGCCATGTTCCGCTTCTTCCCCGCGTCGATCGAGCTGCGCGAGCAGCCCTTCCTGTGGGCCGACGACCTCTCGTCGTACGACAGCATCGTGAACCTGCCGTTCTCGATTCCCTTCTACGGCGATCATGTTTCGCTGTTCGCCCTGCTGATGGCGGTGTCGCTGTTCGGATACTCCTGGTTCAACTACCAGCAGACGGCGTCGTCGCAGCCCCAGATGGCCGGCATGAAGTTTATGATGGTCTACATGATGCCGATTATGATGCTCTTCTGGTTCAACAGCTATTCGAGCGGCCTTTGCTACTACTACCTGCTGTCGAATATCTTCACCATCGGGCAGACGCTCGTCATCCGGCGCATGGTCGACGACAACAAGATCCACGCGATCATGCAGGCGAACGCCGCGAAGAAGTCGAAAGGCAAGAAATCGAAATTCCAGCAGCGCTACGAGGAGCTGATGCGTCAGCAGGAGGCCCAGCAGCGCGCGAAGAGAAAATAGGCGGAACTCCGCTTTGAACACGGGCCGGAGCGGATTCCACATCGGGAACGCTCCGGCCTTGTTTTTGCCGGAGGCCGCATAAAACGATACCGTTATGAAACGAATTTTGATGCTGGCGTCGCTGCTGGCGGCCGGAATGCCGCTCGGGGCGCAGAATTTGGGGTCGGAGTACCGGCTGAAACGCGTGATTCCCGTCGAGGGACGGCAGGGTGTCGCCGCCGATTCGAATTTTTACTATGTGTCGGGCAGCACGGCGCTCTATAAATACGACAAGCAGGGGCGGCTGGCGGCCAAAAACGAGCGGCCGTTCGAGGGGCTGCCGCTGGCTGCCAACCACATCGGCGACATCGACGTGTGGGACGGGGAGATTTACGCCGGGATCGAAACCTTCGACGACGGCCGCGGGGAGAATATCCAGGTGGCGGTCTACGACGCTAACACATTGAAATGGAAACGCTCGATCGACTGGGAACCCTCGTCGGGGCAGGTCGAGGTGTGCGGGCTGGCGGTGGACCGCGACGGCGACATGGTCTGGATGGCCGACTGGGTCGACGGACGCTACGTCTACGGCTACAATCGGAAAACGGGGCGGTATGTCCGCAAGGTCCACCTGCGTCCCGTACCCCAGTGGCAGCAGGGGATTTTCATGGTCGGCGGACGCATGCTGATCTCTGCGGACGACGGGGACGCCGACCTCGATGAACCGGACAACCTCTACGTTGCGGATCTGCGCGACGGAAAATCGTATGCCACGGTGCTTCCGTTCCGCTCGATGGCCGATTTCCGCCGTCCGGGCGAAATCGAGGGGCTGGCCGTCGATCCTGCGACGGACGATCTGCTGGTGCTGGCCAATCGCGGGGCGCGGATCGTGCTGGGCATGCCGCGGGGCTTCTATCCGGGCTACGACGGCGAGGTGCACGAAGTCTACGTCTTCGAGAAGGTGAAATAGATGAATATGGAAATGCCCCTCTCTGGGGGGCTTTTTCGATTCCGTGCCGGAAACTGCGGCCGCAGGACTCGCGGCCTTCGAAATTTTTTTCAATTTTTTCACCGATTTAATCGCCTCATTCCGAATATTCGTTACACGAAGGTAACCTACTGATCGGCAGGTGCCTTCTTGCATATCCGCAACCGTTGCTTTACCTTTGCGGTAAATAATAGTAATCATATTACTGAAAGTAACTAATATTCATTTCTAAATTGTTAATGCGATGAAAAAGATTTTATGGATCGTGTCGCTCCTGGCAGGCAGCGGCGTGTTCGGAGCGCAGGGCGCTGCGGCGCTGCTGAAAGGTGAGGTGAAGACGTATGACATGGACGGGTTTCGGCTTCATGTCTACCTGACGCAGGATGCGTTGGGCGATGCGACGACCGTCGTCGAAGGCCGCGACGGACTGGTGATACTGGAAATGCCCCTCTTCAAAGAGAACCTGAAAGAGTTTGCCGGATACCTGAAAGGACTGGGAAAACCCGTCGTGAAGGTCGTGGCCGACTATCATGTGGGCGGCGTGGCCGATTATGCGCCCGGTCAGGTCGTGCTGGTCGAGGGAATGTCCGAATTTGCGAAGGGGGCCGTTTACGGTGGCATGCTCGAAGGCTTCAAAGCGGCGTTCGGCGATGCGATAGACCTGCGTGAACACGCGGGGCACGAAGAAGTGCCGGCCGAGGGCCGCCGGATATGGGCCGGAGTTGCTTTCGATTTTTCACGGGGTGCGTCGTCCGATTTTCCGGCTTCGAGCGTGGTGATCGGCGGCCGGGTTTGCTACACGCATTTCGCTCCGGCGAAGGCCCACTTATCCCCGCTTCAAATCACGGGACCGGAGGCGGTCGATGCGCAGCTTGCGGCGCTGAAAGCCGCTGCGGCGTCGGGCTGCACGCTCTTCGTGGGAGGGCACGGCGCACCCGCAACACCGGCCGAGGTGGAGTTCCAGATCGCTTATCTCGAAAAACTGAAATCCCTCGTCGCGGAGAATGCCGATGCCGGAGCGCTTGCGGCCGCACTTTCCGCAGCCTGGCCCGGACTGCCGGGCGATCCGGCGGCATTGGCGGCGGTGTTGTACCGCTGAAACGAAAAAGGGCTTCCTACGGAAGCCCTTTTTTTGTGTCGTCATTTGCCGAATCCGTTCGAAACGAATGTCAGCGCGTCGGGCAGCACCGTCTGCCAGTAGCGCCAGGTGTGGCCGCCGTCGCGCATGCGGTATTGCAGGGGAATGTCGCGCTCGCGCATGAGCGTGTAGAAATCGACGTTGCATTTCCAGAGGAAATCGTCGTCGCCGCAGTCGACCCACCAGCGGACCGAGCGCACGCCGTCGAGCTGTTCGGCGGTCATTCCGCGCAGCAGGGCCACGGGCGAGTTGTCGGCGACGGACTGCTGGAAGGCGTTGTCGTAGCTGCGGCGGCCGGGGAACATGTCCAGCAGGCCGCTCATCGAACAGGCCGAGCCGAACAGTTCGGGGTGGTGCAGGGCGTAGACCGCCGTGCCGCCGCCGCCCATCGACAGCCCCGCAACGGCGCGGTGCGCCTTGTCGGAGGCGATGCGGTAGCGTTTTTCGACGGCGGGCATGAACTCTTCGAAGAAGAACCGTTCGTAGTCCCAGCCCGGAACGTCGAAATAGCCCATGTGTCTGCCCGTGCGTTTCGGGCCTTCGCCCGAGGCGTCGGGCATGACGACGATCATCGGTCGGGCCATGCCTGCGGCGATGGCTTCGTCGGCGATGCGGCGCAGGTCGCCTTTCTGTGTCCAGTCGGTGTGGCAGCCGCTGGCGCCGTGCAGTAGGTAGAGCACGGGGTAGGACTCCTGCGAGCGGTCGTAGCCGTCGGGCAGGTAGACCGTGCAGCTCTTTTCGGCCCCGAGGACCTCGCTCGGGAAGGTGTAGACTTCGGTGCGGCTCTGCGCTCCGGCCGTCAGGGCCGCGGTGAGCGCAAGCAGGGCGGTGGTCAGCAGTTTTTTCATGGCTTATTCTACATAAAGCACCAGTCCCTTGAGGTATTCGCCTTCGGGATGGTAGATGTTGATCGGGTGGTCGGCGGGCTGGGTCAGCTGGTGCAGGATGCGCACCTTGCGGCCTGCGATGGCGGCGGCGGAAAAGACCGTCGTGCGGAACAGCTCTTTCGTGACGGCCTGCGAGCAGGAGAACGTGAAGAGGATGCCCCCGGGGCGGATCTGCGACAAGGCCCGGGCGTTGAGCCGCTTGTAGCCCTGCATGGCGTTGCCCAGCACCTTGTGGTGCTTGGCGAAGGCCGGCGGGTCGAGGATGATCAGGTCGTATTTGTCGCCGATGTCCTTCAGGTAGTCCACCGCGTCGGCGGCGACCTCCGAGTGGGCCGCATTGTCGCCGAAGTTGAGCTGCATGTTCTCCGTGGCCAGCGCCACGGCGCGCTCGGAAGAGTCCACCGAGCAGACTTCCCCGGCGCCGCCCGAGAGGGCGTAGACCGAGAACCCGCCCGTGTAGCAGAAGGTGTTGAGTACGGTGCGGCCCTTGGCGTAGCGTTTGACCAGCTGGCGGTTTTCGCGCTGGTCGAGGAAGAAGCCCGTTTTCTGTCCCTTTTCCCAGTTGACGCAGAACCGCTCGCCGTTTTCCAGAACGATGTGCGACGCATGGTCCGAGGTTCCCCACAGGTAGCCGTCGACGGCTCCGAGGGCGGCCTTGAAGGGGAGCGTCTGCGATGATTTGTCGTAGATGGCCGTGAGGCGCGCGCCGTAGACCGTGCGCAGCGCCTCGGCGATCTGCATCCGCGCGTGGTACATGCCCGCCGAGTGGCACTGGATGACGGCGACCGGGCCGTAGATGTCGACGACGAGGCCCGGCAGCGAGTCGCCCTCGCCGTGGACCAGGCGATAACAGGTCGTCGCGGGGTTGTCCGTGAGGTCGAGCGTGCGGCGCACGTCGTAGGCGACGGCGATCCGGAGGTTCCACCACGCCTGGTCGATCGCCTCGCGCTCGAACGTGAGCACGCGCACGGCGATCGACCCCACCTGGTAGTGGCCCAGGGCCATGAATTCGCCCTGCCGGGTGTAGACCTCGACGAGCGCCCCTTCGGCGAAATCGGACTCCTCCTCGGCTTTGATGTGATCAATGGCGCCCGAGAAAATCCACGGGTGGCGGCGCAGAAGCGATTCCTCCTTGCCTTTGCGCAGGTAAATTTGCGGTATCATTTGCGGATCGGTTTTTTCGGTGTGCGGAGCAGCTGTTCGTAAATGCGGGTGCAGACCCATGCGTCGGTCGCGGCGTAGAGCTGCTGTTTGTCCGTGAGGGTCGCGGCTTCCCAGTTGCTCAGCCGCTGGGCTTTCGAGACGCGCCGGCCCAGCACGATGGCCGAGAGCTTGCGCAGGCTCTTCTCCCCGATGCCCCACTCGGGGGCGATGCCCTGCAAGTCGACGAAGCCCCCGTCGCGGAAGTGGCGGATCTGGCGCAGCGAGCGCAGGTCGCCCGCCACGTCGGCGCCGATTTTGAGAATCCGCCTGTCTTCGAGCAGTTGCAGGATGGGCTTGGCCAGCGGAATCTTGTTGAGCCGGAACAGGTAGCAGACTGTCGGCGTGGAGAGTTGCAGCAGCGATACGCGGAACGTGACGCCCGGGCGGAACGAGGGGCGCGTCTCGGTGTCGAAGCCGATGACGGGCTGCTCGGCGAGCGTTTTGCAGGCCGCGGCGATGTCGCGTTCGTGTTCGACGATGCGGATCTCCCCCCGGAACTCTACGGCCGGGAGCAGGGCGGTCTGCTCGTTGCTGATTTTATCAATGAAGTTGTTAACTGTGGTCATGCGGTGAAAATTCCCACAAATTTATGCATTTATTTTCAGAAAAGCGGCTCTTCGGCGCGCTATTTTGCCTTGTCCGGGCCGTCGGGACCGCTGAAAAGCGCGATGCGTCCGTCTGCGAAGGTCCGGACCGCCCCTTCCCCGAGCAGTTCGCGCACCGCTTCGGCCAGCCGTTCGGGCGGGCAGGCCAGTTCGGCGGCGAGCCGGTGCGGGTCGGCCGGGGACCGGGCGAGGCGCGCCAGGAGTTTTTCGCGCAGGGCGCTTTCGGAGCCGGGCGCATCGCCTGCCGCTCCGGGGTGAGCGGTTCCGGGAGCGGTTCCGGCCTCCCGGGCGGCGGCTTTCGCGGCCCGTTTGCGGGCCAGGCAGATGTCGCAGACCCCGCACGGCGCGGGGTTTTCCTCGCCGAAATACCGCTCCAGCACGGCGCTGCGGCACTCCTGCTCGTTGGCGGCGTAGGCGATCATCTGTTCGAAGCGTTCGCGCATCAGCTCCTGCCGCCGCTTGTAGGTCTCGGGGGCTATGTAGAGGTCGGCGCGCGGAAGGCGTTCCTCGTTCATAAAGAGGATGGGCGAGCGGTTCGAGGGGATGTAGCGGATCACGCGCAGCTGCCAGAGCCGTTTGAGCAGCTCCTTGACCCGCTGGACGGTGTAGCCGCTCCAAGTGGCCAGTTCGCCCTCGTCGATGGGGCGGAACTCGGTGAAGACGCCGTTGTAGAGCCGCAGCAGGGTGCGGATGAAGTGGTCGAGTTCGTCGCGCTGCACGCGGAGTTTGTACAGCTCGTCGCGGCTGACGCAGAACATCACCCGCGCGGGGTTCTCCTGTGCGTCGGTGAGGGTCATGTAGCCGTTCTGCTGGAGCAGTTTCAGGGCGCTCGTGACGGTTCCCGAATAGAGGCGCTCGCGGGCGCAGAAGTCGTGTATGTTGAACAGGAACGACGCTTCGCCGCCGTCGCCGATGCCGATTTGCAGGTAGGAACAGATCCGTTCGTAGATCTCCTTGATCTTCTCCAGCGGAGGGAACTCCTGCTCGAAACGCCGCGCGATGCGGTCGCTGTCGTCCGAGGCCACGAGCAGCAGGGCATAGGCACGCTGTGAGTCGCGGCCCGCGCGGCCGGCCTCCTGGTAGTAGCTTTCGAGCGAGTCGCACATCGCATAGTGGACCACGAACCGCACGTCCGCTTTGTCGATGCCCATGCCGAAGGCGTTGGTGGCCACCATCACGCGCGTCTTGCCCGAGAGCCACTCCTCCTGCCGCAGCGACCGCTCGGCGTGTCCCAGTCCGCCGTGGTAGGCGGCGGCCGTCGTGCCCTCCTGACGCAGGAGGTCGGCGATCTGCTCGGTGCCCTCCCGCGTGCGGACGTAGACGATGCCCGTGCCGGGGACGTTGCGGACCAGCCGCAGCAGCTGTCCGTTCTTGTCGTCGGTGCGGCGGACGCTGTACGAGAGGTTGGGGCGCGCGAAACTGCTGCGCAGAATGTGCGGTTCGGGGAATTTCAGGTGGCGCATGATGTCGTCGGCCACTGTTTTCGTGGCCGAGGCGGTGAGCGCCAGCACGGGGACGCCGGGGAGTTTTTCGCGCAGCTCGGCGATGCGCAGGTACGAGGGCCGGAAGTCGTAGCCCCACTGCGAGATGCAGTGGGCCTCGTCGACGGCGATCAACTGTACGTTCATGCGCACGACGCGCAGGCGGAACGCCTCGGTCGCCAGCCGCTCGGGGGCCACGTAAAGGAATTTCACGTCGCCGTAGGCGCAGTTGTCCAGCGCGATGTCGATCTGCCGCGGCGAAAGGCCCGAATGGATCGCAACGGCCGGGACGGCCCGCGCCCGGAGCCGGTCGACCTGGTCCTTCATCAGGGCGATGAGCGGCGTGACGACGATGCACAGCCCCTCGCGGGCGAGGGTCGGAACCTGATACGTGAGCGATTTCCCGCCGCCCGTGGGCATCAGCGCCAGCGTGTCGCGGCCCTCCAGGACGGAGCGGATGATCTCCAGCTGCACGGGACGGAACTCCGTGAAGCCCCAGTAGCGTTTCAGCGTGTCGTATATCCTGTCCGGTGCGGGTTTCATAACACAAAGGTATAAAAAAAGAAGGGACGGGGCAAAAGCCGTTTGCAAGCCGTTTTGTAAAAAAATTAGGCGGATTGGAGATTTTTTTATACTTTTGCGAAGATCAGAACGTTCGACAGATGAAGATACGCGAAGAATTCAAAGTCCGGGAGATGGCCGGCGAGCACGTGATCGTGATGCCGGGGCGCGGAGGCGCCGCCGATATGACACGCATCGTGTCGCTCAATCCTTCGTCGATGTATCTGTGGGAGAAGCTGCGGGGACGCGAGTTTACGGCTGCGGATGCCGCGCTGCTGCTCACCGAACGTTACGAGGTCGACGCCGACACGGCCCGGAAGGATGCCGGGCGGTGGATCGCGAGCCTCGCCGAATGCGGAATCGTGGAAGAGTAGATGAAATTGAAAAGGTCCATATCGCTGCTGCTGCTCGCCGTCTATCTTTTTGCGACGGCGGGGACGGCTTTGGCGTCGCTGACGTGCAAGTGCGTGGCAATGAAGGCCCGCACGGAGCATGCGTGCTGCTGCCATTGCCTCCATGTGGCGGACCTTCCGGCCGCGGCCGGCGGTGAGATGCGCGCACCCTGCTGCGGCAACCACCATTCGACCGAAATCGAACTCTACGTTTCCTCGTCTTTCGACAACAACGAGCGGTATACCCGCTGCATCGTCCTCGACCTGCCGCCTGCGCTCGCCGCAGAGTGCCCGTGTCCCGCGCATGTTCCCTTTCTGCGCGAGAAGGTCGCCGAGAGGCGAACGCCTTTCGTCCGGGAAGCCTCGACACTCTCCGTCGGCTTCCGCGCTCCTCCCGTATTGGCTTAAGACTCCTTCGGGACCGGTGTCGTGTACGCCGGTCCGTAATCAGTTTTAACCAATAACGGAATTTCCATGAAATTTTTCAAAATCACTGTATTTTCATTTTTCGCCCTCGCCGCGTGCGGTTCGCTCCGTGCGCAGGATTTGCGGGGCGTGGTCCGCGATGCCGAGAATCAACCGCTTGTCGGCGCCTCGGTCTACTGGGCCGGTACGACCATCGGAGCCAGCACCGACGCCCAGGGTGCGTTCCTCCTTCACCGCGTAAAGGGCTACGACAAGCTCGTGGCCTCGTATCTGGGCTTCGTCAACGACACGCTGGACGTGAAAAACGGCGTCGACAAGGTCGCGTTCGCGCTCCGTTCGGAGGGCGTGGCGCTGGAAGGCGTCGTCGTCGAGGGCAATTTAAGCGGCAACTTCGTCAAGCGCGACGGCATCGTCAAGGGCGAGATGATCTCCTTTGCGGGTCTCTGCAAGATGGCCTGCTGCAACCTGGCCGAGTCGTTCGAGAATTCGGCTTCGGTGACCGTCGGTTACAGCGACGCCATTTCCGGCGCCCGGCAGATCAAGATGCTGGGGCTGGCCGGAACCTATACGCAGATTCTCGACGAGAACCGCCCGATCATGCGCGGCCTGAGCGCTCCCTACGGATTGAGTTACACGCCCGGCATGTGGCTCAACTCGATCCAGGTGTCGAAGGGCGTGGCTTCGGTCACGGCGGGCCATGAGGCCATCACGGGGCAGATCAACCTCGAACACCGCAAGCCGACGGACGACGAGCGGCTGTTCGTGAACCTCTACCTCGACGACGAACTGCGCCCCGAGGCCAATGTTTCGACGGCCTTTCCCGTGACGAAGGACAAGAAACTGTCGAGCGTCATTCTGCTTCACGGTTCGATGGATACCGACGCCCGGAAGATGGACCACAACCACGACGGCTTCCGCGACCTGCCGAAATCCGACCAGATCAACGTGGCCAACAAGTGGCTCTATGCCGCCGACAACGGCACGCAGGTGCGCTGGGGCTGGAAGTTCGTGCAGGAGAATCGTCTGGGCGGCATGCTCGACTACAAGAACACCCGGACCATGCGCGAGGCGATGGAGAAGGACTGGGACTGGCGGGCCGGCGACAAGAAGATGCCGCTCTACGGTTCGCACATCCGCAACCGCAACGCCAACGGCTATTTTAAAGTCGGTATGCCGGTCGGTCCGGCGGTCTACGACCCCGACGAACAGGACGAGATGCGCTCGAACCTGGCGGTCGTCGCCGACTTCGACCACTTCAGCGAAGACGCCTATTTCGGGCTGAACGACTACACGGGCAACCAGAATTCGCTGGCGCTGAATCTGATGTACAACCACTATTTCACCTACCGTTCGTCGCTGATCGTCGGCGTGCAGGGGCATTTGGACTACTACCGCGAGAAGCTCCTCAATCCCACGCCGTGGATCGCCGCCAACAGCGTCCGCAACTACGATTTCGACCGCAACGAGCGCGAGGCCGGAGCCTATGCCGAGTATACCTACGCCATCAAGGACAAGTTCTCGGTCGTGGCCGGACTTCGCGGCGACTACAATCACTATTACGACCGCTTTTTCCTCACGCCCCGCGGCCACCTGAAATGGAACATCACCCCCTCGACGACGCTCCGCGCCTCGGGCGGTCTGGGTTACCGTTCGACGAACGTCATCACCGACAATATCGGCGTCCTGGCCACGGGCCGGGCGATCACGTTCCTCGACAATGAATCGGGGAAGTTCGATTTCCGGAAATTCGACCGTATGGAGAAGGCCCTGACCGTCGGCGGAAGCCTTACGCAGACTTTCGGACTGGTGAACCCCGGCGATGCGACGCTGAGCTTCGACTATTTCCGCACGCAGTTCTACAACTCGGTCGTGGCCGATCAGGAGATGTATGCCGACCGGATCGTTTTCTACGACACCGACGGACGTTCGTACACCGACACCTACCAGATCGACTTCTCGTGGTCGCCGGTCGAGCGGCTCGACATCTTCGCCACGTTCCGCTACACGGACAGCGAAATGACGATCAGGCGCGCCGACGGCGGTACGGCCCGCGTGGAGCGTCCGCTGGTGAGCCAGTACAAGACGCTGCTCAACATTCAGTACGCCACGAAGTTCCGCCGCTGGGTGTTCGACGCCACGGCGCAGCTCAACGGTCCGGCACGCATCCCGACGCAGACGGGCGACCTCGACGACAGCTACTATTCGCCCCGTTATCCGATGTTCTTCGCGCAGGTGAGCCGCAAGGTGGGCAAGTTCGACATTTACGCCGGGTGCGAGAATATCGCCGACTACCGCCAGAAGGACCCGATTCTCAATGCGCAGGACCCCTACGACTACAAGTTCAACTCGATGAACGTCTGGGGGCCGCTCATGGGCCGCAAGTTCTATGTCGGTTTACGGTTTAATCTCTATTAGGACTGTTTTGAAGACCGGTATGGAACCGTGCAGACAATCCCTCCGAACCTCCCTTTGAAAGGGGAGGCCCGGAAACAGGATAATGAAATTTTCGAAACCTTAAAATAACAGCAAGATGAAAAAGATTCTGATGATTTGCCTGGCTCTGGTGATGGGCCTCGGCATGTGCGCTGCGGCCGGCAAACCGGCGCAGAAGAAAGAGGTGACGACGGTGTTCGTTACGGACATCGACTGCGAACACTGCGTGAAGAAGATTATGAACAACGTTCCGTCGCTCGGCAAGGGCATCAAGGACGTGAAGGTGGACCTGCCGAAGAAGGAGGTCACCGTGATTTACGACGCTTCGAAGAACAACGACGAGAACATCGTCAAGGGGTTCGCCACGATCAAGGTGAAGGCCGAACCCAAGAAAGCCCCTGCGAAGAAATAGCTTCGGCGGGTTTGTTATCGGAAACGGGGGAGCCTCTTCGGGAGGTTCCCCCGTTTTTCAGTTCCGGGAGGAGGCGATGCGGCGGCGGATCACGAGGTCGGCGAGCAGCAGTGCGAGAAAGACCAGCGCGATGCAGACACACATTGCAACCAGCCATTTGTCCTCTTCCGACAGCGCGAAGTGCGGCAGCGTGAAGTGCGGCAGTTCGGGGCGGGGAAGGGCGAAGTCGGTGATTCGCAGCCTGAAGTCCGGCCACAGCGTCGTCACGCAGGCGGCGATCAGCGCCGCGAAGCAGCCGGCGCCCCCGGCCGTCAGCAGCCACGTTTCGCGTCGTTCGCGCCGCAGGGTCTCACGCCGCATCCGTTCCATCAGCCGCGGGGTGAAGCCTGCGGGCAGTTCCGGGGGCGGAACTTGCCGGACCGCGCGGCGTATCGCATCACTCTGTTCCATTCATCTCGTCGTTTACCAGTACATATAGTTTTTTCCGGATTCGGTGGAGCCGCACCTTGACGTTGCCTTCCGAGAGTTCCGTGATCGCGGCGCACTCGCCGACGGAGCGGTCCTCGTAGTAAAACAGCGTTACCAGCGCCCGTTCCTCGGGATCGAGCCGTTCGACGGCGCGGTTCAGCGCGTCGAGACGCTCCTGCTTTTCGGCCCACTCCTCCAGCCGGTCGGCCTCGCTGTCGGGCAGAGCCGCCAGCCGCCGTTCGTCGATGCCGTAATGCTTCGGACGCGTGCGCCGCGCGTGCGACACGGCCGTGTTGTAGGCGATGCGGTAGAGCCACGTCGAGAAACTGCTCCGCCCGCCGAACCGGTCCAGACTGGAGAAGGCCTTCAGAAAAATGTCCTGCGTCAGCTCTTCGGCGTCCTCCGTGCATCCGGCGATCCGTGCGGCCAGCGTGTAAACCGCTCTTCCGTAGCGATCGACCAGGCGGGCGCAGAGACGGGTCTCTCCGCCCGCGATTCGTCGGATCAGTTCCTGTTCTTCCGTTTGCATGGTTATTCCGTTAGACGCGCCGCGGCGGAAAAGGTTACACGTGAGCCGTGTTTTTCCGTCGTCTGTAACCTTTTTGCACATTCGGCGTCTAACAGGGCAGAGATCGCAAAAAAAGAATCGGAAACCTTTTAATTTTACAGATTATGAATTTTATCATGGTCCCGCTGGTGACGGGAATCGTCACGCTGGGAATTTACAAGTTCTTCGAACTGCTTATCTGCCGCCGCGAGCGGCGCGAGATTATCGGGAAACTCGAACCCGGTTCGCTGATCGATTACCTGAAACTGGTACCGATGGGGCTGCGGACGGGCGCCACGATACGGACTGCGTCCGAAACTGCTCCGGGTATCCCGGCCGGGGCGCTGAAAGCCGGCTGCTTGCTGCTGGGGCTGGGCGCCGGGTTGCTTTTCGGCTTTATGCTGACCCGGATAACCGAAATCCAGTCCTATGACACGCGCAGCGCCGTTTATGGCGGTTCGGTGCTCGTTTTCGGAGGCCTGGGACTGATCGTCTCGTTCATCGTAGAGCGCGTCCTCTCCCGCAGAAGGTAGGGCGGGAGGACCGCTGTGAAAAGAGCGTCCCGCCGGGACGCTCTTTGTTTTGCAGTGGCGTACCCGCTATTCCATCGGCCGGATGCGGACCTCCGTCACGCCCTCCAACTCGCGGACCAGACGGTCGATGTCGGTCTTTTCGTCCACCTCGCCGTAGTGGTAGGGGTAGAAGATCGCCGGTTTCAGCGCTTTCACCGCTTCGACGGCCTGGTCGACGGTCATCGTGTAGGGCTGGTTCACGGGCAGAAAGGCGATGTCGATCTTTCGGAGCGCCTGCAGTTCGGGGGTGGGTTCCGTGTCGCCCGCGATGTAGATGCGCGTGCCGCCGATGGTCAGCACATAGCCGCAGTCCTCGCGCTCCCGGGGGTGGAATTGCAGATGGCCCGGCGTGGTGTTATAGGCCGCGACGGCCTCGACCTTCACATAGTCGCGCGGCGTGGCGACGCTGCCCGGATGCATCGTGTAGCAGTTCATTTCGAAAGCTTCGGCCGAGGTCCGGTCGCAGAGGATTTCGGTGTCGGCGGCGAGCAGCTTCTCGACGGCCGCCACGTCGAGGTGGTCGTAGTGCGAGTGGGTGATCAGCACGACGTCGGCCTTCGGCAATGCGCCGTAGTCGGCGTTGGCGCTCACGGGATCGACGTAGATGTATTTGCCGCCCACGGAGATCGCGAGCGAAGCGTGCTTGAAAAAGGTGATCGTGAATTCGGTCCCGTCGCGGGCGGAGAGCCGGTCGGCGGGATATTCGGGGGTTTTTGCGCGGCCGCAGCCGAAAATGGAGAGCAGTGACATAAGAATGAATACGGTTGGTTTGTGTGTTTTCATAATCGTTCGATCGCGAAATCTGCGATCAGCGTGTGGCGCTCCGGCAGTCCGGCAAAAAGGGGTGTCGTCAGTCGGAGCATCATGGAATAAAGATACAAATTTGCGGCGAAACGGCAAAATAGATTTCGCATACGCGAAAAAAAAATCTATCTTTGCGGCAGCACAGCTCCGATGCACGCCCGAACCGGAGCTGGAAACCCCGACGCGGCGCGCCAAAGGTTCGCTGCCGGGTTTCTGCAGGCCGGCATACCGGACGGAAATCGGATAAAGGGAAATTTTTTACGGCATCCGCGCAGTATATTGCCGCCGGGTGCGTTTATATGAATAAATTAACCAAACATACCCTATGAATAAACTTATTGCAACAATCGCGCTGGCGGCTCTCGCATTCACGAGCTGTATCAAGGAAAACGATACCTGGAAGGAGATGCTTCCCGTTCAGCCCGGAATGTACATCTATCAGCTGGCGACGGATCAGGATAAACTCGCCATGCGGCCGGCCAATGCGGCCTTGCGCCTGGCGATGCTGCTGGCCGAAGCGGATAAGCAGGGCGAGGATGTCCTGTCCGCAGACCTGAAGGAGATCGTGGTCAAAAAGGGCGACGCCTCGATCAAGGTCTGGGAAACCCTTTTCGGCGCGCATACGAAACTCGAACGGCAGGGTGAAGACTATCTGATCACTTACAGCGACGAAGCCCAGCTGCCCGACGGTTTCTTCATGGCGGGTTCCGTGCTGGTGAAAACCAACGGGGCGAAGGTGCTGAACCAATCCTCCTATTCTGCGCCCTGGACCGTCGAGATGCAGGATCTCAAGGTGTTCGCTTACACGAATACCGGTCTGCGGCAGGCGTTCAATTTCGATGAAGGGGAGACTACGCTCTATTTCGACGGCGCCGATTCCTATATAATCGGAGCCTCGTCGTTCGGTATCCATCTCGATAATGTGGATGCGTCCTCCAACTGGACCGGCCGCTATACGCTGCGTGCCGAGGATTCGAGCCTGGCCTATTCGCTCTGCTCGGGCAAGGATTTCAAGGTCGAAGGCGGCGCTTCGGGTCCGACCCTCTATTCGTCCGACATGACGCAGGCGGTGGGGATGGGCTATGAGTTGATCAATGGCGTTTACCGCGGCATGCAGATCATCAGCGGAACGCAGGAGTGCCGTTTCCTCTCCCCTCTGGAGTATGATACAACCCAGTTCCCCGCATCGTCGGTGACCTACGAATGGTCGTACGACAGCTCGACTAATACGGTTTTCCAGAAGATTCGCTACAACGGATACGTTTATCCGAAGGATTGATAAAAGGGCTTATTCAGACTTGCTTGCGAGGCGCGAATGGATGTTGTTCCATGCGCGCCTCATTTTTTTGCAAGTGCCGGGCGGGCGGATCAGGGGTTACGGTCGAGCCGCATGACGGAGGGGATGAAGAATCCCGCCGCGCCCACCGCGACGATGATCGTTCCGGCGACGACGAAGGTCGTGGTGAGTCCCACGTTCTCGGCCAGGAATCCCGTGCCCAGCAGTCCGAGGGCCGCCGGCAGCAGCCCGAAACTGCGGTAGAGCGACATGACGCGTCCCAGCATGCCCGCTTCGATCCGGGTCTGGACCACGGAGACGAACGAGGCGTTGAACACGCTGCTGGAGATGCCCGCCGCCGCCGTGAAGAGGGCGAACCAGAGGAATCCCGCAGGCGACAGAAGCCCCGACAGCGCGAACGAGAGTCCCACGACGAGATACATCAGGTTGACCAGCACGATGCGGCTGACCCGGTAGGTGCGCGCGCCCATGACGGCGCCTCCGACGAGCGCCCCGCCGCCCCAGACGATTTCGATCAGGCTCATTTCGAAAGCGCCTCCGCCGAAGTGCTGGAGCGTCATCAGCGGGAACATCACCCCGACGGGCATGATGAAGAACCATACGACGATGGCCAGCGTGAAAAACCATCCCATGCCCGGAATGGCATGCATGGCCGAGAAACCTTCGCGGAACTCCCGCCACAGGTCGGGTTTGCGCGTCGTGTCGCGCGCCGGGTCGGGAATCCGGACGCACAGCAGCGAGATGCAGGCGATGGCGGCTCCCGCCACGTCCAACAGCAGGATGTTGCCGATCGAGGTGAGGTTGATCAGCAGCGCTCCGAGGGCCGGACCCGCGATGCTCGACAGCGAGGCGATGATCTGGTTGACTCCGGCGATGCGCGTGAGCTGCGATGCGGGGGCCAGCAGCGGGACCGACGCCTGCATGGCGGGTATGTGGAAGGCCGAGCCGGCCGAGCGGCAGGCCAGCAGGATGTAGATGTGCCACATCCGGGCTGCGCCGAGCCAGAAGAGCGCCGTCAGCGCCAGCGTGCAGAGGGCGATGAAGCTGTCGGCGAGGATCATCGTGCGCTTGCGGTCCCAGCGGTCGACGTAAACCCCGACGAGCGGCCCCAGCAACGACTGGGGCAGCATCCCGGCGATGGCTGCGAGGGCCAGCACCTCGGCCGAGCCTGTTTCGAGGCTCATCCAGAAGATGATCGAGTAGGCCACGACCTCGCTGCTGAGGATCGAGGCCAGCTGCCCGCTCCAGATGACGGCGAATGTTTTTTTCCAGCTTTCCACGATGTGTTCTGTCCTTTTAGAATCCGAGTTTAGGGAGGATGAAACCCATGCGGGCTTTGTCGCTCCATAGCCGGAACTGCCGCCCGTCGGTGTGAAGTTTGAGCGCGCCGGTGCCGAGGTCCCTATTGTCGCTTTCCGTGCCGCTGAATGCGTGCAGCCGGCTCGAGGCCGTCGTCAGGAGCAAGGTCAGATGTTTCATGCGGTTTATTTTAGGTTGGAAGTGCTTCCTGGAAAAATTCCGGAGAAAAAAAGGCGGATACCAAGGTATCCGCCGCGCTAAAACCCTTCTTGCGAAGGGCTATTTAACTGCTTTAACTATTGCCTCGAATGCCTTCGGCTCGTTCATTGCCAGGTCGGCCATCACCTTGCGGTTGAGGACGATTCCCTTGGCGTTGAGTTTGCCGATAAATTGTGAATAGGTCATTCCCTGGGCGCGGACGGCGGCGTTGATACGCGTGATCCACAGCGAACGGAATGTCCGCTTCTTGAGGGCGCGGTGTGCATAGGCATAGCACAGACCCTTCTCGACCGTATTTTTCGCAACGGTCCAAACGTTTCCCCTTGAACCAAAGTTACCTTTGGCAAGTTTCAAAACTTTCTTTCGACGTGCGCGTGACGCGACAGCGTTTACTGAACGTGGCATATTGTAAAGTTTTTGGAGGACTGCCAGCGATACGGTTCTCCCGCATTCTTTGGGGCTGGTTCGTCCCGATTAATAAAATGCTGCGGGTTAATTACTTAACGAGCAGGTTCTTGATTTTGGCCTCGTCGGCCGCAGAAACGGTTCCCGAATAGCAGAGGTTGCGCTTCTGTTTCGTCGTCTTTTTGGTCAGGATGTGACTGTGATAAGCGTGTTTGCGCTTGATCTTTCCTGTGCCGGTGAAGGTAAAACGCTTCTTCGCAGCGGCATTGGTTTTCATTTTCGGCATTGTCGTAAATAGTTAATTAGTTAAACATAGCCTGCAAAAGTACGAAATTTTTCCCACAGTGCAACCTTCCCGCCGAAAATTCTTCGCAATCCGGGATTTTTTCTTACATTTGGTGTCGTAACGACGCTTTCGGGTGGTCGGGAGGCTTTGCCGGGGCTTGCGGCGGTCCGGTCTTGCGGCGGCCGGGTTTTTCCCGTACTTTTGGATGGACCCGGAACGCGCCGGCGGTCGTGTTTTGCGGAGCTGGATGCGGCGGCCGGGGACCTCTCCCGGAGGAATGCCGGAATTTTATGTATGATTTTTGCGGGGCGAAGCCCGGAGTGCTTATGGAGATGGAATGGAATTTTATCGTGCGGTTGTGTGTGGCGGGCCTTTGCGGAACGATCATCGGCCTCGACCGGGAATACCGGGTTAAGGATGCGGGTTTCCGCACTCATTTCCTGGTGGCGCTGGGCAGCGCGCTGATTATGATTGTCTCGCAATACGGATTCGAGGATTTTCTGGCGACCCACGACGGGCTGCGTCTCGACCCCAGCCGCATCGCGGCGCAGGTGGTCAGCGGCATCGGTTTCATCGGGGCCGGCACGATCATCATTCACCGGCAGCTGGTACGGGGGCTGACCACCGCGGCGAGCCTCTGGGCCACGGCGGGCATCGGCCTGGCGGCGGGGGCGCATATGTATATCGTAGCCGGAGCGGCCACCGCGCTGACGCTGTTCGGACTGGAGGTGCTGACGCTGGTTTTCGGCGGACTGGGGCGGCGCCGGACGATGATCGTCTTCTCGGCCTCGAAGAAGGAGTTCATCGACGCGATGTTCGAGCGCCTCGAAAGCAAGGACTATTCGGTGATCTCCTACGAAGTCGAGACCCAGCGCACTTCCGACGGAGTGGTGCACCGCGCCACGATCGTCATCCGGGCCAAGGGGCAGGCCAGCGAGGAGGGGTATATCGACCTGCTGCGCGCAAATCCGGACATCACTGTCGAAAAGATCGTCTGACGCAGTTTTCGCCGTCACGGTCGCCGCTTTCGTTTTTCTCCGTCGCTTTACGTGAAGGTGCAGGCGTTTCCGCTTTTCGGCGGAATTGTCCGGGAGCCTTTTTTATTGTCCGATGAACCAGCCGGATGACATTCGATTTGCAGATTGGCCGCCTGTATCTGAAAAAGATGTAAATATCTGATATGTATGCATATGTTTGATTCGCAAAAAATAATTTTAATATTTAATTTTGCAGTGTTTTTGTATGCGATACGCCGAAGGTTGAATTTACTTGACTAAAAATATTTTTCACTTGTTTTATTATTTGAATAATTATTTGCTTATGAGAACCTTACAGAAAAGAGGGGGGGGATATCAGGTCCCCGAAATTGAGATTGTCGATGTAAAGGTCGAGGTGGGATTTGCCGTGTCGACCGAGACCGGAGAGTCTGCTTCCGGAGGATGGGGCATGACGGATGATTCCGGAGACGGCGAGTGGGAATAACATTGTCTAATTCCAAATTTACGGTAAAGTCATGAAAAAACTTTGGATGATTGCAGGTTCGGCATTGGTGATGTCCGCCTGCTCGGATAATGTCGCTGAAATGAATCCCGCTCCGGCCGGGAATAACGATTTCGTCACGCTGGCCGAGATCTCGGCAAGCCTGCCTGCGACGCGCGCGTATCTCGAAGACGTTGAGTTCGGTGCGGGTAAAGAGGTTAAAACGTTTTGGTCTTCGGGCGATTGTATTACCGTCTGGAGCGAGCAGGAGCCGGAGAGGCTGCTGCTGTACCGTCTGAAATCCGGAGCGGATACTCCGAATGCGGTTTTCGAAGTTGTGGGTAACGAAGAGGGTGTCCACGGTACTCAATTCTATGCTTTGTACAACGGTTCTTCGAGCGCCTCGAAGCAGATTACGCTGAACTCGGTGCAGAATAACAATATAAACCGGCCTTCGAACAATATCGCCGAGGGTGCGGCTCCGATGGCTGCTTATGCGGCGGTGGAGGACGGCAACCTTTCGAATGTCAGGTTTGCCTTTAAGAACCTGTGCGGTATTATGGCCGTTACGCTGACTACCGATGCTGATGCTGCGTTGGGTTCGATTACACTCAATTCGACGGCGAATCTTACTGGTAGCGGTGAAGTGAGGTTCGTCAACGGTGAGCCGTCGTTCCGTATCGGGGCGAACGCCGGTAAGTCGATTTCGCGCGAACTCGGTAACTATAAAGTGAAGGGTGGGGAGCCTAACACGTTCTATTTTGTCGTTCCTGCCCAATCTTATGGCTATCTGGCGCTGGATGTCATGTCTTCAACGAATCCCAAACCTGTTTGGTCCAGAACGCGCACCATTGCCGACGGCCTTTCTGTTGATGCCGGAAGCATAACGCGAATTGCAAACGTTACGGTCAGAACCGTTGCTCCGCATGTTTATAAAGTGGGCGACATCTATCCTAACGGCGCTGTCGGCGGTGATGTTAAAGGCATCGTCTTTGAGGCCGCACAGGACGGGCAATCCGGTAAGATTGCTGCGCTGAAGGACTGCTCGGTGAATGGTACGGAGGTGTCCGACGAGATCGGTACGTATTATTGGTATAGTTGGGGCCCCTCTGCTGCTGCGCTGAATTCGATTTCGGACGGTAAGGCGAATACGGAGGCCGTTCGGGGAAATTCTGCCGATTATCCTGCTTTTGCCGCAGCGCTGGCTTTGGGCGACGGTTGGTATCTGCCTGCAAGAGACGAGTTGTCAACTCTTTTCGATATGCAAGGCGAACTTATCAATAAGGGCGGCTATCAGGAGATGCTGGGTATTGCCTATTGGAGTTCCACGCTGACGGGTAGTGCGCGAGCCAAGAAAATCAATTATTACGACGCTGTGGAGGCGGCTATGGCGACTGTTTCGCTCTCCAGCCAGTCTACCGTCGAGGGTTCGGTCCGTGCAATCGCACAATTCGAGATAAAATAAACATACGCTCTGTATAATTAGAAGCCCGGCCTCGCAGGCCGGGCTTTTAATTACCCCCCCCCTCCTCCGGTTTTTTCGGAAACCGTTTCGCCTCTTGCAGGCCCGGAGCGTTATCCTGCCGCTATTGCCTCCGCTGCCATCTTGTTTGCCGCAGTCTTTCCGCAACCATGCAGGTTGGGAGCCTTTATCGGGCAGCCCTTTTGAGGAAAGCCATGTCAATAGCAGCGGGCGACCTCTTTGAGTTGCGGATCGCGTGCCATGTCGTTGGGATTCGTTCCGGGAATATCCTGGGGAATCTCCTCTCCCAATCCGGCAAACAGTTCTGCCCAGACCCGGGGTAACGATCCGTCTGCCGCGCGGAAATTCATCGGCCGGGCCGGAAATCGTCTGCTGCCGTCCGGGGCAAGGTAGCTTTCCCATACCAGTTCGCTGCAATACATCTTGCCGTTGTCCGGTCGGAACGAGTAATCGTAGGGCTGTCCGATGAATTTTCGCGCCCGCTCTATCGCTGCTGCGACGCCCGTCGTGTCGCGCAGACGCATTACCGTAACCGCAGGCCGTCCGTCGATTCGGGCGGAGCGTGCCAGAAAATCGCCCAGGGCCGTGACCCGCACGCCGCCGTCGCTCGTGGCCTCCAGTACCGAATCGAGCCCGCGCGACCGCACCGCTATGCCTACGTGCGAGTAGTTCAGTTGTCGCTCTTTGCCTGTCGCGGCAGTGATCGCTCCGGTCATTTCCGATGTTTCTCCGACCTGAAACAACAAATCTCCCGGGTGTAGACAAGGGGCGTTTCGGGTGCAGGAAAAGCCGCACAGTAATATACTTATATATAATAACAATCGCATGGGTATTGTTTTGAAATTGTTTCTGCAAAGATATTAAAATATTTTTACAACTAACTCGCTGATCCATAATCGGGTGAGAAAAAGACGTGAAAATTGTCGAAAAAAAGTCCCGGAATTATTTGGAAGTTGCCTGGAAAAGTCCTTATCTTTGCACCCGCTTCGAGAGAGAAACACCGCTCGAAAGCGACAAAAACAGGTTCTGAAAAATTTTGAAAAAAGTTCCGAAATCCTTTGGAGATTCAGAAAAATGACTTACCTTTGCACCCGCTTCGAATGCAACACACGGTTCGAAACGATACGAAAAAAGGTTCTGAAAAAATTCTGAAAAATTCTTTCAAAAAGATTTGGTGGTTCGAAAATAAACACTTATCTTTGCACCGCTTTTCGCTGAAAAATCGCGGTCAGAACAGCGGGAGAGGCCGAAAGGCGGACCCCGGAGAAATAAAAGAAATTGTTCTTATAGTAATATATTGAACAGCGTTCTTTGAAGTATTTGAGCAGCTAAAAGTTTTTTCCACTCTTGCAAGAGAGTGATTTCAAACAATACCTTTGAGATTAGAGCTAAAGATTTATAACAAAACATTTTTTTTACAATGGAGAGTTTGATCCTGGCTCAGGATGAACGCTAGCGGCA
>NZ_QTXM01000009.1:0-140363 GCF_003461645.1 Alistipes sp. AF14-19
CACAACCTTTCATTTGTCATTTTACTAACTTTTTAATTCAACCAACGGGTATAAATTATTTATCTTCAGTCTCGTTTCGCTGTATGCGAATTTTTCCTTCGGCGCCGTGTGCGACACGGTCATCGTTGGAAACGGAATCCGCTACGAGGGTCAATACCCTTGCGGCGAAGGGGTGCTCTATTCCGATTCGCTGGGCATTTATATCGGCCATTTCGAGCGGGGCATCCCCAACGGAGTATGCACGCATTACAAAAAGAACGGGCACCGCTACTACGGCGAATTCAAGGATGGCGAGTATTCCGGGCGGGGTATACAGTTCTGGAAATCGGGAGCGGTATGCGTCGGTGATTTCAAAAACGGACACTGTTTTGGAACGGATACGATCTGGTACAAAAAGTCTATCTATGTCGGAGTCTGCGTAAAAGGCAAACCGAACGGAGACGGCATATTATATATCCACAAGGCTTCAGGACGTAAATATTATTTTATGGAAGGACTGTTTGTTGACGGAAAGTTTGCAAGCGGACTTTATTCGAATTCCTATGGGGTATTTTCGACGGCCGGCGGGAATTTCACAGCCGACTATCGCAAAGGGAATTCCGATATAGAGATTTATTCCCAATTGGAATTGCGATATAGGTATGAATTCTTAAAGACATTGAAACCTAAAAAATTCCCGGGAGCGAATTTGACTGAAGAGCAGCGTCTTTTCCTTGACGGGAAATTAAGCTCCGAACAAATTCTATCAATCCGTAAATCTCAATAAAAAAGACATAGAGTTAGATAATGACAGTTATGAAAATTTACCGCCGTTCCATCAAAAAGTCTACTTCAATGTACACTTTAAAACCGATCGTTGTTATATTGGCCCTGTTTTTATTGATGACGATTGGAAATCTGAAAGGCTTTCTTGTTTTTCTTGTTATTGAACTTTGTGTCCTGTCTTTTATTGTAGCGTGTACTGCAACTCAATTATTTTATGTTGTTTTAACGGAGAATTCATTGATTGTCCAAAATCCGGCATATCGCTTCTGGTATGCTGAATTTCAATTCAATACTATTGAAAAAATTGAAATCGGCTATAAGGGCGGATTATCGCGGCCTTATATTCAGGTGATGACGCCGGCGAAGAAATCATGGCGTTATGTGACCGATTTGGTCGATGAACGAGATTATCCGGATTTAATTCAAACATTACGCGAGAAGGGCTTCACGGTGGAAACTCCCGGATTGCATCATATCCTCAATAAACATGAAAACTTATAAGCGTTCGATTTGGAGTTCGGTAACGATCTGGGCTTGTTTTATACCTATTCTAACTTTTGCATGCATAATTCCATTAACAATCCTTTATGTTCCGGAAAAAAGCTCCTTACTGCTCATTCCGTTTATCCCGTTGATCATACTGTTAGCGGCATCGGCCAGCGCTTTATTTTATATTGAATTGACCGAAAATGAATTGATCCTGAAAAATGCGGTATGCCGGTTCTGGCATAAGGCATACCCTTATCAAACAATAACCCGGATAAATACGGTGCGCTTTTCGCTTTCTCACAGCAGCAGGTTGCGCACCGAGCGGCGGATGATCAGCGACGGCGGCAGGTGCAGGTGCGAAGGCGCCGCGCCGGGCTCGCGGACGGCGCGGATGAGCAGCTTCACGGCCAGCGTGCCGATCTCGTCCGTCGGCTGGCCGATGCAGGTGATCGCCGGATCGAGGTAGTTGAAAAGCATGTTGTCGTCGAACGAAACGACCGAAATGTCGTCGGGAATCCGCAGGCCCGACTCGTGCACCGCCTTCACCACCCCGAGCAGAATCAGGTTGCTCAAGGCGAAGATCGCCGTAGGCCGCTCGGCCTGGGCCAGCGCCAGTTTGGTCTCCAGATAACCGTTTTGTACGGAAAAATCCTCGCCCGTCACCACGATCCGATCGCCCAGCCCGTGTGCACGCAGCGTATCGCCGAATCCGCGCACGCGGTCCCGCACAGGCATCGAATGGGGCGTGCCCTGGATGCAGGCGATGCGGCGGTGTCCGTTTTCGAGCAGGTACTCGGTCGCCATCACCGCACCGCGGTAATTGTCCGTCGTGACATAGGAGAGCATCCCGGCGTCGGGCAGATAGCGGTCGATCAGCACCAGCGGCATGCCGCCCTCCTGCACACTGGCGAACAGCTCCGAATTGCTGCCGCACGGCGCGGCGACGATGCCGTCCACCCGCCGCGCCAGCAGCGCCGACAGTCCGTCCTGCTCGTTGCGCTCGTCCTCCTGCGTGTCGACCACCACCACCTTATAATTATAATTGCGCGACTCGCGGATCACCACGCCCGCAACGCCGGCGAAAAACGAATTCTCGATGTTCGGAATCAGCAGCCCGATCGTATCGGTACGATTTGTGCGTAAACCCTTTGCCAGCAGGCTGGGCGTATAGTTGCAGCGTTTGACCTCCTCTGTCACGCGCGCCACGGTACGCTGACTGATGCGGTATTTGGCCGCATTGCCGCTCAAAACGCGCGAAACAGTGGAAATCGAACATCCGGAACGTTCGGCGATGCTAACGAGAGTTTCTTTTTTCATTGCTTTATTTTCAGTTCACCCATGACAAATATATGAAAAATATCGAAAAAGAAAAGAAAAACGGTAAAATAATTTTGGAGGTTTCCAAAAAGTAATTATATTTGCGCAAACGATAAGCGCAAACAGGGCTAAAAAGATAGCATCCGAAAACCGAACATCTGCCACAGCCCCCATAAGAACCGTATTCTGCAAAGACACCCTATGAAAACAACGGGCGCAAAACGGCAAGAAACGGCATCGGGGACAATCGGCGGACGACCTGAAAACCGAAAAACCGCATCTCCGCGGGGTTGAGCCGCATCCGGACCCCGCAGGGCGAAAAAACGACAGAAATTAACCAACGATAACCGAACATGAACAAGATTCTGGTAATAGGCAGTACCAACATCGACATGATTGCCTGCGTCAAACATCTGCCCCGCCCGGGCGAGACCGTCGGCGAGGCGCGCTTCATGCAGTCCAACGGCGGCAAAGGGGCCAACCAGGCCGTCGCGGCCGCGCGCCTGGGCGGCGACGTGGCCTTCGTCTCGTGTCTGGGCGACGACGCCGGCGCCGCAGCCCTCCGGCAGCAGTTCGCCGCCGACGGCATCAACACCGAGGCCCTCTTCACGGCCAAGGACACCCCGACCGGTACGGCGCTGATCTTCGTCTCGCAGGACGGCGAGAACTGCATCGCCGTGGCTCCCGGTGCCAACCACAGCCTCACGTGCGAGGCGATCGACGCCGTGGCGGACCGCATCGCCGGAGCCGAATACCTGCTCGTACAGCTCGAAATCCCGATGGAAACGGTGGCCTGCGCCATCGAAAAGGCATATGCGGCAGGAACCCGCGTAGTGCTCAACCCGGCCCCGGCCATGCCGCTCGTCGACGAACTGCTGCGCAAGGTCTACCTGATCACCCCCAACCGCACGGAAAGCGAAACGCTGACGGGAATCCCCGTGCACACCGTGCAGGACGCCTCGAAAGCGGCCGGGGCGCTGCTGGCGAAAGGCGTCGGCAACGTCATCGTCACGCTGGGCAGCGAAGGCGCGCTGATCCGGACCCCCGCGGAGGAGCTGCTGATCCCGGCGCGCACGGTCACGCCCGTAGACACGACCGCCGCCGGCGACGTCTTCAACGGCGCCCTGCTGGTGGCGCTCTCCGAAGGCCGCAGTCTGGCCGACGCCGTGCGGTTCGCCGCACACAGCGCCTCGGTCTCGGTAACCCGCATGGGCGCACAGGCCTCGATACCGTGGCGCGGGGAGCTGGAGACCCTCGCCTGAACCGAACGAAAACCTTAAAACTCAAATACTATGTTCGTTGTTAACAGCTACTCTTTGGCAGTCATCTTCTGCTTCATCACGATGCTCTGCTGGGGCTCGTGGGGAAACACCCAGAAACTCGCCGGCAAGACCTGGCGTTACGAGCTTTTCTACTGGGACTACGTGATCGGCATGGTGCTCTTCGCCATTCTCCTGGGCTTCACGATGGGAAGCATCGGGACCGAGGGCCGTCCCTTCCTCGAAGACCTCGCGCAGGCCGAATGGGGAGGCATCGGCAGCGTCGTGCTGGGCGGCGTGATCTTCAACGCCTCGAACATCCTGCTCTCGGCCTCGGTATCGCTGGCCGGGCTTTCGGTGGCCTTCCCGCTGGGCGTGGGACTCGCGCTGGTGCTGGGCGTCATCGTCAACTACGTCGGAGCGCCGAAAGGCGACCCCGCCATCCTCTTCCTGGGCGTTGCGCTCATCGTTGTCGCAATTATCTGCAACGGCATCGCCTCGGGGCGCATGCGCAAGAGCGGCGACTCGGCGGCCCAGAACCGCAAAGGCATCATACTGGCCGTCGTGGCGGGCGTGCTGATGTCGTTCTTCTACCGGTTCGTCGCGGCGGCGATGGACCTCGACAACTTCGCGGCCCCGACGCCCGGCATGCTGACGCCCTATTCGGCGATCTTCGTCTTCTCGGTCGGCGTGCTGCTGAGCAACTTCGCCTTCAACACCTACGCCATGCGCCGTCCCTTCGTCGGAGCGCCCGTCAGCTACCGCGAGTACTTCCGCGGCTCGCTGCCCACGCACCTCGTGGGCATGCTGGGCGGCGCCGTCTGGTGTCTCGGAACGGCCTTCAGCTACATCGCCGCCGGCAAGGCCGGGGCCGCCATCTCCTACGCGCTCGGACAGGGCGCGCCGATGATCGCCGCCGTGTGGGGCGTCTTCATCTGGAAGGAGTTCAAGGGCGCCGACCGCAAAACCAACACGCTGCTGGCCGTGATGTTCCTCTTCTTCATCGCCGGACTGGCTTCGATCATCGCCTCCGGCGGCAACTAAAAACCCGAATCCGAAATGAAAACCTCACTGCTCCCCGCAGCGGCCGCCCTGCTGCTTGCGGGTACGGCCTGCGACTCCCGACCCGCAGCCGCAACACCGGAACCGATCCGGCTGATCGTCGAGACCGACATGGGAAACGACATCGACGACGCACTGGCCTTCGACCTGATCTACAAGGCGATGGACGACGGACGCGTAGACCTGCTCGCCATCGGCAACCACAAACTCAGCCCGACGGCCACCGACTACATCGACATCCTCAACACGTGGTACGGCTACCCCGACATTCCGCTGGCGCAGTCGCCGACCCCGGTGCTCAACGACCACGCTCCCGACTACACGGCGGCGGTGTGCGCGATGACCCGCGAAGACGGCTCCCCGGCCTTCGCCCGGAGCAAGACCCCGGAACAGATCGAAGACCCCGTCACGCTCTACCGCCGCACGCTGGCCGCGCAGCCCGACCGCTCGGTAACCGTACTTTCTTTAGGATTCGCGACCGAACTGACAAAACTCCTCGACAGCCCGGCCGACGACATCTCGCCCCTCACGGGCCGCGAACTGGTGGCCCGCAAGGTGAAGGCGCTCTCGATCATGGCGGGCAGCTACGGCGAGAAGCAGCGCGCGGAGTTCAACGTCGTCAACGACATCCCCGCCATGCGGAAACTCTTCGCCGAATGGGACACGCCGATCGTGCAGAACCCCTTCGAGCTGGGAAAGCAGGTCATGTATCCCGGTGCGGCCATCGAGAACGATTTCGGCTGGGCGAAACTCCATCCCGTCGTCGAGGGCTACAAGAATTACCACAAGATGCCCTATGACCGCGCGTCGTGGGACCTGCTGTCGGTGGTTTACCTGCTCCATCCCGAATACTTCACCGAAAGCGAGCCGGGAACCGTCGCCGTCGACGACAAAGGATTCACGAATTTCACCCCCGGTCCCGACGGACGGCACAGATGGCTGACCGCCACGCCCGAACAGCTGACCCGGCTGCGCGACTGCATCGTCCGGACGACGACCCGCGCCCCGAAACACACCGAACTCTGACCCAAACACTTCAAAGAACCTCGTATATGAATCTTTTTAACTACCGATCCGCAATCCGCCGGAAAATCTCGGGGGGGGGAATTTTCATCCTCCTGATGCTGGCGACGGGACAGGTCCTCGCCCAAAGCAAGGCCGTGTCCGGAACCGTGAAATCCCAACAGGGTGAGCCGCTCACAGGCGTCACCATCCTCATCGAAGGCACCACGCAGGGCACTTCGACCGATGCGCAGGGAGCCTTTACGCTTCAGGCCAAACCCGACGACATGCTGGCCGTCTCCTATCTGGGCTACAAGAGCCAGCGCGTCAAGGTCGGAACCCGCACCAAACTGGAGGTCGTCCTGACCGAGGACCAGAACCTGATGGACGAGGTCGTCGTCGTGGGATACGGAACCCAACGGCGGCGCAACATCGTCGGGGCCGTGGAGAACATTTCGGGCGAGGTGCTCGAAAACCGCCCCAACGCCTATCTGCTTCGGTCGATCCAGGGCCAGATTCCGGGCGTGAACATCACGATGGCCGACGGCAAGCCGAGCCGTTCGGCGTCGATCAACATCCGTGCGAACACGCAGTCGATCGGCGCAGGCGGATCGGCGCTCTGCCTGATCGACGGCGTGGAGGGCGACCTGACGGCGATGAACCCCGAGGACGTGGAGAGCATCTCGGTGCTCAAGGACGCCTCCTCGACGGCCGTATACGGCGCCCGGGGTGCGTTCGGCGTGGTGCTGGTGACGACGAAAAGCGCCCGCAAGGATAAGATTTCGGTCGATTACAGCGGCAGCGTTTCGATCATCAGCGAGACCGTACGCCCGAAATACGAGACCGACAGCCAGACCTGGTACGACAACTACATGACCGCCTACGTGGGCTACTCGCACCATCTGCCGACGGGCATCAACAACTTCTTTCCCTGGACGCAGAGCTGGGAGGACGAGTACAAAAAACGCATGAACGACCCCGACCGGAGCTATCTGGAATGGGAACTCGACGCCAGCGGCAAATACCAGTATTACGGACGCAACACCGACTGGTACGACCTCTTCTACAAGAAATCGACCACGGCCCACCAGCACAACATCCGGATTTCGGGCGGCGGCAAAACCTCCAGTTTCATCGCTTCGGCCCGCTATTACGAGCAGGACGGCATCTACCGCGTCGGCGACGAGAAATTCCGCCAGCTGAACGCCCGGGCCAAAGGTACGGTCAACATCACCAAATGGCTGACCGTGGAGAACAACACCGACTTCGTGCGCCGCAGCTACCACCAGCCGACGACCTATGCGCAGAACCTGCTGGTGCGCCGCAACCTCGAACACCAGGGATTCCCGATCACCCGCGTCACCAACCCCGACGGGACGTGGACCGCGGCGGCCGTCTACACGGGTTACGCCAACATGGCCGAGGGCAACTCCTACCGCGACAACCTCAAGTTCGACATGAAGAACACGACCGTCGTGACCATCGACCTGATCAAGGACGTGCTGGTGGCCAAAGCCGACTACTCCTACCTGTTCAACCACTCGCGCCAGAACGACGTGATCTCGCAGGTCACCTACTCCAACGGTCCGGGTATCCAGATCTCCTATCCGGCGAGCAGCTCGATGCGCACCACCGAGACGCAGATCGAGTACCACAGCGGCAACGCCAACCTCTCGTTCACCCCGCGGCTGCCCGAAGACCACTCGCTGAACGTCATGGCCGGATGGAACATCGAACACAAGCGGGCGCGCAACACCCGCATGGGCCGCGACGGATTCATCGTCGACGGCAAACCCAACTACTCGCTGATGAACGGCATCGACTACGTCCTGGAGGACGCCAACAGCTACGACTGGGGGTTCGTCGGCATCTTCTACCGCGCCAGCTACGCCTACAAGGGCAAATACCTCGCGGAATTGAGCGGCCGCTACGACGGCAGCTCGAAATTCCCGAGCAACGAACGCTGGGGCTTCTTCCCGTCGGCCTCCGTGGGCTGGCGGATGTCGGAGGAGAACTTTATGAAGGACATCTCCTGGATCAACAACATCAAATGGCGTTTCTCGATCGGCAAGGCCGGCAACGGCAACGTCTCGCCCTACAAGTACATGGAGCTGTTGGACTTCAACAAGGCCGGCGTGATCGTCGACGGCAGCCAGCGCACCTACACCTCGGCGCCCTCGTCCGTGCTGCCGGCAAACCTCACGTGGGAGACCTCCTCGACGATCAACCTCGGACTGGACGTCAACCTGCTGAACAACCGCCTGAGCTTCGTGGGCGACATCTACCAGAAGGAGACGACCGACATGTTCGTCACCGGAGCCGAGCTGCCGGCCGTGACGGGCTATTCGGCGCCCTACGGCAACAACGCCGACATGCGCACCCGCGGTTTCGAGGTTTCGCTGGGCTGGACCGACAGTTTCCGTGTGGCGAACAAACCCTTCAACTACAGCGTGCGCCTCTCGCTCTGGGACAGCAAGTCGATCATCACCAAATACACCAGCAAGTCGAACACCCTGCCCACGCTCTACGCCAACGCCTACTACGAAGGCATGGAGCTGGGTGAGATCTGGGGTTACCACGTCGTAGGGCTTTTCGCCACCGACGAGGAGGCGCAGGAGTGGGGTCTCAAGGCACAGGAGAAGACCTTCTGGAGCGGCGACAACAAGTCGTGGAACGCCGGCGACCTGAAATTCGCCGACCTGGACGAGAGCGGCGTCGTGGACAACGGCAGCAACCGCCTCGACGACCACGGCGACCTGCGCAAGATCGGCAACTCCTCGCCGCGCTATCACTACGGCATCAACTTCAGCGCAAACTGGAACGGCATCGACTTCGCGGTCTTCTTCCAGGGCGTCGGCAAACGCGACTGGTATCCCGCCGGCGAGTCGGGGCTCTTCTGGGGACAATACGACCGCCCCTACGGATACAGCCTGCCGTGGCAGAACGCCGACCGCTGGTCGGAGGACAACCCCAACGCATACTGGCCCCGACTGCGCGGCTCGCTGGCCGTCAGCGGACGCGGCACGCTGCGCGCCGCCAACGACCGCTACCTGCAGAAAGCGCGCTACTGCCGCCTGAAAAACATCTCGCTGGGCTACACCCTGCCCCAGCAGATCACCCGCAAGGCCCACATCGAGAAACTGCGCATCTACGTCTCGGGCGAAAACCTGTTCTTCTGGTCGCCGCTGAAGAAGTACGCCAAAAACTACGACCCCGAAATGATCACGGCGGGCGACGCCGACTTCGCATCGAAGACCGGCACCGACGGCCAGGGCTACGGATACCCGATGACCCGAAGCGTAACCATCGGACTGAACATCAACTTCTAACACGCAATCCCATGAAACCCATACTGAACAAGATAGCGATAATCGCCGGATTGTCCCTCCTGGCCTCGTGCCAGAGCTTCTTCGACGAAGACCCCGTCTATTCGACGACCACCGACACCTTTTTCAATTCGGAAACGGCGCTGGAAACCTATGCGATCGGCTTTCTCGAAAGCCACCTGCCCTCGGCCGCGACGCTCACGCGCGGCGACCAGTACAGCGACATCTGCGTCACGACCCAGACCGAAGGATTCCTCAAGACGGGCGGTTACAGCGCCCAGCAGGCCAACAACTGGGCGCGGGGCAACTGGCGTCCGCTCTACAACGTCAACTATTACCTCAAGCACATGAAGGACGCGGCCCCCTATGTGGACGACGCAACAATGAAGCATTACGAGGGCGTCGGCCGCTTCTGGCGCGCGTGGTTCTACTGGGACAAGGTCAAGACCTTCGGCGACGTGCCCTGGTACGACGAGCCGATCGACCCCGACGACGACGAACAGCTCTACAAGGGCCGCGACCCGCGCGACTACGTCATGCAGAAGGTCCTCGAAGACCTCGACTTCGCCGCCACCTGGTGCTCCAAGGCCAGCAAATACGTCAACACCAACGTCATCAACCGCTATGTGGCGCTGGCCCTGAAATCGCGCATCTGCCTCTACGAGGGAACCTGGCGGAAGTACCACGGGCTGGACGGCAGCGAGGAATGGCTCCGCGCGTGCGTCGCCGCCTCGGAGGAGCTGATGGGCGACAGCCCCTATTCGCTGGTCTCGACGGCCGGCGAGGAGACGACCAATTACAGCAAGGTCTTCAAGAGCGAGGAGCCGCAGTACACCGAAGTGATCCTGGCCAACGAGTTCAACGCCACGCTCAACCGGTTTCACGACGCCTCGTGGTACTACGCCTCGGGCAGCTACGGACAACGCAACTCGGGTCCCAAAGCGTTCGTCAACATGTACCTGAACCTCGACGGGACGCGCTTCACGGACAAGGACGGATACAACAAGACGCAGTTCAAGGACGAGTTCGCCGGCCGCGACTACCGCCTGCGCCAGACCTTCATCACGCCCTACTACGTCAAGAAGGTCGGCGGCAAGGAGACCAACGAATTCGCAAAGGTCTTCCCCGGCCTGACCACGCAGCTGACCTACTACCGCATCATCAAGTGGAACACCGACGACGATGCGAACGAGAGCAACACCTCCAGCGCCAACTCGCTCCCGGTGTTCCGCTACGCCGAAATTCTGCTGAACGAGGCCGAAGCCAAGGCCGAACTGGGCGAGATGGACCAGACGGTGTGGAACAAGACGATCCGCCCGCTGCGCGAGCGTTCGGGCGTAAGCGGCGCGATGCCCGCCACGGCCGACCCCTATCTGGCCAGCTACTACGACGGGGTGACCGACAAGTGGATACTCGAATGCCGCCGCGAGCGGAGCATCGAACTGTACATGGAGAACACCCGGCGCGACGACCTGATGCGCTGGCGCATGGGCCACAAACTGACGGTCGAATTCGCTGGCATCCACATTCCCGAACTGGGCAAGCCGTTCGACATGAACGGCGACGGAAAGAACGACCTCTGCTTCTACTCGAAGAGCCATCCCAAATCGGGCAGCAACCAGACCGGGGTTTCGTACGTGGAGGTGACCGCCGAAGAGGGCGACAACGTCACGACATACAGTGTCAACAAGGACAACTGCCTGGTTTACATTCTCGACCGGGAATGGGCAGACTACAAGTACCTCTACCCCGTTCCGAAGAATGCGCTCGACATCAACCCCAACCTGCGGCCGCAGAATCCCGGCTGGGACGACTAACCCGCTTACCCGAAACGATCAAAAATCCGATTTTATGAAAATACACGCTATAATTTCGTTTTTGTGCCTGGCGTCGGTCGCCCTCGGCACATCCTGCAAGGACGACGAAACCCACTTCCTGCAGCGGAGCCACGACGCGCTCTCGTTCCCGTACCTCAATTCGACGAAGGAGCTGCTCGTCCTGACCAACGGGTCCTGGAAAATCACGCCCGACGACACGTGGATCAGCTGTTCGCCCGGGGAGGGGAACGGCGCGCCGAAAGAACAGGCGGTGAACATCACCGTCGCGCAGAACGACGGCGCGGAGCGTACCGGCAGCGTCACGCTCTCCGACGGACTGAAAGAACTGGTCATCCGGGTTACGCAGGAGGACGGATTCTTCACCGTCGGCTCGCCCGAGATCGCCCCCAGTTTCGACCTCTACGAGGAGCTCGTGGACAAGCGGGTGACGATCCCCTACCAGAAATCGAAGCCCGGCTATAAGGCCGACGTCACGGCAACGCTCGAAGGCGCGGGAGCCGAAGGCATCGCCATCGAATCGCTCTCGGGATACGAAATGGAGGCGGGCGACGGAGCGATTCCCCTCGCCTTGAGCGGAACGCCGACCAAGAAAGGCCCGATCACGGTCAAACTGCACGTGGAGATCTCGTCCGTCGCGACCCCCTACGACCTCACCGCCGAGAGCCGCGCCAAACTGGCCGGCGAAGTAACCGTCACGATGTTCAAACTGCTGCCCCGCCTGGCAGTCCTCGACTGGGGCGACTACGAGAAGGGTACCGGCACGAACTTCAACAACGGCACGCCCCGCTCGTTCAGCTTCGGCCTCGCGCTGGAAGAGGAGGGCGACAACCTGCGCAACTACACCTCGAAGACGGCCGATTGGCTCACCGCCAGCAGCATGTTCTTCGCGCACAACCGTTTCGCCTTCGGCAACCTGCAACCCGGCACGACCTACTGGTTCTGGATCGTCGCCCACGAGCTGGGTCCCAATAAGGAGGATTCGGACAAAACGTGGCTGTCGTTCACCACTCCCGAGGAGAATCTGGCGCCGAACGTCATCCTCTACAAGGATTTCGACGATTTCTGGTTCAGAGGCTGTCCGATCTACCAGGCATTCGGCGTCGAAGTCACCAACGCCCAGATCGGTGCAAACATCGACCCCGACGACCCGAACTGCCCGGCGGCCACCGGAAAAATCGTAAACCCCGTCAACTCCACCGACTCGTTCTTCAACTACGTCGGGAGCGCGACCGACAACCGCGGTCCGGTGAAAGCGGCCAAACTGTGGGAAGCATGGTGGGAAGGCGACACCTACGGCACGAACTACGCCGACGCCGACTATCCCGGCTGGCAGGGCTTCTGGGTACGCACCCAGACCGGAGCCGCACTGCTCTCGACCGCATCCGTTTCGGGCTACATCAAGACGCCCAAGCTGACCGGAATCGGCGAAGGAACGGCCGACATCACCGTAACGTGCCACACGGCGCCCTACTTCGAGCCGTACCACTCGTGGGGACAGGACCACGAACAGCACTACATCCAGGTCGAAGGTCCCGGAACCATCACCGACGGAGGCCCGACCAAGGCCGAACCGACAGGGGCCGCCACGGCCAACACGGACAAGCAGGTGACCGTACAGTGCACGACGCACGTGGACAGCGACAAAATTCCCACGACCGACTACGTAAATCCCACGGAGCATGTGGTCAAGATCGCCGGAGCCACCAAGGAGACCCGCATCGTAATCGCGGCGCATCCTTACGGAACCAAGCACTACCGCCTGTGGATCGACGACATCCAGGTAACGAAAGACCGATAATCACAAATTAGAAACAACAGGTTTTATTAGGTATTGCCGCCTCGGGCGGCAATACCTAATTTACCGCAACTAAAACGACATGCTATGAAACTGTTGAAATTCACGCTTATTTCGATTCTGGGCCTCTCGCTCTGCACCGCCTGCGGCGGCGACGGAGACGGCGGCGAAACGCCCGGTCCCGGCAAACCCGAAGGTCCCGACAAATCGTCGACCACGGGCATCGACCGGTTCGATGCCTCGAACATCTTCAGCCGGAACACCTACCTGCCGGACAACACGGCGATGCAGGGCTTCAACCTCGACTCGGACGGCTCGGTCTGGTACACGCAGCTCTCCAACACGAACCAGGCGCAGCTGAACTGGGTCCGCGCGCAGCCCAACAAGACCCCGGACGTGCAGACCGAGAACAAGGACTATATGAAACTCACCTACTTCGGCCACGGGACGAACACCGCCCTCGAAGAGGACGGCGCCGACCGTTACCTGTGGGCCGGAGCCTACGGCGTCTGCAACGCCAAAGGCCAGTACTGGAACGAAAAACTGGTGGGGCGCGTCAAATACGTGAAGGGAGCCACCGTCAAGACCAACGAGTGCAACGACTACTATTACATCGGCGACTACACCGACCTGCACCCCTCGATCGACGCGGAGAACGACCTGCTGACGATCAACTACGGCGACAGCAAAAATTCGTCCTACCGGTGTTTCGTCATCTACAAGTTGAGCGAGGCGAAAAAGGCCCCGATGACCAACGTAACGATCACCTGCACCGACGGCTTCCAGACCGACAGACCCGCTTCGACCAACTCGGTCAGCGTGGTGGTGCGCTGCCACGACCTCACGACGCTGACGCCCGTCGCCCGGCCGCGCTTCCTCAAGACGGGATACGGCGCGAGCGGCGCCACCTACTACGACTGGCAGGGCTACGACGTCCACAAAAACCGGCTCTACTACACCGAGGGGCAGTCGAACTACAACCTCTTCGGCTCGTTCTACTCGGGCAGCTCGTTCGCCTACGTCACGGTGTTCGACTTCGAGGGCAACATCGTCGAGGAGCGGACGCAGGTGGCCGTCGTGTTGGACAAGGACAAACTGACCCAGATCGGCGTTTCGGTGTTCGGGACGCTCGAAGCCGAGGGCATCAAGGTCTGCAAGGACAAGCTCTACCTGGGATACACGGCCCGCGGAATCACCGCCGACAATACGAAACACTACCAGAACATCTTCGTATTCGACCCCTCTTCGAAATAACGCGCCCCACGGAAACCCGTTTCCGAAAAACCGGTGCTGCGCGCTGTCGCTGGCGACGGCCGCCGCGGCCGAGGGCTTCGCCCGGAGACCGGTCACGCCCAACGATTTCGGCTGCACAAGATCACCTACATGCGCGGCACCAGACCGTTCCAGACGGCCTGCAACCCCCACATGTGGCGTTACCGCGCCTCGGGACCTGCGACGACCGTCCGCATCGAAGTCGCCGACTCGTTCGGCCGCACCTCCACGAAGACGATGACACGCCCCAAAGCGTTCCACATCCGGATGAGATAAATCCCGAAAACGAGCGGAAAAAGTTCCGCTCGTTTCATGCCCGTCCGGAACCGCACCCGGCCTTCGGGGAAAAGGAGCGCGTTCTCCGCACGCCACCCGATGAAATCCGCCTTTCTTTTCCGTTTCAGAACAACTTAACAATCAAACAGGACTAACGCCTTACGCCGCGGGTGCGTACCTTTGCTACAGAAAAAACACCGCAATGCACATTCACGTCAATACGGCCTCGGAACACCTGCGGGACTTCGCGGAACGCCTGCCCGAACTCTTCGACCGGGAAGGCGAGGTCCTGCACGCGGGACGCAACACGATCAAAGCCTTCGAGGCGGAGGGAGAACGGCTGGTCGTCAAACGGTTCAAGCGCCCGAACCTGCTGCGGGCCGTCATCTACACCTTCTTCCGCCGGAGCAAGGCCCGCCGCTCGTACGAACACGCCGTGCGGCTCCGGGCGCTGGGCGTCGATTCGCCCGAACCCGTCGCATGGAGCGAATACCGCCGCCGCGGACTGCTCTGCGACAGCTACTACGTCTCGCGGCGCTCCGACTACACCCCGCTGTCGCAGACCACCGCACGCTTCCCCGCAGCGGGGACCCTGCCCGTGCTGGAGGCCTTCGCCCGCTTCACCGTGCAGCTCCACGAGAAAGGCATCGAGCACCGGGACTTCAACCACGGCAACATCCTCTGGGACCGCACCCCCGCGGGCGCCTACCGCTTCCAGCTGATCGACATCAACCGCATGCATTTCGACGACCGGCCCCTTTCCTCCCGGGCCTGCATGATCAACCTCCGGCGGTTGTCCTGCCCCGCCGTGGCATTCCTCTACATCCTCGACCGCTACGCCGAAACGCGCGGATGGGATGTCGACGACACGCTGCTGCGCGGGACCTTCTTCCGGCTGGCGTTCGGCCGCCGCAAGCAGTTGCGCAAGCGGTTCCGGCACCGCAAGGGCTGATTTTTTCGCAAAAAAAATACGGCGGACGTTTGGTTTTACGGATTATTTCGCTACATTTGCCAACGATAAAAGCCATCGAATGATGAGAGCATACGGTTTTGCATACTATTTTTATTACTTTTTCTTTTATAGCAAGGGAAAAAGCGGGATCGCATGCAATTAACTGTATACAGATAGTATAGATTAATATGACACGAAAATCCCGCTCGGTTGAGCGGGATTTTCTTTTTCAAACCATTATGGAACAAATCGCAATACAGGGCATCGCAGGATGCTATCACGAAACGGCGGCGCGCGGCTATTTCGCAGACCGGGAAATAGAGGTGCTGCCCTGCTTGAGTTTCGACGAGTTGTTCGCCCGGATGGCCGCCGATCCGGCGCTGCTGGGCATCGCGGCCATCGAAAACACCATCGCCGGCAGCCTGCTGCCCAACCACGAGCTCCTGCAACAGAGCCGCGCCCGGATCATCGGCGAACAGAAACTCCGCATCTCGCACGTCTTGGCGGCCCTCCCCGGGCAGACGCCCGACGACATCGCCGAAGTCCGCTCGCACCCGATCGCCCTGATGCAGTGCGGCGATTTCCTGAAAACCCTCCCCGGCATGAAGATCGTCGAAAGGGACGACACCGCAGGCAGCGCGCGCGAAATCGCCGAGGGACGCCTCGCAGGCACGGCGGCCATCTGCGGCGCCGACGCAGCCCGTCTCTACGGACTCGAAATCCTCCGGCGGGGCATCGAGACCAACAAACACAACTTCACACGCTTCCTCCTGCTCGCCGACGAGCGCCGCGCCGCGGAATTCGCCGATCCCGCCCACACCGACAAAGCCTCTCTGCTCTTCACCCTTCCGCACACCCGGGGGAGCCTCTCCAAGGTGCTCACCGTCCTCTCGTTCTACGACATCAACCTCACCAAAATACAGTCGCTGCCCATCATCGGGCGCGAGTGGGAATACCGCTTCTACGTCGACGTGACGTTCGACGACCCGATGCGTTACCGGCAGGCCATCGACGCCGCACGGCCTCTCACCAGCGACTTCCGCATTCTCGGCGAATACGCCGAATGCCCCAACCCCGCGATCTGACGCCCCGGAACGCCGCGCACCGCAAGCAGCCGGAAAAAGGAAAGACACTAAAAAAACAAACAAAAATAACGCAACCATGAACGACATTCAACCCATCACACTCCCGGGAATCGACCCCCGGCGCCCCCTGGTAATCGCAGGCCCGTGCAGCGCCGAAACCGAAGAGCAGGTCCTCGACACGGCCCGCTCGCTGGCAGCCGAAGGCATCCGCATCTGCCGCGCCGGACTCTGGAAGCCCCGCACCAAACCCGGCGGCTTCGAAGGCGTCGGAGAGGCGGGCATCGCCTGGCTCCAGCGCGTGAAACGCGAAACGGGCATGTACACCTCGACCGAAGTGGCCACCCGCGAGCACGTCGCCACGGCGCTGAAAGGCGGCGTCGACCTGCTGTGGATCGGCGCACGCACGGCGGCCAACCCCTTCGCCATGCAGGAGATCGCCGACGCCCTGCGCGGAACGGACGTCCCGGTGCTGGTGAAAAACCCCGTCAGCCCCGACCTCGAGCTGTGGATCGGCGCCATCGAGCGCATCTACAACGCCGGCATCCGCCGCATCGGGGCCATCCACCGCGGGTTCACGTCGATCGACAAGAGCCTCTACCGCAACCACCCGATGTGGGCCATTCCCATCGAGCTGCACCGCCGTCTCCCCCGCCTGCCGATCTTCTGCGACCCGAGCCACATCGGAGGCAAGCGCGAGCTGATCGCCCCGCTGTCGCAGCAGGCCATGGACCTCGGGTTCGACGGACTGATCATCGAAGCCCACTGCTCGCCCGACTGCGCCTGGAGCGACAAGGCCCAGCAGGTGACCCCCGAGGCGCTGGCCTATATCATCCGCAACCTGGTGATCCGCGACGAGTCGATCACCACCGAGAGCCTCACCGAACTGCGTTCGCAGATCGACAAGCTCGACGACCAGCTGCTGGAGCTGCTCTCGCGCCGCATGCGCGTCTCGCGCGACATCGGACAGTACAAAAAGGAGCACAACATGCCCGTCCTGCAAACGCAGCGTTACGAAGAGCTGCTGGCCCGCCGCGCCGGGCAGGCCGGGCAGATGGGCATGGACCGCGAGTTCATGCGCACCGTCCTGCAGGCCATCCACGAGGAGTCGATCCGCCAGCAGATGGAGGTGCTGGGGAAATAGGCTCTCCCGCGTCGCCCGACACGAAAGGCTCCCGGCCTCCGGGGGCCTTTTCGGGTTTTTGCAGGCATCCGGCAAAAGCCCCCTGCGCTTCTTGACCGCAAAAGCGCATGAGACAACATTACATTTCGGTTAAATGTCATGCCGGGGGCATGCAACATCGGTGAATGATGCGTAAATTTGCTGCGGACTCAAACCCGCATTTATGGCAAAACACAAAATCCTGGTGGTCGACGATGAAGAGTCGCTGTGCGAAATCCTGCAATTCAACCTCGAAGTCGAAGGCTACGAAGCCGACGTGGCATACAGCGCCGAGCAGGCCCTCCGGATGCATCCCGAACGCTATTCGCTGATCCTGCTGGACGTTATGATGGGCGAGATGAGCGGCTTTCGGATGGCGCAGCTCCTGAAAGCCGATCCCGAAACGGCCCGGGTCCCCGTGATCTTCTGCACCGCGAAGGACTCCGAGGACGACACGGTGGCCGGGCTGAACATCGGAGCCGACGACTACATCACCAAACCCTTTTCGGTCCGCGAAGTGCTGGCCCGCGTGCGCAGCGTACTGCGCCGCACGTCCGCCGCACGCGCCGAATCCGAAAGCATCCGCTTCGAAGGTCTGGAGATCGACCTCCGGCGCAAAGTCTGCACGCTCGACGGCAAGGAGCTGCAACTCACCAAGAAAGAGTTCGAAATCCTGGCTCTGCTGCTCTCGAACCGGGGCGTGATCTTTTCACGCGAGGAGATCCTGCGCCGCATCTGGAGCGACGAGGTGATCGTCCTCGACCGCACGGTCGACGTGAACATCACACGCCTGCGCCGTAAAGTCGGACCTTACGGGGAACACATCGTAACGCGCCTGGGCTATGGCTACGGCTTTGAAGCATAAACTTTCCTACCACCGGCGGCTGTTCCTGCTGCTGCTCGTCTTTTCGTGGACGCTGGTGGGGTGTTTCATCCTTTTCCAGTACGGGCGCGAAAAGCACTTCAAGGCCGAGCGGCTCGACGCGCAGTTGCAGCTTTTCAACCTGCGGATGCTCGACGCCGTGAATGCGGGCGCGCCCCCCGACGCCTTCATCGCCCGCTCCGGCGCACCCTGCGAAGGAGTGCGCGTGACGCTGATCGACCCGGCGGGACACGTCGTTTTCGACAATTCGCTCGACACGCTGCCCGGCGCGAACCACCTTGACCGCCCCGAGGTCGCCGAGGCGCTGGCCCGCGGGACGGGGTACACCATCCGCCGCCACTCCGAAAGCACCGACCGCAACTATTTCTACTCGGCCATGCGGGGCGACCGCTACATCGTCCGTTCGGCCGTACCCTACTCCGTGCCGCTGGGTGAAATCCTGGCCGCCGACCGCGAATTCCTCTGGTTCATGCTGGGCGTGACGCTGCTGATGAGCGTGGCGGGCTATTTCGCCACGCGCCGCCTGGGCCAGAACATCACCCGGCTGAACGAATTCGCCGAACGGGCCGAGCGGAGCGAGCGGATCGACGACCTCCCGGCATTTCCTCACGACGAACTGGGCGAAATATCGAGCCACATCATCCGCCTCTACGCCCGTCTGCAAAAAACCACTGCCGACCGCGACCGCGAGCACGCCCTCGCGCTGCACGAGGAACAGGAGAAAATACGCATCAAGAAACAGCTCACCAACAACATCAACCACGAGCTGAAGACCCCCGTGGCAGCGATTCAGGGCTATCTGGAAACACTGCTGGCCAACCCGTCGCTCGACGCGCAAAGACGCACGGACTTCCTGAAAAAAAGCGCCGCACAGACCGAGCGTCTGCGGCGTCTGCTGGCCGACATCTCGACCATCACGCGCATGGACGAGGCGAGCCAGCTGATCCAGAAGGAGCGCGTCGTGCTGAACGACCTGATCGCCGAGGTCACGGCCGACATGGAACTGAAACCCGCCGACCAGCGGCTGCGGGTGAACATCGACTTCCCGCAGCAGGTCGAGATCGTCGGCAGCCCGTCGCTGCTGGCATCAATATTCCGCAACCTTGCGGACAACGCCGCGGCCTATTCCGGCGGACGCGACATCTTCATCCGGCTGCTTTCCGACACCCCCGAAGAGTGCACGGTCTCGTTCGCCGACAACGGCATCGGCATCGGCGAGGAGCACCTGCCGCACATCTTCGAACGCTTCTACCGCATCGACAAGGGCCGATCGCGCAAACAGGGCGGCACGGGACTGGGGCTGGCGATCGTCAAAAACGCCGTTGCGATCCACGGCGGCACGATCACGGCCCGCGAACGCGAACGCGGCGGGCTGGAGTTCGTCTTCACATTGAAGAAACACAGTTAACAAATTCCAGCTACACGACAACCCGCCCGGCCGCATTCGCAGCCTTTGGCTGCGGTTACGAATCGGAGCCACCCCTGACTCCCCGCCTCGGCGGGGAGTTAAGGCGCAAAAACACACGCCTTGACTGCTGTGGCGGCCCGGCAATTCGCAAGCGATTGCGCTCGCCTGTCGCTTGCAGTTGTCGCACGCGGCCGGACAGGCGGCCGGATCGGTTTTTTACCGCTCCCCGATATTTTTTCACTCCCCCGCAACGCCCCTGTAACGCCTTTGTAACATCGGTTTCGGACCTTTGCAACGGTAAAGAACCATAACAATTACGAAAACGGATAATCCATGTCCCCGCTATTCACCGCAATCGTCGTCATCCTGGCCCTGCTGGCCGTGATGGGCATCGTCGTGGGCGTCGCCAACGACGCCGTCAACTTCCTCAACTCGGCCCTCGGCTCGAAAGTCGCACCGCGCCGCGTGATCCTCTGGGTCGCAGCCGCCGGCATTCTGGTCGGCACGCTCACCTCGAGCGGCATGATGGAGGTCGCCCGCAGCGGCGTCTTCTACCCCGGACAGTTCTCCTTTCAGGAGATTATGATGCTGTTTCTGGGCATGATGCTGGGCAACGTGCTGCTGCTGGACCTCTACAACACGCTGGGACTGCCCACCTCGACCACCGTGTCGATGGTCTTCGGTCTGCTGGGCGCCGCCGTCGCCGCCGCCCTGTTCCGCATCGCCGGCGACCCGGGGACCTCCTTGCAGGACCTCTCGCAGTTCATCAACACGGGCAAAGCCATGGTCATCATCGCGGCGATCCTGTTGTCGGTGGCGCTGGCCTTCGTGGCCGGAACGCTTTTCATGTACATTTCGCGCCTCATCTTCTCGTTCCGCTACGCCGCCGTCTTCCGCCGCTGGGGAGCCGTCTGGTGCGGCATCTCGCTGGCCGGAATCCTCTATTTCGCGCTGTTCAAGGGGTTGAAAAGCTCGGGACTGATCCCGACCTCCGTTTCGGCCTACGTCGGCGACCACGTCCTCGTGACGCTCCTCGCCTTCTGGGCCGCGGCGTCGCTCCTCCTCTACATTTTCCAGCGCATGCGGCTCAACATCATGCGCATCACGATCCTGTCGGGAACCTTCTCGCTGGCCCTTGCCTTCGCGGGCAACGACCTGGTGAACTTCATCGGCGTGCCGCTGGCCGGCTACGACGCCTGGCGCATCGCCGGCGAGGCGGGCAGCGAAACGATGATGATGGGGGCGCTCGAAGCTCCCGCCCGGGCCAACTTCCTGCTGCTGGGCGTCTCGGGACTGATCATGGTGCTGACGTTGTTCTTCTCGAAAAAGTCGCAGCACGTCACCGAGACCGAACTGTCGCTCGCCTCGCAGCACGAGGGCGACGAACGCTTCGGTTCGACCCTCATTTCGCGCAGTCTGGTGCGCGCGACGCTGGTGATGAACACGATGTGGACCGGGCTGATTCCGGCGCGGGTTCAGAAGGCCATCGACCGGCGTTTCGAGCCGCTCCCTGCCGAGGAGCGTTCGTCGGCCCCCTACGACATGGTCCGCGCCGTGGTCAACCTCACCGCCGCGTCGATCCTGATCGCCATCGCCACCTCCTACAAACTGCCGCTGTCGACGACCTACGTGGTCTTCATGGTGGCCATGGGATCGTCGCTCGCCGACCGCTCGTGGGGCCGCGAAAGCGCCGTCTACCGCATCACGGGCGTGATGGCCGTCATCTCGGGGTGGTTCATCACGGCGCTCGGAGGATTCCTCATCGCGCTGGCCGTGACGGCCCTGCTGCTGTGGGGCGGCTGGATCGCCGTGGCAGCCCTCACGGCGCTCTGCGCCTGGCTGCTCGTCCGCAGCCACCTCAAGACGCCCGGACTGAAAGAGGAGGCCGAAAAGGCCCTGCTGCCGCTCGAAACGGCCGAGACCCCCGACGAGGTGCTGTGCGCCTGCATCGGCGAGGTCTGCACGACGATGCAGGAGGTCACGCGCATCTACAACCGCACGCTGGTAGCCGTCTTCAAGGAGAACCGCAAGGTGCTCAAGGAGATGGTTCGCGACTCGAACCGCCTTTTCGAGGAGGCCCGCATCCGCAAATACAACGTCATGCCGACGCTGCGCCGCCTGCAACGGTGCGACATCGACACGGGGCACTTCTACGTGCAGGTCACGGACTACCTCTCGGAGGTGACCAAGGCCCTGATCCACATCACGCGCCCGGCATTCGAACACATCGACAACAACCACGAGGGCATGTCGAAGGAGCAGATCGTCGACCTGATGCGCGTGAACGACCAGGTGGAGGCGATTTTCGACAAGATCAACGACATGCTGGCGACGAAGGATTTCTCGGACCTCGATCTGGTGCTCGAAATGCGCGACAAGCTCTTCGACACGATCGTCGAGGCGATCAAGAGCCAGCTGCGGCGCATCAACGACGTCCCGTCGGGCAGCACCCGCGCCGGGGTGCTCTACCTCACGATCCTCAACGAGACGAAGACGATGATGCTCCAGTCGCGCAACCTGCTCAAATCGCAGCAATATTTTCTGGAGGCCAAAAAATAATGCCGATACGCCATCGTGCAGACAATCCACCCAAACCCTCCTTTGAAAAGGAGAGCTTCAAAAAGCGCCGTGTAACGAAAATGCAACGGGTCCGTCATTTCAGCGAAACGACGGACCCGTATCTTTGCACTGTGAAAACCGGAGAACCGGATTCACAAGTTGGTTTTAGGTTACATAAGTAGGTTAGTGGGAGATGCAGTGACGCGACGTCGCGGCATCTTCGTTTTTGTCAAAAGATGCCGCTTCGCTAAATCACCCTTAAAAAAGGGCGGCTTGAACACGACCGGACAATTATTCCGAATCCCGCTTGTCAAGCGGGTTCTCCATATCCTTGAGGTGAATCTCCAGCGCCCGGACCGAGATCTGAATCTCCCAGATCGAAACGCCCAGCGAACCGACCAGCAGCAGCAACGCCGCACCGAAGACATAAGCCGAAAGCAGCATCAGCCCCACGTAGATCAGAAACATCGTCACCACGCACAGGAACAGGCTCGTGACGCCCAGCAACTGCATCGTGCGCGTGAGGTGGAGCCGCCGGCGGAGGTTGTCGATCTGCGCGCGCGTCACCTTCGAGGGGTGCTGCAAATGCTGCTCCTTGAGCGTGCGCACCAATTGCGCATAGGACAGAAACCGGTTGGTGTAGGCCAGCAGAATCAGCGACACGGCCGAAAACAGCAGGGCGGGGGTCGTAAGCGAGAGTTCTTCCATCGTTATCGAGATTTACGCTGCAAAGATACGCTTTTTATCAAAGCCAAAGGTGAAAGGTTGTAAATGAAAAATTCACCTTTCATCTTACACCTTTCACCTTACAAAGCGGCGGGACCCGGGGGCCGGATGCGCAACTCAAACCCCCGGGCCGTAATCCGCCGCACCAATCGTCGGCCGTCAGTGATCGGTCTCCACCAGCCGGAAACGGCGGTTGAATTTCAGTTCCAGTCCGTTGTCGAGGGTGATCTCATGGTTGCGGCCGTCGCGTTCGACACCCCGGACGTGCCGCCCCGGATAGTTCGCAGCCACGAATTTCAGGATCGGCTGCGGAATCAGCCCGTCCGGCACGACACCCCCCGGCCGCTCGACATCGGTCCACTCGCCGCGGGTGTCGAAGTCGATCTTCGTACCGTCGGCCAGCCTCACCTCATAGCTCGGGGCCACGCCCTTCTCCATCGTGGCGGAAACCACCTCGATGTCGTGAAAATACTTTTTCACCAACGTCTTCGCCGCATCGGGCAGTTCGTGCATCCTGACCGGAACTTCGTCACCGCCGGCGAACGCCGCCGTCGCAAAAAGCCCCGCACCCAGCAGGGCAATCCAGAATCTTTTCATCGTTTTTCGTATTTATACACTCCCGCCCCTGCAAAAGCAGGGCCACAAACGCCGCAACGCCTTCCTGTAACTATTGCATGTCCCGGAAGGCGCCGTCAATACCTGATCGTAGGTATTTTTTAAATTTTTATAAAAAATTGTAACCGCTCTTTGGCCGGTGTGAAAAAAATAACGTATCTTTGCCGACCGAAATAGGACAATTATCATCTCAAAACGAACAATATCATCTATGGAACTGAACAAAACCTTTATCGACGGGCTTTGGAGCAAAGAGATCAACGTGACGAGCTTCGTACAGACAAACATCACCCCCTACCTGGGCGACGCCTCGTTCCTCGCAGGACCTACCGAGCGAACGAAGCACATCTGGAACCTCTGCCTCAAGGCCCTCGAAGAGGAGCGTCAGCATAACGGCGTCCGCGCGCTGGACAACAAGACCGTTTCGACCGTCACCTCGCACAAGGCCGGCTACATCGACCGCGAAAACGAGCTGATCGTGGGCCTGCAAACCGACGAACTGCTCAAGCGCGCCATCAAACCCTTCGGCGGCATCAACGTCGTATCGCGCGCCTGCAAGGAGAACGGCGTGGAGGTCGACGAGAAGGTGAAGGACATCTTCACCCACTACCGCAAGACGCACAACGACGGCGTGTTCGACGTCTACACCGAGGAGATCCGCTCGTTCCGCTCGCTGGGCTTCCTGACGGGTCTTCCCGACAACTACGCCCGCGGCCGCATCATCGGCGACTACCGCCGTCTGGCCCTCTACGGAACCGACCGCCTGATCGAGGCCAAGCAGGAGGACCTCCGCAACCTCACCGGCCCGATGACCGACGCCCGCATCCGCCTGCGCGAAGAGGTCGCCGAGCAGATCAAGGCCCTGAAGGACATCCGCACGATGGGCGAATACTACGGACTGGACCTCAGCCGCCCGGCGCATTCGGCGCAGGAGGCCGTGCAGTGGGTCTACATGGCCTACCTGGCCGCCGTCAAGGAGCAGGACGGAGCCGCCATGTCGCTGGGCAACGTATCGTCGTTCCTCGACATCTTCATCGAATACGACCTCGCGCACGGGACGATCGACGAGTCGTTCGCCCAGGAGCTGATCGACCAGTTCGTCATCAAGCTGCGCATGGTGCGCCACCTGCGCATGCAGTCCTACAACGACATCTTCGCCGGCGACCCGACGTGGGTGACCGAGGCCATCGGCGGACGCTTCAACGACGGTCGCACGAAGGTGACGAAGACCTCGTTCCGCTTCCTGCAAACGCTCTACAACCTCGGTCCTTCGCCCGAACCGAACCTCACGATTCTCTGGAGCCCCGAGCTGCCGCAGGGATTCAAGGACTTCTGCGCCAAGGTTTCGGCCGACACCAGCTCGATCCAGTACGAGAACGACGACCTGATGCGCGAAGTGCGCCACTCGGACGACTACGGCATCGCCTGCTGCGTCTCGTTCCAGGACATCGGCCGCCAGATCCAGTTCTTCGGCGCCCGCACCAACCTGGCCAAGGCCCTGCTGCTGGCCATTAACGAAGGTCGCTGCGAGAACACCGGCACGCTGATGGTCAAGGGCATTCCGGCCCTGTCGGAGGGTCCGCTGCGCTTCGAGGAGGTGATGCGCAACTACAAGATGGTGCTCAAGGAGATCGCCCGCGTCTACAACGAGGCCATGAACATCATCCACTACATGCACGACAAGTACTACTACGAGAAGGCCCAGATGGCATTCGTCGACACCGATCCCCGCATCAATCTCGCCTACGGCGTGGCCGGTCTCTCGATCGCCCTCGACTCGCTCTCGGCCATCAAATACGCCCGCGTGACGCCCCGCCGCAACGCCGAGGGTCTCACCGAAGCCTTCGACATCGAGGGTGAATTTCCCTGCTACGGCAACAACGACGACCGTGTCGACCATCTGGGCGTGGACCTCGTCTACTACTTCAGCGAGGAGCTGAAGAAGCTGCCCGTCTACAAGAACGCCCGACCGACGCTGTCGCTGCTGACGATCACCTCGAACGTGATGTACGGCAAGAAGACCGGCGCAACGCCCGACGGACGCCTCAAGGGCGTGGCCTTCGCTCCGGGAGCCAACCCGATGCACGGCCGCGACAAGAGCGGCGCCATCGCTTCGCTCGCCTCGGTGGCCAAGATGCGTTACCGCGACTCGCAGGACGGTATTTCGAACACCTTCTCGATCGTGCCCAAATCGCTCGGCCCGACGGCCGGAGAGCGTATCGAGAACCTCGTGACGATGCTCGACGGCTATTTCACCAAGGGTGCACACCACCTGAACGTCAACGTACTGAACCGCGAGATGCTCGAAGACGCCATGGAGCACCCCGAGAAATATCCGCAGCTGACGATCCGCGTCTCGGGCTACGCCGTGAACTTCACCAAGTTGAGCCGCGAACACCAGCTCGAAGTCATCAGCCGCAGCTTCCACGAAAGGATGTAACGGCTTGAAAAGCCGCTTTTAGGGGCGGGCGCAGGATTTGCATACCGGAACCCGGTTTGCGCCCGACCCCCCTTATTCAAAAACAAGGAACAATCATGCTTCGTGTACATTCTTACGAATCCATGGGAACATTCGACGGGCCGGGACTCCGGCTCGTCGTTTTCCTCCAAGGCTGCAATTTCCGCTGTCTCTACTGCGCCAACCCCGACACGATCGAGGCCGGAGCGGGCACATTGACCGACCCTGCGGAGATCCTGCGCATGGCCGTCGACCAGAAGCCCTTCTTCGGGCGGCGCGGCGGCGTGACCTTCTCGGGCGGGGAACCCACCTTCCAGGCCGCGGAACTCGTTCCGCTCGTAAAGTCGTTGAAGGAGGCCGGCATCCACGTCTGCATCGACTCGAACGGCGGGGTGTGGAACCCGGCCGTCGAGGAGCTGCTGGGGCTGGTCGACCTGGTGCTGCTGGACGTGAAGCAGGCCGATTCCGAACGCCACCGCGCCCTCACCGGACGCGAAAACGCGCAGACGCTCCGCACGGCCGCCTGGCTCGAAGCCCACGGAAAACCCTTCTGGCTACGCTACGTGCTGGTTCCGGGCATCAGCGACGCCGAAGCCGACATCCGTGCGCTGGGCGAACGCCTCGGCGGCTACAAGTCGGTCGAGCGGGTCGAACTGCTCCCCTACCACACCCTCGGAGTGCATAAGTACGAGGCGATGGGGCTGGAGTACAAACTCCGCGACGTGCGGGAGAACACCCCCGAACAGCTCGACCGCGCCGCGGCCCTGCTGCGCGAATACTTCCCGACGGTGGTGGTCAACTGACCCGAAGGGGACGTCCGCCGGAGGGAGTGCGGACAACCAAAAATCCGGGACGCCGCGGCGAAAACGCACGGCGGTCCCGGATTTTTTTCGTACCTTCGCCGGAAATCCATTTCTGCGACAATGAAGAACCGACTTCCCGACCTGAACGTCCCGGCCCGCGAACGCATCGGCTGGGTGGACCTCCTGCGCGTGATCGCCTGCTTTCTGGTGGTCTTCTCCCACAGCTGCGACGCCTTCGTCGCCGTGTTCGACAGCGACCGCGCCACCTTCCTGCAAGGAGCGTTGGCAGGCAGTTTCGTCCGGGCCTGCGTGCCGCTGTTCGTGATGATGTCGGGCGTGCTGCTGCTGCCCGTGCGGACCGGAACGGGGGCTTTCTACCGCAAGCGGATCGGCCGCGTCCTCCTGGCGCTGGTCTTCTGGTCGCTGACGCTGCCCGTGCTCTACTACCTGTATATGCGCTACGTCGGGACCTCCAGTCCGTCGATCGACCCCGCGCTGTTCACCGGCGAAGCGACGCTGCACAAGATGTGGACCTTCGTCTTCAACTTCTGCTACGACACCACGCCGCTCTGGTATCTCTATATGCTGATAGGACTTTATCTGATCATGCCGCTGATCAGCCCGTGGCTCGAACGGGCCTCGCGGCGCGAGTTGCAGAGCGTCCTCGCGATCTGGGGCGTGACGCTGCTGCTGCCCTACGTGAAGATGCTGGCCCCGGCGCTCGGCTACACGGGCAATTACGGCAACACGGGGCTTTACGGCGTCTGCGACTGGAACGAGTTCGGCACGTTCCACTACGTCTCGGGCTTCGCCGGTTACCTCGTACTGGCCTTCTACCTCGTGAAATTCCCGCCCGCATGGAACTGGCGCAAGACATTGGGCATCTGCATCCCGACCTTCCTCGCCGGATACCTCGCCACGGGGCTGGGTTACGTGGTGATGCAGAAACATTTTCCGGGCAACTACGCCTACCTCGAAATCGTCTGGTATTTCGCCGGCATCAACGTCTTTATGATGACCGCCCCGGTCTTCATCCTCGTGCAGAAGGCCGCCGCACGGCCCCGCGCATGGCTCTCGCGGCTGGCGGGCGCGACGTTCGGCATCTACCTCTGCCACTTCATCTTCGTTCAGGCCGGCTACGACCTCGTGCAGCGGATTCCGGGACTTCCCGCGCTGGCGCGCATCGCGCTGATCGCCTGCGGGGCCTTCGCCGTGAGCTGGGCGGTGGTGCGGCTGATGCAGCGGTGGAGCGTGACGCGCCGGCTGGTGGAGTAATGCGCTACCAGCACTCGGCCTTGTCTTTCAATTCGGGAATCCGGTCTTTCGTGAAGACCGGATTTTTGATGCCCTGCCGCTTCTGGGCCGTGTAGTCGGCCAGCAGCAGGAAGGCCTGACGGCCCAGCAGCACGATCGCCGCCAGATTGCACAGCGTCATCAGCGCCATCGTCACATCGGCCAGGCTCCATGCCAGATCGAGCGTCGCCAAGGATCCGAAGAGCACCATCGCGCCGACCAGCATCCGGTAGAGCGTCAGCGCCCACGGCCGCGGAGTGATGAAGCGGATGTTGGCTTCGCCGTAGTAATAATTGCCGATAATCGACGAAAAGGCGAACAGGAAGATCGCCACGGCGACGAACACCCCGCCCGCGGGACCGATCTCGCTCTCCAGAGCCGCCTGCGTCAGCTGAATGCCGTTGAGCGAAGCGTCGGGAACGCCCCCGAACAGGATGATGAAGGCCGTGCAGGTGCAGATGACGAGCGTATCGGTGAAGACCCCGAGGGTCTGGATAAGTCCCTGCTTCACGGGGTGCGAAACGTGGGCCGTGGCGGCGACGTTCGGGGCCGAACCCATACCGGCCTCGTTGCTGAAAAGTCCCCGCTTGATGCCCTGCATCAACGCCGCGCCGACCGCGCCGCCCAGCGTCTGCTCCCAGCCGAAAGCGTCGGCGACGATCAGTTCCAGCACTTCGGGCAGCCGCCCGAGGTTGAACAGCACGACGCCCAGCGCCAGCACGATGTACCCCAGCGCCATAATCGGGACGATCACGCCGCTGACACGCGCAATGCGCCGTATGCCTCCGAAGATGATGAGCAGCGTCAGCGCCGTGAGCACGACGCCCACCCACACATGATCGGCGCCGAAAGCTCCCTCCCACGCGGCGCAGATCGTGTTGCTCTGCACCGAGTTGAAGGCGAATCCGAAGGTCACGGAGATCAGCACGGCGAACAGCACGCCCATCCACCTCCGCCCGAGGCCGCGTTCCATGTAGTAGGCCGGACCGCCGATGAAAGAGTCCCTGCCGCGGCGTTTGTAAAGCTGTGCGAGGGTCGACTCGACGAAAGCGCTCGCGGCGCCCACAAGGGCGATGACCCACATCCAGAAGACCGCGCCGGGTCCCCCGACGACGATGGCCGTGGCGACGCCCGCGAGATTCCCCGTGCCGACGCGGCTGGCCAGCGACACGGCGAAAGCCTGGAACGACGAGACGTGCCGCTCGCCCTTCGGGCCGCTTCCGGCCGACTCGCCCAGCACGCGCATCATCTCGCCCAGCAGGCGGAACTGCACGCCCCGCGTGCGCAGGGTGAACCACACGGCACACCCCAAGAGCGCCGCGACCAGCACATAGGTCCACAGCACGTCGTTCACGCCGCCGATCCAACGGGAAAGAGTCTCCATCAGCATACTTTACACGATCCGACAGCAAAGTTAATGCTAAAACGCATTTTCCGCCGGACATTCGCCGGAAAGATGCGGCGCGGCACGAAAAAAACGCCCCGCCTGCGCAGGGGCGTCCGCCGTCACCGCGCCCGCAGGGTATACTCCCCGGCCCGCTCCGTAACGGCCTTCTGCAACTCCCCGAGGCCGACTTCCGGCCCGGAGTACTCCACGGCGGCCACCGGAGGGTCCAGCGTCACGACCGCCTTCACGCCGTCGAGGGCGTTCAGCGCATGTTCCACATGCATCCGGCAATGATTGCACGTCATGCCGTCCACGATAAATTCCTTTTTCATCTTTTCTTCGGTTTCAACCGGTTCGTCATGTTCACACTCATCGCCGATCCGCCGGCGTTTCAGCCGCAAGCTGTTGGCCACGACGCTCACGCTGCTCAAGGCCATGGCCGCCCCGCCGATCATCGGGTCGAGCAGAAACCCCCAGAGGGGATAGAGCGCCCCGGCCGCTACGGGAATGGCGACGAGGTTGTAAATGAAGGCCCAGAAGAGGTTCTGGCGAATCGTCCGCACGGTGAGCTGCGACAGCCGGATCATCTCCGGGATTTTCCGGAGGTCCGACGAGAGGATCGTCACCATCGCGGTATCCATCGCAATGTCGCTCCCCCGCCCCATGGCGACGCTCAAATCGGCCTGCGCGAGAGCCGCGCTGTCGTTGATCCCGTCGCCGGCCATGGCCACCGTCCGGCCTTCGGACTGCAACTGCCGGACGAATCCGGCCTTTTCGTGCGGCAGGACGCCCGCCCGGAAACGGGTGATCCCGGCTTTCCGGGCCGTTTCGCGCGCCGAACCGGCGTTGTCGCCCGTCAGCATCCAGACCGTGATTCCCAGCGCGTGCAGCCGGGCGACGGCCCCGGCCGACGAGGGTTTCAGCGCATCGGCAAGGGCGAGCACGGCGCGCGTCCGCTCCTCGTCGGCGAACCAAACCACGGTCTTCGCCTCCTGCATCCACCCTTCGGCCAGCCGTTGCAGGCGGGCGTCGGGCACGATGCCGTGGCGGGACAGCAGCGCGTCGTTCCCGGCATACCAGGTCCGCCCCTCCGCGACGCCCCGGACACCCTGTCCGGGAATGCTTTCGAACCCGGTCACGGGAACGTCCCGCTCCCCGCCGAGCGATTCGACGACGGCCTGCGAAAGCGGATGCCCCGAGCGTTTTTCAAGGCTGAACAGAATCCGCCGCGCCGTCTCCGGCCCTTCGGCCCACGCAGCGTCCACGACCGACGGACGGCCTTCGGTGAGCGTTCCGGTCTTGTCCAGCACCACGGTGTCGACCTTCCGGGCCACCTCCAGGCTCGCAGCGTCCTTGACGAGGATGCCCTGTCCGGCGCCCTTGCCGATCCCGACCATGAGGGCCGTGGGCGTCGCCAGACCCAGCGCACAGGGGCACGCGATGATCAGCACGGTCACCAGCGCCAGCAGCCCGCGGGTGAAGCCCTCCTCCGGAGCGAAAAGCATCCACGCCGCGAAGGTCAGCACGGCGAGGACGATGATGGCGGGAACGAAAACGCCGGCGATCCGGTCGACGGTCCGCTGCACGGGGGCCTTGCTGCCCTGCGCATCCCGCACCATGCGGATGATCCGGGCCAGCACCGTGTCCTGCCCCACCCTGTCGGCCCGGAAACGGAACGCACCGTTGCCATTCATCGTTCCGGCGAACACCGCCGCACCCTCCTGTTTGCAGACGGGGAGCGGTTCCCCGCTGAGCATGCTCTCGTCGACATACGACGCGCCTTCGGCCACCGTGCCGTCCACGGCGATGCGTTCGCCGGGATGCACGGCGACCAGATCCCCGGCGCGAAGCTCCGCAACGGGCACGGAGCGTTCGCCCGAAGGGGTGATCACCGTGACGGTTTTCGGTTGCAGGCCCATCAGTTTCGCGATGGCCGTCGTCGTGCCGCGCTTCGCCCGCTCCTCAAGCAGCCGCCCCAGCAGGATGAAGGCGACGATGACGGCCGCCGACTCGAAATAGACGTGCGGCTCGATGCCCCTCGACAGCCAGAATTCCGGGAAAAACAGGTTGAAAAGGCTGAACAGATAGGCGATTCCGGTACTGACGGCAACCAGCGTATCCATGTTGGCCGCCCCGTGGCGGAGCTGTTTCCAGGCGTTGACGAAGAACTCCCGTCCCAGTCCGAAAACGACCGGGGTGGAGAGCGCCCACACGGCGTATTTCACGGCCGGAGCGTCCATGAACAGCATGCCTCCGGCCACAATCGGAAGACAAAGCCCCGCCGCCCAAAGAGTCCGCCGTTTGAGCGCCCGGTAATGCGCCGCACGAACGTGCGCCGCCTCGTCCTCCGCCGGGCCTTCCGCGTCGGTCAGCAGGTCGTAACCGGCCGCCTGCACGGCCCGCTTCAGCGTCCCGGGAGAGCACTCCCCCGAACGGTAGTCCACCCGCGCCGTAGCGGAAGCGTAGTTCACATGCGCAGACTCGACGCCCGGCAGGCCGTTGAGCGCCTTATCGACCCGGACTGCGCACGAAGCGCAGCTCATGCCTGCGACCGGGAACGTATTCGTGATGATCTTACTCTTTTCCATGGGAACAAAGGTAAGGTCCCGACACGCTCCGGGTGTTACAGAATTATGGATATGATTTATACCTACACTTCATCCAGCGGTTTCAGGCCGCGTCCTTTCAGCCGGCGGAATTCAGTGGGCGACATCCCGGTCTGGGCGCGGAACTGGGCGCTGAGGTGCGCCACGCTCGAATAACGGAGTTTGTCGGCGATCTCGCTGACGGTCAGGTCGCCGTAGGCCAGCAGTTCCTTGACCCGCTCGATCCGCTGGGCGAGGAAGTATTTCTCGATGCTGATGCCGTTGACCTCCGAAAAGAGCTTGCTCAACGCACTGTAATCACGGTGGCAGCGTTCGCGCAGGTAATCCGACAGGTTGACTTTCGAGGCATCTTCGCTGTAATGCACCAATTCGATCACGGCCGTCCGGATCTGCTCGATGAGGCGCATCCGGCTGTCGTCGATCAGTTCGAACCCGTAGGCTTCGAGCAGTTTGCGGAACGCCTCCCGCTGCTCCCGGCCGGGCTTCTCCTGCACGACGACCGTTCCCAGTCCGACATCGAGGGGCGTGAACCCCGCTTTTTCGAGCAGCCGGGTGACGACCAGAATGCAGCGGTTGCAAACCATGTTTTTGATATAAAAGACGTTCTCCCGTTCCATAACCGCATTCGTTTTATCCGTAAATATAACACAAAAACGATTCCGTCCCGCCGACCGTCTTCCAGCCTTTCAGGTTCCGGCCGTTGAAAAGCGTCGGCCACGGGACCTGCGCTCCGACGAAGGTGCAGGGTCCCCAACAGTGCAAGAGTCTCTTTTTCCTATCAGTCGGGCAGTTTTGATCGTACGAATATAGTCTATTTTTTTCGGGTCTTCAGCCTGTTCCCCTGCAAAATTAACCTCTGACCCGCTCCGTATTCCGAAAAAGTTTCGTAACTTCGGCACAGCAAACCCATAGACGAAGCCATGAAACATGCGCACATCCTGCTGCTGCTCCCTTGCGGCATGCTGCCGCCGCTCGCCGGGGCGCAGCGCACGGAGCCGCCCGGCCGGTTCGACATCGCACCGGAATAACCACCCCGAAAACAAGCAAACCAACCAAAAACAACCATGAAGAAAACCGCAATCACCCTCTTTTTCCTGCTTCAGGCCGCGTGTCTGTTTTCGCAGATCCCCCGCCCGGAATATCCCCGCCCGCAGTTCGAGCGGACGGACTGGATCAACCTGAACGGCGAATGGACCTACACGTTCGATTTCGGCGCAAGCGGCCTGGAACGCGGCTACGCCGGCTCGAAGGGATTCGACGGCAAAATCATCGTGCCGTTCGCCCCGGAGAGCAAGCTCTCGGGCGTCGGCCACACGGACTTCATAGGCCGCATCTGGTACCAGCGTACGATCGACATTCCGGCAGACTGGTCGGGACGCAACGTGATGCTCAACTTCGGAGCCGTGTACTACACCTCCGAGGTGTATGTCGACGGCCGCTTCGTCGGACGCCACTTCGGAGGCAGCACGTCGTTCTCCTACGACATCACCGCATTCGTGAAGCCGGGCGGCAGCCACAGTCTGGTCGTCTTCGCCACGAGCGACCTGCGCAGCGGCAAACAGACTGCCGGCAAACAGTCGCTGCAATACGCCTCGCACAGTTGCGACTACACCCGCACGACAGGCATCTGGCAGACGGTGTGGATGGAGGCCGTGGCTCCCGAGGCCCTCGCACGCGTCCAAATGACGACCGACATCGACCAGCAGCAGCTGATCGTCGCCCCGCAGTTCTTCCGGGAAAGCCCGAACACGCTCCGGGTGACCCTTCGGGACGGCGGCAAGGTCGTCGGCACGCGGCAGGTCCGGGCGTCGAACAGCAGCGTCGTCGTCATCCCGGTCAAAAAGGCCCGGCTCTGGAGTCCCGAAGACCCGTTCCTCTACGACCTGACCTACGAGGTGGTCGCCCCCGACGGCCAGGTGCTCGACGCCGTGAAATCCTATGTCGGGATGCGCAAGGTCCACATCGAAGGCAACAAAATCTACCTCAACAACGAACCCTATTACCAGCGGCTGGTGCTCGACCAGGGTTTCTACCCCGACGGTATCTGGACCGCCCCGTCGGACGACGCCCTGCGCCGCGACATCGAGCTGGGACTGGCCGCCGGGTTCAACGGCGCACGCCTGCATCAGAAGGTTTTCGAGGAACGCTACTATTACTGGGCCGACAGACTCGGCTACATCACCTGGGGCGAAAGCCCCAGCTGGGGAATGGATGCCAACGACGTGGAAACGGCCCGCAACTTCCTCTCCGAGTGGGCCGAATGCGTGGTCCGCGACCGGAACCACCCCTCGCTGCTGACGTGGACGCCGATGAACGAGGAGTGGTGGCCCGACAACACGCAGTTCCCGCGCTTCGCCTCCGACGTCTACGACCTGACGGGGCGCCTCGACCCGACGCGCCCCGTCAACACCGTCAGCGGCGGCGCCGTCGTCAGGACCGACATCTGGGCCGTCCACAATTACGAGCAGAACCCGGCCAAACTGAAAGAGAAAATCTTCAGCGACGGCACGTTCTTCCATCCCCGCCTGCGGACGACCCGCGACCAGACGCGCAACATCGGATTCAACGAGGTGAAGGCGACCGCAAACTACGCCTGGCCGCAGTACGATGGCTCGTGCCCCTACCTGGTCGATGAATTCGGCGGCATCAAATGGGTGAAGGACCAGGAGAAGCAGGCCACGGATTCCCAGACCGAATCGTGGGGTTACGGACAGGCGCCCCGTACGCTCGAAGAGTTCTACACGCGGCTCGAAGGCCAGGTAGACGCGCTGCTCTCGCTCTCCGGACAGGTGTGGGGCTATTGCTACACCCAGCTCACGGACGTGGAACAGGAACAGAACGGCATCTATTGCTACGACCGCTCGGCCAAGTTCGACATGGACCGGATCAAGGCCATTTTCAGCAAACGCCCGGAACATCCCGCCCGATAACGCGCCGGACAGCCGCCCGCCCGAATGAAGCGCACCCCGAAAATCCGGAAAAGGATTTCGGGGTGCGCTTTTTATCCGGTTCGTCATCGTCCGCCCGCGGCAGAGCCTCGTGCGCGAATGCGCCCGGGAACAGAAGGCGTCGCTGAATTTCCATTCGCGTGTTTTCCCGGTTTCAGAGTCTCGATATAAAGTATTCCTGCATATTCCAACGATATGCCCTTGATGAACGCTGCAATTGGGGATGCTTCATGTCGGTGCGTCGCACGGCGAGTGGCGGACGGTCCGACATGCGACCTTCTGTTTTCGGCACCATGAACTCCCGAAGGCAAAAAGCCACAGCGCCGGCACACTCCGCAATAGCAACCGACGGTTTTTAAATTATTCACGAAATATAAAAAAAGTCTCCACGGAGTACGCGGAGACAATAGGTTGAAAACCTTCGGCATATAGCCTTATTGTGATAAGATGTAGAATTCTTACACCACAAATATATAAAAAAAACTTTAGTTGTGGTTTGATGTAGAATTTCGATAAGATACAACTAATTGTCCGATGTTGTGGCTGCTTCGTTTGTTGTGGTTTGATGTAGAATTTCGATAAGATACAACCGGCCGTTCTTAACGGCAGCGCGATCTGTAGTTGTGGTTTGATGTAGAATTTCGATAAGATACAACAACGGCACAGCTTTTACGCGTGCGTCCGGCGTTGTGGTTTGATGTAGAATTTCGATAAGATACAACTACAACCTACAAACTAAACATTTCGTACAAGTTGTGGTTTGATGTAGAATTTCGATAAGATACAACCAAAACAGGGGAAACTGCGTTTACGAGAACGTTGTGGTTTGATGTAGAATTTCGATAAGATACAACCGCTCCGATCATGCCGAATAGGCCTCCAACGTTGTGGTTTGATGTAGAATTTCGATAAGATACAACGTATAGCAGAATAGGAAGCAATCCACGATAGTTGTGGTTTGATGTAGAATTTCGATAAGATACAACGGCTCCGTTGATGTTCTTCCCGGTCGTCCGGTTGTGGTTTGATGTAGAATTTCGATAAGATACAACAATAAGCGAGATACGAATCGGCCGTACACGTTGTGGTTTGATGTAGAATTTCGATAAGATACAACCGAAGGTGTTTCCATGTCCGGCGTTTCTACGTTGTGGTTTGATGTAGAATTTCGATAAGATACAACGATAGGCGGCGACCAGTTCCGGGTTGGCCTGTTGTGGTTTGATGTAGAATTTCGATAAGATACAACTCGAAGGATCGTTGTACGCGTTTTCATAATGTTGTGGTTTGATGTAGAATTTCGATAAGATACAACCCGTTGGTTCATAATTTGTTCTTAGTAGTTGTTGTGGTTTGATGTAGAATTTCGATAAGATACAACCATTTTCGTTGTTAGGTCGATGTCGTAGGTGTTGTGGTTTGATGTAGAATTTCGATAAGATACAACCGGACCAGCGACCACCGTTCAGCGCGAGGTGTTGTGGTTTGATGTAGAATTTCGATAAGATACAACGCCGTGTTTCTACCCATCGTATGCACTATGTTGTGGTTTGATGTAGAATTTCGATAAGATACAACTTCGTGATCAGCACGGTGACAGAATCCCCGGTTGTGGTTTGATGTAGAATTTCGATAAGATACAACAGGAGGCTTTATGGGAAGAACGGATCGAGAGTTGTGGTTTGATGTAGAATTTCGATAAGATACAACGCGGTCAGCGTATCCTCTCCGTTCTCGATGTTGTGGTTTGATGTAGAATTTCGATAAGATACAACGCTGCGTAAACGCGGGTTGATCGTTACGCGGTTGTGGTTTGATGTAGAATTTCGATAAGATACAACGCATAGACCCTTCGCGCGTGGTCATCATCAGTTGTGGTTTGATGTAGAATTTCGATAAGATACAACAAGGCGGGAGCAAAAGCGCTTCGAGGACCAGTTGTGGTTTGATGTAGAATTTCGATAAGATACAACGGAATGTAAAGTAAATTGTATACATTTGCAGTTGTGGTTTGATGTAGAATTTCGATAAGATACAACATCTCTTGATCTGTCTTGTCAGTCCAGATGTTGTGGTTTGATGTAGAATTTCGATAAGATACAACTCTGATAGCGGGCAAAAACCTTCGAAGGGTGTTGTGGTTTGATGTAGAATTTCGATAAGATACAACATAAAGTAAATTGTATACATTTGCAGTGTGTTGTGGTTTGATGTAGAATTTCAATAAGATACAACCGGCAGTATTGGAATGCTGCATAATTGCAACTGTTGTTTACATTACCCTTTTGACTCAAGAAGATTTCAAACTCCCTTAAATACGTCAAATCCAATTCATCAAAACGCATATTGACCGAGCGGAATTGCGACACAAGGACCAACGTTACCTTATGTTTGCTGGCGGAACTGTACTTTTCGACTTTTTCCAAGCGTTCGATAATCTGTTTGAAGTACTCCCCGACCGTGCAGTTGATTCGTTTGCCGTTCTGTTCAAACAGCGTATCGAATGTAACGGGAATTTCCAGCACCTCCAACTTTTTGATTTTCCTCTCGTATTCACGTATCTTGGAGGTTATTTGAAACTGTATTTCTGCTCTATCGGGGCAGTCGGCGGTAGGTTGTTGCTTGTCGAAATCCCAATGCACCAAAGCTTCCGAAATGCCCAGACCGACGAACTTACGGCGGCGGTCATGGGTAAAGACAAGAGCAAGAGGGGCTAAACGGTTTCTGTTGATAGCGTCTCTGCGACATACGACGTTGATTGTCATAATCTTTACGGATTACGCAAGCAACAAAATGCGATTCGTGTGTTACACGATTTTCATTAGTGTCCCGTTAAAATTGGGACGAAGTTAATATTAATCAAATAGTCCCTCCAAGAGGGGATAATCGAGTTCTTTGACATCGTTGAAATTAGTCTTTTCGAAGAGATCTCTCAGTGGAGTCTTATCCGTTAGTGAGATGCTCAAAATCTGCAGGACCTCATAAGTTGACCGCTTTAGTCGCATGTCGTGTTGGACGATGGCGACAAGGCAATAAGTTATGATTGCAGAGCAAATTTGTATTCTGACAGCGTTCTCTGTAGTGCCCCAGAATTTCTTAATCTTGAGGTGCTGCTTGAGCCACTTGAAGAACAACTCAATCTGCCATCGGTTCTTGTAGAGATTAGCAATTTCGAGAGCGGTAAGATGGAATGCATTCGTCAAAAATGCGAAGTCTCTGTCTTGCTCGTCATCGTGAAATCTCACAAGTCGCAGCCTCTCAGGAAACTTCTTCTGTGTGTTCACATCCGTGAGTTCAATAACGGAATCAGAAAGCACATTCTTAGGCAATCTACGTTTCCATTTCGTACACTTGTACTGTAAGTTCTTCTTCGCCCGAACCACGAAGTATGATTCATTAAGACAAATCTTGTAGAGTTCCTTGAATGCATTGTAACCACGGTCAAATACGTAGTAAGAACCTGATTCATAGGAAATCTCCTTCATTGCCTTTGAATCGTGTACCGATGCAGTCGTAATATGGAAGAAAGCAGAAACTTGGGACTCCAGATCATAAAGGACATGCGCCTTAACGCCTCCTTTCTTCTTGCGGAACTTTGCCCACCAGAATACTGACAAGCAGTGCGGAATCGTTGTTGAATCAAATGCATAAACATTCCCCTTCAGCTTGAAGATGTCGGTTGCTCGTTTCTTGCGAGCCTGTTCCATCATGAAGAAGGCAAAGTCTTCAAAGATCCTGTAGTCACGATTCTGATTCGCTGTGGCAAATGTCGTTTTCGCTATTGGATTACGCCCCATTCCAAGGTGATAACATTTGGATTGGTGAGTCTCCAATGCAACGACAACATCACGCAGGCTCTCACGGTTACAGAGTTGTCCGAACATGAGTGCCATGAGCTGATTCCAGCAGGTGAAGTTCTTGACATACCTGTTCCCATCATACTTGTCAACCAGGTGACGGAACTTGTTGTTGTCGAGAAATGCAACCAATTGAGCGAATACATATTTGTCTTTGTTCATAGAGCAGTCCCTTTATGGGCTGCAAAATTACAAATTCAAATCGTCGCACATGAAAAATTACTTCTAATAGACTATGTTTCAACTATTTCAAAGACCGACTTGCCCGCTTTTACGGGACAGTAGTGCACGATTTTATGTATCACACTCTGTATCACAAACGGCGATTTCAAGGCATTTTGTGTTACACAACGGACATCTGTAACACACGGTAGAAAAAGAAAAACGAGCGATAATTCATTGATTATCACTCGTTTGTCGTGAGCGGAAAACGGGACTCGGACCCGCGACCTCAACCTTGGCAAGGTTGCGCTCTACCAACTGAGCTATTTCCGCAAAATCTATCTTCCCCGCCCGGGAAAACTTCGTTTCCTGCGTTTCGGGACTGCAAATATAAAATGAAAAATTTATTCTGCAAAATTTTTCGGCTACTTTTGTCAAAAACAAAATGTCCCCGGCCGCAAAGCCGGGGACATCCGTATCGGAAACCGCCTTTAGCGGACCATAAACCCTTCGTCGGCACGTGCCGGAATGGGCATCGAAGCGTATACGCCGGTTTCGAGTTTCTCGCGAACGGCCTTGAAAGCCTCAATCGTAACTTTCACATCCTCCAGCGTATGCACCGCCGTCGGGATGATGCGCAGGATGATCTCACCCTTCGGAATCACGGGATAAACCACCATCGAGCAGAAAATACCGTGGTTCTCGCGCAGGTCCACGACCAGATTCGTGGCCTCGGGAATGCCGCCCTTCAGAAAGACGGGCGTCACCGGCGAGTTGGTCACACCGATCTCGAACCCGTTCTCTTTCAGGCTGCTTTGGAGCGCACGGACGTTCTCCCAGAGTTTCTCCTGGAATTCGGGGTGGTTGCGGATCAGCTCCAGACGCTTCAGCGCGCCGATCACCATCGGCATCGGGAGCGACTTTGCGTAAAGCTGCGAACGCATGTTGTAGCGCAGCAGGTTGATCAGCCAGCGGGGACCGCTCACGAAAGCGCCGATCCCGGCCATCGACTTGGCGAAGGTGTTGAAGAGCACGTCCACGCCGTCGACAACGCCGAAATGCGCCGCCGTGCCGCGACCGCCCGGGCCCATCGTACCGAAGCCGTGGGCGTCGTCCACCAGCAGACGGAACTGGAAATCCTTCTTCAGCGCCACGATCTCGTCGAGCTTGCCCAGGTCGCCCTTCATGCCGAACACGCCCTCGGTGATCACCAGCACGCCGCCGTTCTGCTCCTCGGCCAAATCCGTGGCATGCTGCAACTGCAGGCGCAGCGACTCCATGTCGTTATGACCGAAAACGAAGCGTTTGCCCTTGTGCAGGCGCAGTCCGTCGATGATGCAGGCGTGCGCCTCGGCATCGTAGACGACCACGTCGCGGGGGGTCAGCAGGCAGTCGATGATCGAGATCATGCCCTGGTAACCGAAATTGAGCAGGAAGGCATCCTCCTTGCCGACAAACGCGGCCAGCTCACGCTCCAGACGCTCGTGGTAAACGGTCTGTCCGCTCATCATGCGGGCGCCCATCGGGGCCGCCATACCGAACTGCGCAGCGCCTTCGGCGTCGGCCTTGCGCACCTCGGGGTGGTTGGCCAGTCCGAGGTAATTGTTCAGGCTCCAGTTGAGCATCTTCTTGCCCCGGAAAACCATGTGGGGACCGATGTCGCCTTCGAGTTTGGGAAAGGCATAATAACCGTGGGCGTACGACATGTACTGACCGATCGGTCCGCCCGCATTTTTCTCGAGGCGTGCAAAAATATCAACCATATTTGTCTTGTAATTATGAGTTTATGTCTCTTTTTTCCGTTTTGGACGCACAAAAGTATACATAAAACGGAATCGGCATTCAAAAGTAGCCGTTTTTTATTCCACAAGGATACGCATTTATACTTATTTCAGTTCTAAATAAGGAAAAGGGCCGCCGACGGCGGCCCGGGAACGGAGTTTTTCAACGCCGCCGGTCGATCGCATCGACGATCACCGCCACGGCGCCGTCGCCCGTCACGTTGGTCGCCGTTCCGAAGCTGTCCATGGCGATGTAGGTGGCGATCATCAGCCCCGCGAGGGTCTCGTCGAAACCGAGCATCGACTCCAACAGTCCCAGCGCCGCCATGATCGCCCCTCCCGGCACGCCCGGAGCCGCCACCATCGTCACGGCCAGCAGCAGGATGAACCCCGCGAAGGTCGACGCCGGAATGTCCAGCCCGGCGATCATCGACACGGCCAGCGCACAGGCCGTGATCTTCATCATCGAACCCGAGAGGTGGATCGTGGCGCACAGCGGCACAACGAACGACGCCAGTTCGGGCCGCACGCCGAGCTTCACGGTCTGGGCCAGCGTCACGGGGATCGTCGCGGCGGACGACTGCGTTCCGAGGGCCGTCATATAGGCGGTGAGCATCGTGCGGAGCATCTTCAGCGGATTTTTACGCGCCGCAAGCCCCGCGACGGAGAACTGCACGAGAAGCAGCACGACCGTCATGCAGAAGATCACCGCGATCAGTTTCACGAAGACGTCCAGCACCCCGGCCACCTGCCCCGACTGGGTCATCGACAGAAAGATGCCGAAAATGTAGAAGGGCAGCAGCGGAATGATGACGCGCAGAATCACCAGCTCGATGATCCGCTTGAAATCGTCCATCGCCGCCTTGAGCGTCACCGAACGGATATAGGCCATGCCCAGCCCCAGCACGAAGGCGAGGACCAGCGCCGACATCACACCCATCACGGGAGGCATTTCGACCGTGAAATAGGGCGCAAGGGCCGCCCCTTCCTCGGGCAATACGGCGGCGGAGCCTTCGAGCAGCGCCGGAAAGAGAAACCGCCCCGTCAGATAGGTCCCGAACCCCGAAAAGAGCGTGAAGGCATAGGCCAGCGCGGCGGTCAGGGCCAGCAGACGCCCGGCGTTCCGGCCCAGATCGGCGATGCCCGGAGCCACCAGCCCGAGAATCAGCAGCGGAATGGCGAATCCCAGAAACTGCCCGAAAATCGCATTGAAGGTCAGCGCGATGCGCGTCGCCCAGCCGGGGAGGAAGAATCCGCAGGCGACGCCCAGCGCAATGGCCAGCACGACGCGCGGCAAAAGTCCGAATTTGAATTTCATAAAACGGTATTTTGGTAAAATTAGGAATTAATTTTGAATTCCTAATTCTTAATTCTTAATTTCGCACCATGACAGCGCTATTTCACGACATTATCTTCGGCCCGGTGCATTCGCGGCGGCTGGGCCTTTCGCTGGGAGTCAACCTGCTCCCGCTCTCCTCGAAACTCTGCTCGTTCGACTGCATCTACTGCGAGTGCGGCTGGAATGCCGAGCACCCGGGCGGACGACGCTTCAACAGCCGCGAGGACGTGCGCACGCAGCTCGAAGCCACCCTGCGGCGCATGGCGGCCGACTCCACGCCGCCCGACGTGATCACCTTCGCCGGCAACGGCGAACCGACCATGCACCCCGATTTCGAAGCCGTCATCGGCGACACGATCGCCCTGCGCGACGCGCTGTGCCCCGCGGCGAAGGTCTCGGTGCTCTCCAACGCCACGCAGATCCACCGCGACAGCGTCCGCCGCGCCCTGCTGCGCGTGGACAACAACATCCTCAAACTCGATTCGGCGTTCGACGCGACGGTGCGGCGGATGAACAACCCGCAAAGCGCGTCCTACACGGTGCGGGGCATCGTCGAAGCGATGAAACGCTTCGACGGGCGCATGATTCTGCAAACGATGTTCCTGCGCGGGGAGTGCGGCGGACAGCCCGTCGACAACACCACCGAAGAGGAAGTCTCGGCCTGGCTCCGGCTCGTCGCCGAAATCCGCCCGCAGCAGGTGATGGTCTACTCGCTCGACCGCGACACCCCCTGCCCGACGCTCGAAAAAGTCACCAAAGAGGAGTTGCAGGCCATCGCCGCACGCGTCGAAGCGCTCGGCATCCCCTGCTCCGTAGCTTAACGCCCGAACGCCATGCAGCTGCTCCTCTCCTGCGCCAAGACGATGACGGAGCGCAGTTCCGTCCCGACGCCCCGCACGACCCGGCCCGCCTACCGCAGCGAGGCCTCCGAACTGGCCGCCGGGCTGGCGACGCTCCCGACCGACGAACTGGCCCGGCTCCTGCGCGTCAACCGCCGTATCGCCGCCGAAAACCGCCTGCGCTACGGCCGCTTCCACGGCGACGACGACGCGGCGATCCCAGCCCTTACGGCCTACACGGGAATCGTCTTCAAACGCATCGACCCGGCGAGTTTCACCGACGCCGATTTCGAATACGCCCAACGGCACCTCAACATCACCTCGTTCCTCTACGGACTGCTCCGTCCGCTGGACGCCATCCGCACCTACCGGCTCGAAGGCGACGCCGTACTGCCCGGCCGCGGCGACGAAACGATGTTTTCCTACTGGCAAAGCCGGCTGACCGACGACCTGCTGGGCCGGATTCACGCCGACGACGGCATCCTGGTCAACCTGGCGAGCGGAGAGATGAAGCGGCTGTTCGACTGGAAACGCGTCTGCCGCGAAGCCCGGGTCATCACGCCCGAATTCCGCGTCCGCGAGGGCGACCGGCTGAAAACCGTCGTGGTCTATACGAAAATGTGCCGCGGAGAGATGACGCGGCATATCCTGAAAAACCGCATCGCCGATCCCGCGACGCTCCGGTCGTTCGAATGGGAAGGCTTCCGCCTGGACCCGGCCCTCTCGAAAGGCGACGACTGGGTGTTCACGCTCTGACAAATGCCTTTACGGCGAAGACGGCGGAGTTCCCCGCCCCTGATCCACGAACAACAGTTACCCGGTGCGGCAGCCCCGCGCTTCGGCCGGCCGCAGGTCGAACACGGCGACAGGCATGCGGTCGGTGCGGTCCGAAGCCGCCGCGACAGCCACCGCACCCGGAATCAAAAGGGCGGCAGCAAGCAATAAAATGGCGATTTTCACTTCCCGGTCGTTTTGGGAAGCAATCTCGCAGAATTTGTGCCGAAAAAATGCGTTGCGGAAAATTTATGCGCGGGTATCGAGCAGGGCGCGCAGAATGCCCTCCTCGTCGTAGCCGCACAGGGCGTACAACTGCCCGGGCGTGCCGTGTTCGACCCACTCGTCGCCGATGCCGAGCCGCTGCACCCGCACGTCGTAGCCGCGGCCGTTGAAGAACGCCGCGACGGCTTCGCCGACGCCTCCGCGCAGCGAACCGTCCTCGACCGTGACCACACGGCGGAACTTACGCCCCACTTCGTCCAGCAACGCTTCATCCAGCGGTTTCACGAACCGCAGGTCGTAATGCGCGACGCTCACGCCTTCCGCGGCAGCGCGTCCGGCGGCCCGTGCGGCGGCGTTGCCGACGGTCCCCACGGTCAACAGCGCCACGTCTGCGCCCTCGCGCAGGCGGCGGCCACGTCCGACGGGCAGCGTCTCGAACTTCTCGCCGCGCCACGGCAAGCCCTCGCCGTGCCCCCGCGGATAGCGGATCATAAAGGGATGTCCCGATCCGAGGGCCGTATACATCATGTTGCGCAGTTCGGGTTCGTTCATCGGCGCGGCGATCGTCAGTCCCGGCACGGCGCCGAAAGCGGCCATGTCGAAGACCCCGTGGTGCGTCACCCCGTCCTCGCCCACCAGGCCGCCCCGGTCGAGACACATCACCACCGGAAGATCCTGAATCGCAACGTCGTGGATCACATTGTCGTAGGCCCGCTGCATGAAACTCGAATAAATGTTGCAGAAGGGAATCATGCCCGCCGCGGCCAGTCCGGCCGAGAAAGTCACGGCATGCCCTTCGGCGATGCCCACGTCGAAACAGCGGCCGGGCATCTCGCGCAGCAGAATGTTCATCGAACAGCCCGACGGCATGGCGGGCGTGACGCCCACGACGCGCCCGTCGCGGCGCGCCAGTTCCAGCAGGGTTTCGCCGAACACGTCCTGATAACGCGCTGCGCCGCCCGGAGCCGAAATCCGCTCGCCCGTGTCGGGATTGAAACGCCCCGGGGCGTGCCAGGCGGGCTGGTCGTGCTCGGCCGGCAGGTAGCCCTTGCCCTTGACCGTCATCACGTGCAGCAGTTTAGGCCCCTCGATGTCGCGCAACGCCCGAAGCGTCCGCACCAACTCCTTGAGGTTGTGACCGTCCACCGGACCGAAATAACGGAAATTGAGACTTTCGAAAAAATTGCTCTTGTTCAGCAGCCCCTGCTTCACGGCGTTGCCCGCCTTCTGGCAGAGCCGCAGCAGCCGCGGCGTATGCGACATCAGCCCCCACAGCCGTTGTTTGAAACGGTTGTAGTGCACCGAAGTCGAGATTTTCAGCAGGTAGTTTTTCAGCGCTCCCGTGGCCTGGTCGATGGCCATGTTGTTGTCGTTGAGAATCACCAGCAGGTTGGTGCGCTTCGAGGCCCCGGCGTTGTTCAGCCCCTCGAACGCAAGCCCTCCGGTCATCGAGCCGTCGCCGATCACGGCCACGACCTGCCGCTTCTCGCCCCGCAGTTCGGCGGCCTTGGCCATGCCGAACGCCGCGGAGATCGACACCGAAGCGTGCCCGCCCCCGAAAGAATCGTATTCGCTCTCGGACATGCGCGGAAAACCGCTGATGCCGTTCAGCTGCCGTTTGGTTTTAAACGCCTCGCGGCGTCCCGTGATGATCTTGTGGGCGTAGGTCTGATGGCCGACGTCCCAGACGATCCGGTCCTCCGGGGTGTCGAAGACGTAATGCAGGGCCGCAGCCAGTTCCACGGCCCCGAGGCTCGATGCCAGGTGGCCCGGATTGACCGCACACTCGTCGATGATGTAACGCCTCAGCTCGTCGCAGTAGGCGGACAGCTCCTCCGGCGGGAGTTTTTTCAACTCCCGCGGTGAGGAAATCGTATCGAGCAGTTTATATTCTTCCGACGACATAAGGATTGCAAAGATAGAAAAAAGAACGGACGCCTCCAAAACCGAATCGCGCGCGGCCCGGCAAAACGCTCCGACCGGTAAAAGTGTCGTTACGACACCAAAGATAAGGAATATATATGAATTTTTTCGAAAAAATACCTATCTTCGCACTACGATAAAACGCGACCCACGATGAAATACAAGCGAATACTCCTGAAATTGAGCGGCGAATCGCTGCAAGGCGGACAGAAATACGGGCTTTCCCCCGAGACGCTGCAATCCTACGCCGAGCAGATCAAAGCCGCCGCAGCAACGGGCGTCCAGATCGGCATCGTCATCGGCGGCGGCAACATCTTCCGCGGCCTCACGGGCGCCAAAAAGGGCTTCGACCGCGTGAAGGGCGACCAGATGGGCATGCTCGCCACGATCATCAACTCGCTGGCGCTCCAGTCGGCGCTCGAAGACAACGGCGTCCGATGCAAGGTGCTCACCTCGATCCGCATGGAACCCATCGGCGAATACTACTCCAAAGCCCGTGCCATCGAATACCTCGAAGCGGGCTACGTGGTGATCGTCGGAGGCGGCACGTCGAACCCCTACTTCACGACCGACTCGGCGTCGGCGCTGCGCGGCATCGAGATTGAGGCCGACGTGATGCTGAAGGGCACCCGCGTGGACGGCGTCTACACGGCCGACCCGGAGAAGGACCCCGCAGCGACGAAATTCGACGAAATCACGTTCGAGGAGGTCCTCGACCGCCGTCTGAAGGTCATGGACCTCACGGCCTTCACGCTCTGCCGCGAGAACGGTCTCCGGATCATCGTCTTCGACATGGACACCGCGGGCAACCTCGGCAAAGTCCTTGCCGGGGAGAAGATCGGAACGCTGGTAAAACTGTAAGACTATGGCAACCAAGAAAAGCAACAAATCGCTGTGGGTGATGCTGGCGCTGATCGCCGCGATCATCGCCGTCATCCTGCTGCTGCCCTCGTGCGGCAACCGCAACGCCAAGAAGGGCGCCGAGACGGACGCCGAATCGACAACGCTCGTAAAGTCCGGAGACACGGCTCCGGACTTCACGGTCGAGATGGTCGACGGCAGCTCCGTGACGCTCGGCGACCTGAAGGGCAAAGTCGTGCTGCTCAACTTCTGGGCCACGTGGTGTCCGCCCTGCCGGCAGGAGCTGACCCGCGTGCAGACGGACATCATCGACCGCTTCGCCGGCAAGGAGTTCGTCTTCCTGCCCGTATCGCGAGGCGAGAAACGCGAGGCCGTGGAGGCGTTCCGCGAAAAGACCGGCTACGCCTTCCCGATGGGACTCGACCCCGCACGCACCGTCTACGACCGCTACGCCTCGAACTACATCCCGCGGAACTTCGTGATCGACCGCAAGGGCAAGGTCGTGCTGGCCACGGTAGGCTACGACGAACATGAATTCGAGGAGCTGATCCGCACCATCGAAAAAACACTCGGAAATTAAACCCCAACACTTATGGATACCAAGACGATTCTCAACGAAGCTACGGGCCGCATGCAGAAGGCCATCGACCACCTCGAAGAGGAACTTTTGAACGTTCGCGCCGGCAAGGCGTCGCCCAACGCCCTGAACGGCGTGATGGTCGACTATTTCGGCTCGCAGGTTCCCGTTTCGGGCGCTGCCAGCGTCACCGTACCCGACGCCAGGACCATCCTGATCCAGCCGTGGGACAAGAACATGCTGCGCCCGATCGAGAAAGCCATCATCGACTCGAACATCGGCCTGACGCCCTCGAACAACGGCGAGCAGATCCGCCTGACGATTCCGCCCCTTACGGAGGAGCGCCGCAAAGAGCTGGTGAAGCAGGTGCGCGCCGAAGCGGAGACCGCCCGCATCAGCCTGCGCAACGCCCGCCGCGACGCGGTGGAAGCCTTCAAGAAGGCCCAGAAGGAGGGCATGCCCGAGGACGAATCGAAGGACGGCGAAACGCAGTCGCAGAAACTGCTCGAAAAGTTCTCCAAGACGCTGGACGAAGCGCTTTCGAAGAAGGAGAAGGAGATTATGACGGTCTGACCTGCCGGCTTCCGCAAGACGAAAAGCCCGGCTGGAAATTTATTCCTGCCGGGCTTTTTCCATCCGTTTGTCCGGCAAACCCCGCACACACGGGCGCGGCAACCCCGCATCGCCCCGGCAAAACCGACAGCGACCGGCGCAGACGGATCGCCTCCGATCGCAAACCCGTCCGCACACATCCGCCGCCCATCCGCCGGACCGTGCCTGTTCCACAACATAAAAAATCCCGGTCTCCAACTGCGGAAACCGGGATTCATCTATTTGCAGCGGCTCAAGCCGCAGAGAATTACTTTACCTTCGGGCCTGCGGTTACGAGTTTCTTGCCCTCCTCGTTGCCCGTGAACTTCACGAAGTTCTTCACGAAACGGTTGGCCAGATCCTCTGCCTTAACCTCCCAATCCTTGGCGCTCTTGTAGGTGTCACGCGGATCGAGGATAGCGGGGTCTACGCCCGGCAGGACGGTCGGAACCACGAAATCGAAGATAGGCATGGTCTTGGTCGGAGCCTTGTCGATCGAACCGTCGAGGATCGCGTCGATGATGCCGCGCGTGTCCTTGATCGAGATACGCTTGCCGGTTCCGTTCCAGCCCGTGTTCACGAGGTAGGCCTTGGCGCCCGACTTCTGCATCTTCTTCACCAGCTCCTCGCCGTACTTGGTGGGGTGCAGCGACAGGAAGGCTGCGCCGAAGCAGGCCGAGAAGGTCGGCGTAGGCTCGGTGATGCCGCGCTCCGTGCCTGCGAGCTTGGCGGTGAAGCCCGAGAGGAAGTAGTACTTCGTCTGCTCGGGGGTCAGGATCGAAACCGGGGGCAGCACGCCGAATGCGTCGGCCGAGAGGAAGATGACCTTCTTGGCGGCCGGAGCCTTCGATACGGGCTTCACGATGTTCTCGATGTGGAAGATCGGGTACGATACGCGGGTGTTCTCCGTAACCGACTTGTCGGCGTAGTCGATCTTGCCCTTCTTGTCCACCGTCACGTTCTCCAGCAGCGCGTTGCGGCGGATGGCGTTCCAGATGTCAGGCTCGTTCTCCTGCGAGAGGTTGATCACCTTGGCGTAGCAGCCGCCCTCGAAGTTGAATACGCCGTCGTCGTCCCAGCCGTGCTCGTCGTCGCCGATGAGCTGACGCTTCGGGTCGGTCGAAAGCGTGGTCTTGCCGGTTCCCGACAGGCCGAAGAAGATAGCGGTCTCGCCCTTCTCGTTGGTGTTGGCCGAGCAGTGCATCGAAGCCATGCCCTTCAGCGGAAGCAGGTAGTTCATGTAGGAGAACATGCCCTTCTTCATCTCGCCGCCGTACCAGGTGTTGATGATCACCTGCATCTTCTCGGTGAGGTTGAAGACAACGGCCGTCTCCGAGTTCAGACCCAGCTCCTTGTAGTTCTTCACCTTGGCCTTCGAAGCGTTGAGCACCACGAAGTCGGGCTCGCCGTAATTCTCCAGCTCCTCGTCCGTCGGACGAATGAACATGTTCTTCACGAAGTGAGCCTGCCAGGCCACCTCCATGATGAAGCGGATCTTCAGGCGCGAGTTCTCGTTGGCGCCGCAGAACGTGTCCACAACGAAGAGTTTCTTGCCCGAAAGCTCCTCGACGGCGATTTTCTTCAGCTCCTTCCAGGCCTTCTTCGTAACCGGCTTGTTGTCGTTCTTATATTCGTCGGAAGTCCACCAGATCGTGTCCTTGGTGGTCTCGTCCATCACGAAAAACTTGTCCTTGGGCGAACGGCCGGTGTAAACGCCGGTCATCACGTTCACGGCGCCGGTCTCGGTCAGCTGACCCTTCTCATAGCCGCGCAGGCCTTTTTTCGTCTCCTCACGGAACAGTTCGTCGTAGGAGGGATTGTACACGATCTCGGTCACGCCCGTGATCCCGTACTTTTTCAGATCCATTTTGTCCATAATTGCAATTTATTTGATTAAAATCCTCTTTTCAACCTGACGTTTCAGTCCGCAGGTCCGGACTTCAACGGCACAAAGGTAGAAAAACTTTCATAATTGTGAAAAAAATAACAGCCGAAATTACAAAAAATATTTATTATTTTTTCCGATAGTGCTATACGCCTCATTGATAGCGTCGTACAACGCCGCCGAAAAGCCCTTCGCAAACCCTTGCGAGGATCGCCCGGCAAAAATTTTGCCGCAATTTATCCGCGCCGGACGGGACGCTCCGGTTTTCTTCCGCCGGTTTTTATCACCTTTGGGGGAGCGCGGATTTTCCGCCCGGAAACAGCCCTCCCCCGGAACACGTTTCCCGCCGCCCCGCAACCGCCGGCCCTCCATGAAAACACAGCCGGAAACGACTCCGACGCTCTGCCCGCTGCCGCCCCGTGCGTTCCGGGCGACAGACGGGGAGCATCGCGCTGAAAATGAAGAAGCGCCGCCCCGACTTCCCGGCCTCCCGCGGGCGGAGGCGGAGCCGCAGCCGGAAAAATTTTCCGAACCGGATGCGATTCCGTTTTGCAGTCATCCGTCTTTTTCGTATCTTTGGATAACATGGCCGGACTTTATTTCCACATACCCTTCTGCAAGCGCGTCTGCGCCTACTGCGACTTCTACAAAAGCGTCGACCTGCGCCGCATGGACCCTCTTCTGGAGTCCATGCACCGCGAACTGGACGCCCGGCGGGAATATCTGGGCGGCGAGCCGGTGCGCACCCGCTACTTCGGCGGCGGCACCCCCTCGCTGTGCGCCCCGGAGGCCGTCGCGGGGCTGCTGGACCATGCCGCGACGCTGTTCGATTGCACTGCGGCGGAGGAGACCACGCTCGAAGCCAATCCCGACGACCTCACCCCCGCCTACCTCGCCGTGCTGCGCCGCGCGGGCGTCAACCGCCTGTCGGTCGGCATCCAGTCGTTCGACGACGCGTGTCTCAAGCTGATGAACCGCCGCCACAACGCTGCGCAAGCCGTCGAGGCCGTGCGGAGCGCACAGCACGAAGGTTATGAAAACATCACCGTCGACCTGATTTTCGGCGTCCCGGGTTTCGGGAACGACACGCTGCGCCGCTCGCTCGACAGCGCCCTCGCGCTGGGCGTGCAGCACATTTCGGCATACCATTTGACCGTCGAACCCGGTACGGCCTTCGGACGGCGGGCCGCCCGCGGACAGTTCGCCCCGGTGGACGAAGCCACCAGCGAAACGGAATACGCCCTCGTGCACGAAACGCTGACCGGAGCGGGGTTCGAGCACTACGAGGTTTCGAATTTCGCCCTGCCGGGCTTCCGCGCCCGCCACAACGCGGCCTACTGGCACGGCGTGAAGTACCTCGGCATCGGTCCCGCAGCCCATTCGTTCGACGGCCGGGAACGCCATTGGAACGTCGCCTCGGTGACGGAGTACATCGGCGGCGCGCCCGCCGAAGCGGAAACCCTCACCGACCGCGACCGCTTCAACGAATACGTGATGACCCGGCTGCGCACGGCCGAAGGCATCGACCTGCGGGAGGCGGAAAGACTGTTCGGCAAGGAGCGCGCGGCACGGGTCCTGCGCGATGCGGAACCGTGGCTGAAGAGCCGCACGCTCGTTCTCGCAGCGGGACGGATGGCCGTCCCGCCGGCTCGGATGCTGGTCTCCGACGCGGTGATCGAAACGTTTTTCGAAACGGAACCGGACACCGCAACCAAGTGAAACTGAAATGTTAAGTTATTATTAAATATTTTTATAAACATCCACTCCCGATTGTTTAATATAAATATAAGTGTTACCTTTGCGGCCGAATTCTTCTTCGGTTCGTCACGAAAATTACAAATTAGCATAAGTATATGAGCAATGCCAAACACTCCCCCGATTTGCTGTTCGAAGTAAGTTGGGAAGTATGCAACAAGGTCGGCGGCATCCACACCGTCATTTCGACCAAAGCGCAGACCGTCACCCGCAAATTCGCAGACCGCTACGTCCTGCTGGGTCCCGACCTCTCGCACGAGGGCGTCAACCCGGAGTTCGAGGAGGACCCCAATCTGCTGAAGGCCTGGCGCCAGAGCCTCTACAACGAAGGCATCCGCGTCCGCGTCGGCCGCTGGAAAATCAAGGGCGAGCCGACGGTGGTGCTGGTCGATTTCTCGTCGCTGATCCCCCGCAAGGACGAAATACTCAAAAGCCTCTGGGAATTGTACCACGTGGACTCGATCTCGGGCCAGTGGGACTACATCGAGCCGGTGCTGTTCGGATGGGCCGCAGGCGTCGTGATCGCCTCCTACGTCGAGACCTTCGGCACGCCGACCGAGAAGGCTGTCGCGCATTTCCACGAGTGGATGACCGCCGCGGGCGGGCTGTACCTGCGCAAACACGCCCCCTACATCGCCACGGTGTTCACCACCCACGCCACGGTCATGGGCCGCTGCATCGCCGGCAACCGCCTGCCGCTCTACAACGACCTCCCGAAATTCAACGCCGACGAGCTGGCGCGCCAGTTCAACGTCACGGCCAAACACTCGATCGAGAAGATGGCCGCCGCCTACCACGACGCATTCCTGACGGTGAGCGACATCACGGCCAACGAATGCAAATACCTGCTGGGGCGCGAACCGGACGGCGTGACGCCCAACGGCTTCGAGAACGACTTCGTATGGGCCGGCGAGGAGTACTACGCCAAACGCGACGAAGCCCGCCGGGCGATGATCTCGGTGGCCGAGGCCTGCCTGGGCGAAAAATTCACGGGCGACCCGCTGATCGTCGGAACCAGCGGCCGCTACGAATTCCGCAACAAGGGCATCGACGTCTTCATCGAGTCGCTCAAGCAGCTCGCCGCCTCGGACCGTCTCCGGCGCGAGGTGCTGGCCTACATCACCGTGCCGGCCGGCAACCGCGGCCCGCGCCTCGATTTGCAGGCTCATCTGGCCGACCCGTCGAAGCCCATCGACGCAGGCCAGTACAGACATTCGACCCACTACCTTGAAAACGCGACGTGGGACCCCATCGTGAACGCGCTGAAGAACAGCAACCTCACCGATCCCGGATCGAAGGTGAAGGTGATCTTCGTCCCCACGTACCTCAACAAGGCCGACGGCATCTTCCACAAGGATTACTACGAACTGCTCGTGGGCATGGACATCACGGTTTTCCCCTCCTACTACGAGCCGTGGGGCTACACCCCGCTGGAGTCGGTGGCCTTCTCCATCCCGACGGTCACCACGACGCTGGCCGGGTTCGGCATCTGGGTCGACAAGCAGCGCGAGCACGCCGGCGTGGAGGTCATCCGCCGCGACGACTACAACGACAAGGAGGTCGAGGCGAAGATCGCCGATACGCTGCTGCGTTTCAGCCTGCTGGACGAAAAACACGTCAACGAACAGCACACCTCGGCCTATGAAATCTCGCTGACGGCGCTCTGGGAGCACCTCTTCGCGGCCTACGAACAGGCCTACTCCGAGGCGGTCGAGAGTTCGATCGTCCGCACCAACCGCGCCGTGCTCGACGGCGGTACGAAAACCGAGCAGATCAACTTCGTGCGCCAGCAGCTTTTCGTCGAGAAACCCGTCTGGAACCGCATGATGGTCGACAAGACGCTGCCCAAGCGGCTGCACGCCCTCGAAGAGCTTTCGCGCAACCTCTGGTGGTGCTGGAACCCCGGCGCCCGCGACCTGTTCGAAGGCATCGACCCCGCGCTGTGGGCCGAATCGGACCGCAACCCGATCGCCTTCCTCGACAAGATGAGCGTCGAGCGGATGAAGGAACTGGAGAAAGACACGAACTTCCTGGCGCAGCTCGACGCCGTGCACACGCAGTTCCGCGACTACATGAACGAGAAGCCCGACCCGAAGGCGACGACGGTTTCGTACTTCTCGATGGAATACGGCCTGCACTCGTCGCTGAAGATCTACTCGGGCGGCCTGGGCATCCTGGCCGGCGACTACCTGAAGGAGGCTTCGGACAAGAACGTTCCGATGGCCGCCGTGGGCCTTCTCTACCGCTACGGCTACTTCACCCAACGCCTTTCGGCGCAGGGTGCGCAGGAGGCCACCTATGAGGCGCAGAATTTCTACAAACTGCCGATCTCGCCCGTGCGCGACGAGGCCGGAGGCTGGGTGACGGTCACCATCGCCTTCCCGGGCCGCACGCTCTCGGCGCGCGTCTGGAAGTGCCAGGTGGGCCGCACGGACCTCTACCTGCTCGATGCCGACATCGAGGACAACCTCGAAGAGGACCGCCAGATCACCCACTACCTCTACGGAGGCGATTGGGAGAACCGTCTCAAGCAGGAGATCCTACTGGGCATCGGCGGCATCCGCGCGCTGCGTCAGCTGGGCATCAAGCACGACGTGTTCCACTGCAACGAGGGCCACGCCGCATTCATCGGCGTCGAGCGCATCCGCGACCTGGTGAACCACCGCAAGCTCTCGTTCTCCGAGGCGCTGGAGGTGGTGCGCTCGTCGTCGCTCTTCACGACGCACACCCCCGTGCCCGCAGGCCACGACGCATTCCCCGAGTCGATGATCCGCCAATACATGTCGCACTATCCCGACGTGCTGGGCATCACCTGGGAGCAGTATATCAACCTGGGCAAGACCAATCCCAACGACCCCAACGAGAAGTTCTCGATGTCGGTGCTGGCCTGCAACCTCTCGCAGGAGGTCAACGGCGTTTCGTGGCTCCACGGCGAGGTCTCGAAGGAGATCCTGGGCAACATGTGGCCGGGCTACTTCAAGAACGAGCTGCACATCGGCTACGTCACCAACGGCGTGCACTTCCCGACGTGGATCGCCTCGTCGCTGCGCCGCCTCTACGCCCGTTACTTCGGCGACGGATTCGAAGGCCATGTCTACGACATCCCGGCCTGGCAGAAGGTTCACGACATCCCCGACGCGGAGCTGTGGGAGGAGCGCATGAAGCTCAAGAACAAGCTCATCAAGCATATCCGCCGGCGTTACAGCGACCCCCGGCAGGTGCGCCTCGACTCGCCGCGCCAGATGCTTCAGGTCATCGAGGGCATCAAGCCCGACGTGCTGACCATCGGTTTCGCACGCCGCTTCGCCACCTACAAGCGCGCCTACCTGCTGTTCACGAACCTCGACCGTCTGGCGGCGATCGTCAACAACAAGGAGCGTCCCGTGCAGTTCATCTTCGCGGGCAAGGCGCACCCCAACGACAAGCCGGGACAGGACCTGATCCGGCGCATCGTCGAGGTGGCCGCCATGCCGCAGTTCGTGGGCAAGATCCTCTTCCTGCAAAACTACGACATGGAACTCGCCCGCCGCATGGTGCAGGGTGTCGACGTATGGCTGAACACGCCCACGCGGCCGCTCGAAGCCTCGGGCACCTCGGGCGAGAAGTGCGTGATGAACGGCGTGCTGCAATTCTCCGTGCTCGACGGCTGGTGGGTCGAGGGCTACAAGGAGGGCGCCGGATGGATGCTTCCGATGGAGCGCACCTTCGCCGACCAGCACTACCAGGACGAACTCGACGCCGAGATGATCTACAACACCATCGAGGAGCAGATCGCCCCGAAATACTACGCCCGCGACACGGACGGCATCCCGCACGAGTGGGTTTCGTCGGTGAAGAGGTGCGTGGCGGACATCGCCTCGAACTTCACGACCAACCGCATGCTGACCGACTACGAGAACCGGTTCTACGACAAGCTCGCCGCGCGCAAACGCGAGATGAGCGCCGAGGCCTACCGCATGGCCCGCGAGATCGCGGCCTGGAAGCGCAAGGTCTCCGCCGCATGGGACCAGGTGCGCATCGTCGACGTGCAGCGCGTGAAGATCGACAAGGAGGCCGTCTGCGTCGGCGAGAAGTACCAGTTCGCCGTGACGCTCGACATCGCCAACCTCCGGCCCGAGGACATCGGCGTGGAGATGGTCGTCGCGCGGCAGATCGTCGGCGGACAGTCCGTCAACGTCACCCGCACGATCCAGCTGGAACGCACGAAGGCCGACGGAAGCCGGGTCACCTACTCGCTCGACTACACGCCCGACGAAGCCGGCACGTTCGACGTGGCGCTGCGCATCTACCCCTCGAACCCGCTCCTGCCCCACCGCATGGACTTCGCGCTGGTGAAGTGGGCCTAATGCCAATAGAAGGTATTAAATTTGAATAATTAACAATAACAAGTTGTAACTGTTCGAAAATTTCAATATCTTTAAAGGACGAACCGTATTTTTTAGCGATATGTCAGCACTTACTTTCGACAAAAGCGAATTGGGCAATCTGGAGTACTCGCTCCAGCGCGAAATGCTCGCAACGGACCGTATCGGCGGCTATATGAGCACGACCATCGTCTGCTGCAACACCCGCCGTTACCACGGCCTGATGGTGGCCCCGATCGACGACAGCGACCGGACCTACGTCCTGTTGTCGGCGCTCGACGAAACGATCATCCAGCACGACCAGACGTTCAACCTGGCGCTGCACCGTTTCCAGGGGACCTACGAGCCGCGCGGCCACAAGTACATCACCGATTTCGAGTACACTCCGACCCCAACGATCACCTATCGCGTAGGCGGCGTGATCCTCAAGAAGGAGATGCTCTGGATTCACAAGCGCACGCAACTGATGATCCGCTACACGCTCGTCGACGCCCATTCGGAAACGCGCCTCCGGCTGCGCCCGTTCCTCGCCTTCCGCGACAAGCATGCGCTGACGCATGCCAACATGGAGGCCGACGGGCACTCCTATCCGGCCGTCAACGGCGTGAAATGCCGCCTCTACGGTTCGTTTCCGTGGCTGTATCTCCAGACCAGCAAACCCGGCGCGGAGTTCGTGCCCGCGCCCGACTGGTACTACAATTTCGAATACCGGCAGGACATCGCCCGCGGCTACGACGGCTACGAGGACCTGATGACCACGGGCTATTTCGAAACCGAGCTGAAGAAGGGCGAGAGCATCATCTTCTCGGCGTCGCTCGACGAAATGGGCTCGACGAAAACCATCGAGGAGGTCTTCGGCGGCTCCATCGCGCGCCGCACGCACAAGATCGACTTCATCAGCTGCCTCGAACACTCGGCGCGGCAGTTCGTGATCCGCCGCCCGGGCAACCGGACGGAGGTGGTCTCGGGCTATCCGTGGCACGGGGTTTCGGGCCGCCAGACCTTCGTCTCGCTGCCGGGCATCACCCTGTGGCAGAACCACAAGGAGGACTGCATCGACGCCCTCGACACGCAGGTGCGCGGCATGCAGGACGGCATGTTCGCCGGGAACGCTTCGGCGGCAGCGGCCGCGGACGCCCCGCTGTGGTTCTTCTGGACCCTTCAGCGGCTCGAAGCGCAGATCGGCGCGAAAAAGATCTGGAAACACTACGGCGAGGCCATGAAGCAGGTGCTCGAGTCGTACAAACGGGGCGTCGCGGGCCGTGTCGCGCTCAACGACAACGGGCTGGTGTGGGCCTCGTCCGACGAGGTTCCCCTCACGTGGATGAACTCCGTGATCGACGGCCGTTCCGTCACCCCGCGCAACGGCTATCAGGTGGAGGTCAACGCCTTGTGGTACAACGCCGTCCGCTACGCTCTCCGGCTGGCCGGCGAGGCGGGCGACACGAAGTTCGTGAAGGCGTGGGAGAAACTGCCCGAACGCACCGCGGCGTCGTTCAACGAACTCTTCCGCCTGCCCAAAGGCTACCTGGCCGACTGCGTGGGCTGCGACGGCGCCAACACGGACATCCGCCCGAACATGATCGTCGCCTGCGGGCTGCCCTACAAGATGCTCGACGAGCAGACCCAGCTGGAGGTGATCCGCACAGTGCGGCAGCACCTCCTCACGCCGAAGGGCCTGCGCTCGCTCTCGCCCCGCAACCCGCTTTACAAGGGTTCGCAGGAGGGTACGCCCGCCGAACGCGACTTCGCGGGCAAGAACGGGTCGGTATGGCCGTGGCTGCTGTCGTTCTACGTCAGCGCCTGCTTCGACATCGACGGCGACGCCTTTCTGCCGCAGGCCGAGGAGATTCTCGCCGGATTCGAGGAGGACATCCAGACCTACGGCATCGGTTCGATCGGCGAACTGTTCGACGCCGATCCTCCGTTCGCGCCGCGCGGAGCCATTTCGCAGGCGTGGAGCGTCGCGGCCGTGCTGGACATCTACGGCATGATCCTCGCACGCAAACCGAAAGAGACGCCCGGAAAGTCGGAAAAACCCACAAAAAAAGCGAATCCGAAGACTGCGAAGGCCGCAAAAAACGTTGGTAAGGAGAAGGTTGCCGCGAAGGCCGCGAAGGCCGTGAAACCCGCGGCAAAGGCCGCCGCGAAGAGGACGGCCGCCAAAAAGACAACGAAGAAGAAAACGACGGAAAAAACGAAATAACGAATACGGCCCGGGCGCACAATGTGAAAGAGAGTTGTGCCGGATGGCGAGGCTCCTTCCGAGGGGAGGGGTTCGAAGCGGAATCTGACTTACGGACACGGCCGGGCGCCGTGAAGGGATGCGGAGAGGAAGCGCACAGGCGGCAAAATGAAACAACAAAAAGATAAGGTATGAGAGTTTTAATGTTCGGATGGGAGTTTCCGCCCCACATTGCAGGCGGGCTGGGAACGGCCTGCTACGGAATGACCCGCGGACTGGCGCGCAACGGCGTAGACGTCACTTTCATCGTCCCGCACGCCTACGGCGACGAGGACCAGCGTTTCACGCACGTCGTGAACGCCAGCGACGTGGAGGCCTTGTACGGTTCGACGGGCAGCGGCGCGGACGACATTCTGGAGAAGATGTCGTTCATCCACATCGACTCGAACATGGTCCCCTATATCTCCCCCGAGGAGTACGAGTCCTACCACGAGCAGTACGTCAAGTCGGGGCGGAAGACCTGGTCGACGACCGATGCCTGGAAACAGCGCTACACCTTCTCGGGCAAGTACGGCGCCAACCTCATGGAGGAGGTGGCGCGCTACGCCGTGGTCGCCGCGCAGGTGGCCAGGGACCTCGAAGGACAGTTCGACGTGATCCACGCCCACGACTGGCTCACCTACTACGCGGGCATCGCCGCCAAACGCGTCTCCGGGAAGCCGCTGGTGGTGCACATGCACGCCACGGAGTACGACCGCTCGGGCGAGAACGTCAACACGCAGGTCTACGCCATCGAGCGGGCCGGCATGCACGCCGCCGACCGCGTGATCGCCGTTTCGAACCTCACGCGCAACATCGTCATCAACCGCTACGGCGTTCCCGCCGAAAAGATCGTCACGGTGCACAACGCCGTGCGCTTCGCCCAGAACAGCGGCAAGGTTCCCGAGCGGGGCGTCACCGACAAGGTCGTGACCTTCCTGGGACGCATCACCTACCAGAAAGGCCCCGACTACTTCGTCGAGGCGGCCGCCAAGGTCCTCAAGCGGATTCCCGACGTGCGGTTCGTGATGGCCGGCTCGGGCGACATGATGAACCACGTCATCCGCCGCGTGGCGCGGCTCGGCATCGCCGACCGTTTCCACTTCACGGGGTTCCTCCGCGGGGAGGACGTGCACAAGATGTTCCAGCTGTCGGACGTCTACGTGATGCCCTCCGTCTCGGAGCCTTTCGGCATCTCGCCGCTGGAGGCGATGCGCTCGAACGTCCCGGTGATCATCTCCAAGCAGAGCGGCGTGGCCGAAGTGCTGGACTACGCCGTGAAGGTGGACTACTGGGACGTGGACGCCCTGGCCGACGCCATCTACGGACTGATCAAATACCCCGCCCTGTCGGGCATGTTCGCCTCGAAGGGTCTCGAAGAGGTGACCAACCTCAAGTGGAACGACGCCGCGGCGAAGATCAAATCGGTGTACGAAGCCGTGATCGAAGAGAATAAGAAACAATTAAAATAGCAACCCGCATGAAAACCGTCTGTCTTTATTTTCAGGTGCATCAGCCCTGGCGTCTGAAGAAATACCGCTTCTTCAACATGGGCAAGGACCACAACTACCTGGACGACCTCATGAACCGTTCGATCATGCAGAAGGTCGCCCGCCAGTGCTACCTGCCGATGAACGCCCTGCTGCTCAAGCTCATCAGGGAGAACAAGGGCAAGTTCCGCTGTTCGTTCTCGATCACGGGCATCGCCATCGAACAGTTCCGCGCCTTCGCCCCCGAAGTGCTCGACTCGTTCAAGGAGCTTGCCGCGACGGGCTGCGTGGAGTTCCTCGCCGAGACCTACTCCCACTCGCTGGCCTCGCTGGCTTCGAAGGAGGATTTCACGGAGCAGGTCAAACTGCACACGAACCTTATCAAAAAGGAGTTCGGGATGAAACCCACCGCTTTCCGCAACACGGAGCTGATCTATTCGGACGAGATCGGCGCGATGGTCGCCGGCATGGGCTTCCGCACGATGCTGGCCGAAGGAGCCAAGCACGTGCTGGGGTGGAAATCGCCCAACTACGTCTACGCCAACGCCATCGACCAGAAACTGCGCCTGCTGCTGCGCAACTACAAACTCTCGGACGACATCGCTTTCCGCTTCTCGAACAAGAGCTGGGACCAGTGGCCCCTGACAGCCGACAAGTACGTGCAGTGGCTCGCCTCGGACGAGACGCCGGGCGAGGTCATCAACCTGTTCATGGATTACGAGACCTTCGGCGAGCATCAGAACGCCGACACGGGCATCTTCGAATTCATGCGCGCGCTGCCCAAGGCGATCCTCGCCAGGAAGAACGGCCTGGAGTTCGCCACGGTGACCGAGGCCGCGAAGAAGCACCAGCCCGTCGCCGTGCTCCACTGTCCGCACGTGATGTCGTGGGCCGACGAGGAGCGCGACGTGACGGCCTGGCTGGGCAACGAATTGCAGAACGAGGCTTTCTCGAAGCTCTATGCCCAGAAGGAGAAGGTCGCGGCGCTGAAAAATCCCGATTTCGATTATGTCTGGAGTTTCATGCAGACCTCCGACCATTTCTACTACATGGCCACCAAGTGGCTGTCGGACGGCGACGTGCACTCCTACTTCAACCCCTACGATTCGGCCTACGACGCCTTCATCAACTACATGAACGTCCTCTCGGACTTCATCATCGAGCTGGACAAGGCGGTGGCTGCCAAGGCGGCGAAAAAACGGGCCTGACGCCCCGACGGACAACCAGAAAACGGGTCTCTGCGGAGGCCCGTTTTTTTATTTCGCAAAACGGCGCGCGGCATGTACAACGGATGCTTTATTTGCTTACATTTGGCGCATCGAAAACACACATGCATGAATAGCGTCTTCATCCTGCTGAACAGCCTCAACGACTGGAAACCCTACTGCGAAACCGATTCGCTGATGACCGTCACCGACTACCTCGAACACCGTTACGGGGAGCGGACGCCCAAGCTGGTCATCAACTTGAGCGACGAATACGGCTACAACTCCGAAGGCTACTACTGCTCGCTGCTGGCCCAGGCCCGGGGACACCGGGTGCTGCCGGGCGTCGAGACGCTCAACAAGCTCGAATCGGGCGCCGGAATCCGCATGAACCGCAACCTGCAACAGCTCTGCCAACAGTGGATCGAACGCAACCGCATCACCGACGAAACCTGGCAGCTGAACATCTACTTCGGAACCTGCCGCGAGAAGGGTCTGGAGAAGATCGCGCGGTTCATCTTCGACCACTACCCCTGCCCGATCCTGCGCGTGACGATGAACAACCACGCCCGCAACCAGATCGAGTCGGTGCAGGCCCTTTCGCTGCGCCAGCTCTCGGAGAGCGGGCAGGACGATTTCGCCAATGCGCTCGACTGCTTCAACAAGAAGGTATGGCGCTCGCCGCGCTCGGCCAAGCCCGCACGCTACAACCTCGCCATCCTCTACGACCCGGACGAAAAATTCCCGCCCAGCGACAAGGACGCCCTCAACAAGTTCCTCGAAGTGGCCCGGAAAATGAACATCCACGCGGAGCTGATCACCGAGGAGGAAGCCACGCGGCTGATGGAGTTCGACGCGCTGTTCATCCGCGCCACCACAGCGCTCAACCACTACACTTTCCGCCTCGCGCAGCGTGCCGCGATGAACGACATCGCCGTGATCGACGATCCCGAGTCGATCATCCGCTGCACGAACAAGGTCTACCTCTGCGAGCTTTTCGAAAAGGCCCGCATCCCGGCCCCGGCCTCGCAGCTGCTGTTCCGCAGCAACGAATACTCCTTCGGCGAGATCAGCGAACGCCTCGGCGCGCCCTTCATCCTCAAGATTCCCGACGGATCGTTCTCGGTGGGCATGCACAAGGTGGCCAGCGACGAAGAGCTGCGCGCGGCGCTCGACGAGATGTTCCGCCACTCGTCCGTGCTGCTGGCCCAGGAGTTCATCCCCACGGAGTTCGACTGGCGGATCGGCCTCCTGGACGGCGAACCGTTGTTCGCCTGCAAATACTACATGGCCAAGGGCCACTGGCAGATCTACAACCACGCCCACGACGACACAGGCCGCAACCTGTGCGGCGCATGGGAGACCGTACCCATCTACAAGGCGCCGCAGAAAGTGCTCGACACCGCCGTAAAGGCCGCGGCGCTGATCGGCAAGGGATTGTACGGCGTGGACCTGAAACTCATCAACGGCAGGGCCGTGGTGATCGAGATCAACGACAACCCGTCGATCGACCACAAAGTCGAGGACGCCGTGCTGGGCGACGAACTTTACTACCGCATCCTCAACCACTTCGTCCACTGCCTCAACCGCCTCCACGCGCAATGAACCCCGCAGTCGGAATACGTCCCGCGACGGCCGGGGACCTCGACGCCGTGGAGTGCGTCGAGCGGCGTTCATTCCCGGAAGGGGAGGCCTTCACGCGGCGGCAGCTGCGCTACCTGCTGACGCATGCGCAGGGAGCGTCCTACGCCGCCACCCGCGACGGTGCGGTCGTCGGCTACATTTCATTGCTGATGCGGCGCACGGCGCAAAACCTCCGCATCTACTCCGTGGCGGTGGACCCCGCGGCGCGCGGCTGCGGAGCCGGACAGGCGTTGCTGGACGCCGCTATCGCGCTGGCCCGGCGGCTCGGACTGCGTGAAGTGACGCTCGAAGTGCGCACCGATAACGACTCTGCCATAAGGCTTTACGCCCGCAACGGCTTCCGCCCCGGAAAACTGCTACGCGGCTACTACCCCGACGGCACGGACGCCCGGCGGATGTCGTTCAAGACCTCCTGCGGCCGTCCAGAATAGCCTCCTTGTTCGCCTCGGCCCATTCCACCAGTCCGAAAATATGCGGCAGAAGACTCCCGCCCCGCTCCGTAAGACGGTATTCCACCCGCGGCGGAACCTCGGCGTAGACTTCGCGGCGGATCATTCCGTCGGTTTCGAGCATCCGCAGCGTGACGGTCAGCATGCGGTGCGAAATGTCGCCCAGCGTGCGGTGGATCTCGCTGAAACGCATCACGCCGTTGGCATTCAACGTCAGCAACACCAACATCGACCACTTGTCCCCCAGGCGGCACAGCACGTCCCGGACCGGGCAGGAACCCGTGGGCGTGAAATTTTTCAATTTTTTCTCCGGCTCCATCCGTTTGGTATCCAGCAATGGTTACACGTATGTAACCATCTCATTTTTAAGTGCGTTATTGTTTTTACGGGCTGTTTGCCCTATCTTTGTACGCAAAGATAACAAACTTACCGAAAATAACCATTGTATCACTAAACGAATTGCAATCATGGCAAAAAAAGCAGCTGTCGTGGCCGTGAATCCCGTGAACGGGATGGGCCTGTTCCAGTATCTGGAAACGTTTTTCGAAAACAAGATTCCCTGCACCGTGTTCGCCGTGGCCGAAAGCCGCGAGATCCGCACCAACTCGGGCATCGGCCTGACGGCCGACGACGTGATCGCCAACCTCAAGGGTCACGAAGAGGAGTACGACGCTCTGGTGTTCGCCTGCGGCGACGCCGTGCCGGTCTTCGCGCAGCATGCCGGCGAGCCTTGGAACAGGGACCTGATGGAGGTGCTGAAAACCTTCGGGGAGACGGGCAAACCGATGATCGGCCACTGCGCCGCAGGGATGATGTTCGGATTCGCAGGCGTCGCCGCCGGACGGCGCGTCGCCGTGCACCCGATGGCCAAGGCCGCCGTGACGGGCCCCGTGGCGACGGACGCCCCGTTCGAAATCGACGGCAATTTCTTCACCGCGCAGGAGGAGCACGCCATCCCGGCGATGATCGGCCGCGTGGTCGAAGCGCTGAAATAGCGGCGTGTCATAGCGGACACCCGCGAGCCGCCACCTGAAAAACAAGGTTCGGTTTTTTGATTTTAGAGGAGCGGATTTTATCCTGACACAGTTCGACCCGGACGGGACATACAAACGTATTTTCCGTTCGGGCCGGACAAGGCAGGACGGAAGAGGCCCTGTAAAATCGAAAACTATCCTTTCCGCTTGTAACGCGAGGGCGAGGTTCCGGTGTGCTGTTTGAAATACTTGCCGAAGAAGGACTGCGTCGAGAAATTGAGGTGGTAGGCGATCTCCTGAATGCTCATTCCGGAATACTTGAGCAGGGCCTTGGCTTCGAGGATCACCGACTCGTCGATCCACCGCGCGGCGGTCTTGCCGCTCACCTCCTTCACCACGGACGAGAGGTATTTGGGCGTGATATTGAGCTGCTTGGCGTAGAAGCTCACGTTGCGCTCCCTCTTGTTGTACTGTTGCAGCAGCGACATGAACTCGTCGAACAGCACCTCGCAGCGCCCCTGCTTCATCTCGCCGGGCTGCTCGCGCTGGTTGATCTCGGTGATGATGTAGAACGCCGTGGTGAAGAGCGTGCGGATGATCTCGTGGCGGTAACGCTCCTTGTCGCTGCGCAGCATGGTCTTGATGAGCTGGAACAACTGGCGGATTTCGTCCACGTCCTGCGGCGTGACCTCCAGCACGGGGGCCTTGCCGAAGCGCATGTAGACCGGCAGCGAGGTCGAGAGGTCGATCTGGATCTCGTTGACGAACGATTTCGAGAAGGCCAGCAGGTAGGCCGCGGCGTTCGACGAACACTTGATTGTGCGGATGATCGAATCGGGGTTGAAAAAGACGATCGTGTTGGGCTTGATGCTGTAATTCTGCATGTCGATCGACACGGTGGCCTCGCCCGTCATCATAATGATGGCCGTAAAGCCGTCGATCGAGGTCGGATAATCGGCCGTAGTATTCTTGTCGGCCGTGAGTGCGGAAATCACCAGATCGTCCGAAAGGTAAAAGACGTCACTCATCTCCTTCTTGATCCGGGAGATGGAGACCTTGCGCAAACTTTCGCGTCCTCCGCTGCGCGCCGTTTTGCCGTTATCCGCCATATCGTCGTAATTTTTCCGACAAAAGTATGAATTTTCGCAGAATCAAACAAGCCGGACCGTAAAAATCAGAAATTGCCCGAGGCCTGTTTGGCGCACATCACGCGCAGGCCGCCCGCCAGACACTCGATGTGCAGCGGGAATTCGGCGCCCTTCTGCCCGTCGACGTCCGTGGGTTCGTTGACCGACGAACGGATGTCGATCCGCCGCGCCCGGAGGTGGCGGACGATCTTCGGGCTGCCGCCCGCCAGATAGCGGCACATGGCCAGCGTCGAACGAAAGAAATTCTTCTTCTCCAGCAGGATGCAGTCGAACAGCCCGTCCTTGATCGACGACCGCCGCGCCAGGTGGAAACCGCCCGCCGTCTCGCCGTTGAAGATCAGCACCATCAGCGACCGCAGGTCGAACCGCTCGCCGTCGGCCTCGATCTCCAGCGGCACGGCGTGCATCGTGCGGAACTCCTTGACCCCCTCGATGATATAGGCCAGCTTGCCGATCTTGTGCTTGCGTTCGTCGGGCGTGCGCTGCGAGGTGGTCGTGAAGATTCCGAACGAAAAGATATTGACGAAATACAGGTCGTTCACCCGGCCTACGTCGACCCGGTCCACAGCCCCCGAAGCGATCTGCCGCGCCGCTTCGAGCGGCTCGCGCGACATGCCGACCGCCCCGGCGAAATCATTGGCCGTACCGGCCGGAATCACGCCGATGGGAATGTCCAGCCCCTTGCGTTTCATGGCGTTGACCGCATAGTTCACCGTGCCGTCGCCGCCGGCGACGACCATCAGGTCGATGGTCTCGTTGCCGTCGAACGGATTGGCCGTAAAGTCGATCCGCTGCGGCGTGACGTCGTAGCCGTAGGCCTGAAAAATCGTACTGATGCACCCGACGTTGCGGGCGATTTTGCCCTTGCCCGATTCGGGATTGTAGAGGAATACCGCTGTTTTCATTTATCTCGCTATTTCAGAATCAACGCTTCCATGGCCGGCGAGACGTACTCCTCGTACTCTCCGCCGTCACCCGCCAGGATGAAGTACGCCTTCACGCCGGGCATCCGTTCCACGGCCGCCAGCGCATCGTCGGCGCCCATCGCCAGAAACATGGTCCCCAGCGCGTCGGCCTCGGCGCAGGTCGGAGCCGCGACGGTCACCGACAGCAGGCGCGACAGGGCGCTGCGCCCCGTGCGGGGGTCGATGGTGTGGGCGACCTTGTTGCCCTCCCCGTCGAGGTAGAAACGGCGGTAGTTGCCCGAGGTGGCCAGCCCGCCGCCGGTCATCTGAATCCGTTTCTGGAGGTATTCACCGTCCGACATGTTGCCGTCGAAAGGCGTTTCGACGCCGATGCGCCACGCCCGGCCCTGCCGGTTGAGTCCCCGGCAGCGGACCTCGCCGCCGATGTCGACGATGTAGTTTTCAGCCCCGTATTTCTCGACCAGTCCGGCCAGCAGATCGACCGTATAGCCTTTCGCCACGGAGTTGAAGTCCAGCTGCACGCGCGGATCGTCCTTCACCAGCCGCCCTCCCTCGACACGGACCTTTTCGCGGCCCACGAATTCGAGGATCGAATCGACGTTCGGGTTTTCGACGCGCTCCCGGCCGGCGAAGCCCCACGCCTCGACCAGCGGCTTGACGGTCACGTCGTAACGCCCGTCGCTCAACGCGCCGATGCTGTCGGCCAGATGCAGGTTGAAGGCGATATGACGGTCGACGCTGTCGGTCTCGTTGCGGTTCAGACGGCTCACAAGCGACGTCGAATCGTAAATCGACATCGACGCCTTGGCCTCGCGGTCCAGCTCCATGACGGCCGCATAGAGACGCTGCCGCGAGACGCCCTTCACGTCGGCCACCACATGCAGCGTCGTGCCGAGCATCGTCCCGTCGACGGTGACGAAATCCGGCTCGCTCCCGCAGCCGCACAACACCGCGGCGACAAGCGCGGCGAAAGTTCCGCGCACACCCGTTTTCCCCATAATTTTCACTTGTTTAGCCGCAAAAATACGATTTTCTCGATTAATTTGTTATTTTTAGACGCCAAATTGAAAATAATTGTGAATTATGAATTATGAATTATGAATTATTTCGTACCTTTGCGGAACGCTCTGGCGTTATCCACGGTAAGGGGGATGCGTCGTAGAGTGGAACGTAAAATAAATTTACACAATGGCTTATTTAACAGCTGAGAAAAAGCAGGAGCTTTTCGGCCAGTACGGCAAGTCTAACACCGACACGGGTTCGCCCGAAAGTCAGATCGCGTTGTTTTCCTACCGTATCAGCCACCTTACGGAACACCTCAAAAGCAACAAGCACGACTTCGGAACCCAGCGCGCACTGCTGCGCCTGGTCGGCAAGCGCCGCGCGTTGCTGGAATACCTGAAGGAGGTCGACATCGAGCGCTACCGCGCAATCGTGAAGACGCTGAATCTCCGCAAGTAGTCCCGAGGAAGAAATGGAGGCAATTCCCGAGAGGGGTTGCCTTCATTTTCGTTGCGAAAAACAATTCGAAAACATTATAGGTTTAAAATTTTTATGGAAGAAAAGAAGCTGTACAACGCAGTCCGCAAGATCATCACGCTGGCCGACGGTCGCCAGATCGAGATCGAGACGGGCAAACTGGCCAAGCAGGCCGACGGCTCGGTCGTCGTCAAGATGGGCGACACGATGCTGCTCGGAACCGTCGTGGCCGCAAAGGATGCAAAACCCGACACCGATTTCATGCCCCTCCAGGTCGAATACAAGGAGAAGTACGCCGCCGTAGGCCGCTTCCCCGGCGGTTTCATGAAGCGCGAAGCGCGCGCCAACGACAGCGAGGTGCTCGTCGCCCGCCTGATCGACCGCGCCCTCCGGCCCCTGTTCCCCGCGGATTACCACGCCGAAGTCTACGTGACGGTCAACCTCATCTCGGCGGACAAGGATATTCAGCCCGACGCGCTGGCCGGTCTGGCCGCCTCGGCGGCGCTGGCCGTATCGGACATTCCCTTCGGCGGCCCCATCTCGGAGGTCCGCGTCGTACGCCGCAACGGCGAATACGCCATCAACCCCACCTATTCGGAGATGCCCGAATGCGACCTGGACATCATGGTCGGCGGTACGATCGACAACATCCTGATGGTCGAGGGCGAGATGAAGGAGGTTTCGGAAGAGGTGATGCTCGGCGCCATCAAGTTCGCGCACGAGGAGATCAAGAAGCACTGCGCCGTACAGATCGAGCTGTCGAAGGAGTTGGGCAAGGACGTGAAACGCACCTACTGCCACGAGGTCAACGACGAAGAACTGCGCCAGACGATCATCAGAGAGCTTTACGACAAGGCCTACGCCATCGCCACGAGCGGCACGATGAAGCACGAGCGCGAAGACAAGTTCAACGCGCTCGAAGCCGAGTTCGCAGCCCGCTATTCGGAAGAGGAGCTGATCGAGAAGGCGCCGCTGATCCACAAATATTTCCACGACGACGTGCAGAAGAAGGCCATGCGCAACATGATCCTCGACGAAGGCGTCCGTCTCGACGGCCGCAAGACCGACGAGATCCGTCCGATCTGGTGCGAGGTGGGCTACCTGCCCGCAGCCCACGGCTCGGCGATCTTCACCCGCGGCGAAACGCAGTCGCTGACGACCGTTACGCTCGGCACGAAACTCGACGAAAAGGTCAAGGACGAGGTGCTCGTGCAGGGTACCGAGCAGTTCGTGCTCCACTATAACTTCCCGCCCTTCTCGACGGGCGAGGCCAAGGCCGCCCGCGGCCTCTCGCGCCGCGAAATCGGCCACGGCCACCTGGCATGGCGCGCCCTGAAGCCGATGATTCCGCTGGGCGAGGACAACCCCTACGCCGTGCGCGTCGTGTCGGACATCCTCGAGTCGAACGGCTCGTCGTCGATGGCCACGGTCTGCGCCGGAACCCTCGCGCTGATGGACGCCGGCGTGAAGCTCCGCAAACCCGTGTCGGGTATCGCCATGGGGCTGATCTCCGATTCCGAAACCGGCAAATGGGCCGTGCTGTCGGACATCCTGGGCGATGAGGACCACCTGGGCGACATGGACTTCAAGGTGACGGGAACCAAAGACGGCATCACCGCCACGCAGATGGACATCAAGGTCGACGGACTCTCCTACGAGGTGCTGGCCGCCGCGCTGGAGCAGGCACGCAAAGGCCGCATGCACATCCTCGGCAAACTCACCGAGTGCATCGCCGAGCCGCGCGAGGACTACAAGCCCTGCGTGCCGCGCATCGTGCAGATCGTCATTCCGCAGGATATGATCGGTCCGGTTATCGGCCCGGGCGGAAAGGTGATCCAGGACATCCAGAAGACCACCAACACCACCATCACCATCACGGAGGTGGACAACAAGGGCATCGTGGACATCTTCGGCATCGACAAGGAGGCCCTCGACGGAGCGCTGGCCCGCATCAAGGCCATCGTAGCCATCCCCGAAGTGGGCGAGACGTACCACGGCAAAGTCCGCTCGATCGTCGCCTTCGGCGCGTTCGTCGAGATCATGCCGGGCAAGGACGCCCTGCTCCACATCTCGGAGATCGACTACAAGCGCTTCGAGACCATGGAGGAGACGGGTCTGAAAGAGGGCGACGAGATCGACGTCAAGCTGATCGGCGTAGACCCCAAGACCAACAAGCTCAAACTGTCGCGCAAGGCGCTTCTGCCCAAGCCCGAAGGCTATGTGGAGCGTGAGCGCCGCCCGCGTCCCGAGCGCGGTGAGCGTGGCGAACGCCGCGACCGCGGCGAACGCCGGGAGCGCCACGAGCACAAAGAGGAATAAAAAGACTGTTAATGTGGATATTTCGGACGGAAAAAAGCGTTGATTTCCGTCCGGAATATTGCATAATCAGCAAGAGTTTTCTATATTTGCACTGTTCCGCAGCCCGGCAAGCGCCTGCACGGACGGACAACGAAGAACGGACAGCGGGCGGACAGAGAGGCGGCGGAACGAACGAAAGAGGCAAACAAATTCAAAATAAACACATTAACTTTTACCTATTATGAAAAACTTAATGAAATTGAGCGTTGTGCTCGTAGCTGCCGCACTGGCATTCTCGAGTTGCAACTGCTTCAAGAAGATGGCCAAGAACCGGGACGACATCAAGCTGACGGTCACCCCCGAGATCCTGACGCTGAACAACGGCACGGTTGCCGCAGACATCAATGTAACCTTCCCCGTTGAGTATTTCAACAAGAAAGCCATCATCAAAGTTACTCCCGTCATCGTATTCGAAGGCGGCGAAGTGGCCGGCGCCACCCAATACTACCAGGGTTCGAAGGTAGACGAGAACTATGCAGTCGTAGACATGAGCAACGGCGGCAATTACACGCAGCACGTCGAGTTCCCGTACGATCCCCGCATGGACCAGTGCGCCCTGCAGCTCCGCGCCGAGATCAAATGCCCGAAAGGCAAGGCCAAGGAGTTCGTGCTCGTCAACCTGAACACCGGCGCCATCCCCACCAAGGAGCAGGCTGCCGTGCTGGCCGGCAACGACGCCGCTGCCAAGGCTGCCATCGCCAAGGAATTCGGCCTGACGGTAGCTTACGGTCTGAACACCCTGCAGAAGGACCTCAAGTACGGCGACCTGATGGATCAGATGGCCAACAACTACAAGAAGGTCACCACGGTAGTCGACAAGACCGACCTGCTCTACGCCATCAACTCGTCGGTCGTGACGAAGAAGAACGAGAAGAACGCCAACCTCGGCGCATTCAAGGAGAACGTGGACAAGAACCTCACGAACGACCGCGCCACGCAGAACATCGCCGTGAAGGGCTACGCTTCGCCCGACGGTCCGGTGAAGTTCAACGACACGCTTTCGAAGAAGCGCAGCGAATCGGGTAAGAAGGTCGTTGCCAAGCTGCTCAAGGACGCCGGTCTGGACATCGACGCCGCCGCTTACGGCGAAGACTGGGACGGCTTCAAGGAGCTGGTCGAGAAGTCGGACATCAAGGACAAGAACCTCATTCTCCAGGTGTTGAGCCTCTACAACTCGCCCGCAGAGCGTGAGACCGAGATCAAGAACATGTCGACCGTATTCAACGAGTTGAAGAAGGACATCCTTCCCGAACTGCGCCGCTCGCAGATCGTCAACAGCACCGACCTCCAGGGTCTGACCGACGCCGAGATCATGGCTGCATACCGCAACGGCGGCGACCTGACCGTAGAGCAGTACCTCTATGCCGCCCAGGAGCTGGCCAACGGAGCCGAGGAGCAGGTTGCCATCCTGACCGCCGCTTCGAAGAAGTTCAACGACGCCCGCGTATGGAACAACCTCGGCGTTGCCCAGACGCAGGCCGGTGACAAGGCCGCCGCTCTGAAATCGTTCGAGAAGGCTGCCAAGCTGGATTCGTCGAAGGAGTTGAGCAAGAACCTGCTGCTCGCCAACCTGGCTAACGGCAACACGGCAGAGGCCAAGAAGTACGCCGCTGCCGCCGACGCCCAGGCCAAGGCCGCCATGGCTGCCGCCGAAGGCGACTACAAGGCTGCCGCCAAGAACCTAGAAGGCTACAACGCAGCCATCGCCCTGGTTCAGTCGAACGACCTGGCCGGCGCCAAGAAGGCCATCGCCAAGGACAACTCGGCTGACGCCGACTACCTGCGCGCCGTTATCGCCGCCAAGGAAGGCGACCTGAAGACCGCAGAGGCCCAGCTGAAGAGCGCTGTTTCGAAGAATCCCGCGCTGGCCCAGAAGGCCGCCAAGGACATCAACCTGAAGGCGCTGAAGAAGTAATCGGCTTCATCGGATAAAAAAGAGTCTGGCCCGAGAGGGTTCAGGCTCTTTTTTTGCATCCTGCCCCGTGTGCCCCGCAGCAAAAGCGCAGGTGTATCCGTTTTTCGGAGAAACGGCCCGGCGCCATCCCCGGTGCCGCGTCCGGGCGGCGGCCGATGTCGGACACCGTTAAAATAATTGATCCGGAAACGATGCGGGATCGAATAATTTTTCTAATTTTGTAAAAAACACGATCGTATGGAATACGCCAACCATCTGAAAGAATACGCCCCGGCGTGGAGCGCATCGCAAGTCGACGAAGAGGTCGCACGCATCCGCAAGGCCGCAGAGGCCCGCAACCACAACACCGAGGTCTACAAATTCTGCTACTCGGCCATCGACCTCACGACGCTGTCGTGCAACGATTCGGTGAAATCCGTCACGGAATTCGCCCGCAAGGCCGCGGAGTTCTACCAAAAATACCCCCACATTCCCAACGTGGCTTCGATCTGCATCTATCCCTCGTTCGTCGAGACCGTGGGGCTGGCCGTGGACGGCACGCCGATGAAGATCACGAGCGTCGGCGGGGGATTTCCCGCGGCGCAGACCTTTCTCGAAGTGAAGGCCCTCGAAGTGGCGATGGCCGTGGAGAACGGCGCCGACGAGGTGGACATCGTCCTCAATGTGGGGCGCATGCTCACGGGTGAATACGACGAGGCGGCCAACGAGGTGGAGGTGATCCGCACGGAGATGGACGACGATGTGGTGCTGAAGGTGATCATCGAGTCGGGAGCGCTGAAAACCCCCGAGTTGATCCGCAAGGCGTCGCTGCTGTCGATGCTGGCAGGGGCCGATTTCGTGAAGACCTCGACGGGCAAGATCGACGTGGCCGCAACGCCCGAGGCCGCCGTGGTGATGTGCCAGGCGATCCGGGACTACTACGACAAAACGGGCCGCAAGGTCGGCTTCAAGGCCGCAGGCGGGGTCCGCACGGCCGAAGACGCCGCGCTCTACTACACGATCGTCGAGGAGATACTCGGCAAAGAGTGGCTCACGACGGAGTTGTTCCGCATCGGAGCCTCTTCGGCCGCGAACAACATTCTTTCGGCCATCGAAGGCTCGGAGGTCAAATACTTCTAACCGGCGCGAAACCGGCTGGCGGAGATCTGCGGGACCGTTTCTCTCGGACCGCCCCGCCCCGACGCACGAAAAACGGCGGCCCCTTACGGGGCCGCCGTTGCATACATACCGATCCCGGCTTACGGAAGCGAATCCGTAATTTCGACGCTCAACGAATCGACCGTCCCCGCAGCCGGAGCGTCCTTGGCCGGGACGCCTTCGGCCGGAACGTCGAGTTCGGCGGGCGAGATCAGGTGCGGAGGTTCCGCGGCCGGCTCGACGCCGTTCAACAATTCATCGCGCCGCACCATCGACTGGAAGTTGTCGCGCCGGATGGCCGCAACGACGATAATGACGACTACTGCCACAGCCACGATAATACCGATCAGTTTTTTAATCATTTTCATTCTCCTCCTTTAAGATCCCGATGGCGCGTACGACGACGTTGTCCACGGGATAGATGTTTGCGTAAAAACCATTGTCCTCCAACGCCGTATTGCGGCCGATATAGGCCCGGAGCTGGGCCTCGATCAGCCTCCGCGAACGGGCGATGTCGCCATAGCGCGGCGCAACGCCCTTCCGGGCGGCATAGCGGACGAAATCATCCACAAGGGTCTTGTCGCTGTCGAGCAGCGTCTGCAACTCATCAATGGTCTTCACCGCATTGAGCGCCTCACGGTGACGGTCGGCATACTCGATCGTATAGCGGTAGAGGATGTTGCGGCCCGCCACCTCGACGAAATACTTCGTCACGTCGGTCGTATCGGCCGGAATGAACACGTCCGGCATGATGCCGCCGCCTCCGTAGACCACCTTTCCGCCCGGCGTCACCCGCTTGAGCGAGTCGGCGAAATGGATGCTGTCGGCCGAGAAAAACTCGTTGTTCCGGTAACGGTTCCAAAGATCCTCCTCGTAGTCCGCGTCATCCCCGATCGTGTAGGGCTTCTGGATCGAGCGGCCCGTGGGCGTATAGTAGCGCGCCGTGGTCAGCCGCAGGGCCGATCCGTCGCTGTACGGTATCTGACGCTGTACGAGACCCTTGCCGAACGAACGACGACCAATAATCGTACCACGGTCGTTGTCCTGCAACGCTCCGGCGAGAATTTCGCTCGACGAGGCGCTTCCCTCGTCGATCAGCACCACGACCTCCATGTCCTGCGCCGAGCCTTTGCCGTCGGCGTATTCGCGCAGCTGCTCGTGACGGCGGTCCTCGGTGTAGACGATCAACTGGCCCTCGTGCAGAAACTCGTTGGCCACGGCGATCGCCTGATCGAGGAACCCGCCGGAATTGCCCCGCAGGTCGAAAATCAGTTTCGTCACCCCTTCGGCGCGCAGCGACGCCAGCGCCTTGCGGAATTCGTCGAAAGTGGTCCGCGCGAACTGCCCCAGCTTGACGTACCCCACGCCGTCGGCGATGCGGAAGGCCGATTCGATGCTCCTGATGGGAATGACGCCGCGCACGACCTCGACCTCGACCAGATCGGAGATGCCCTGCCGTTCGAGACCGAGACGGACCGTCGTGCCGCGCGGTCCGCGCAGCATTTTGACGACGTTGTTCTGGGGAATCTTACGCCCGGCGACAAGCGAATCGCCGATCTCGACAATGCGGTCCCCGGCCTTGACGCCGGCCTTGTCGCTCGGGCCTTGCGGAATGACGTTCAGCACGATGACCGTGTCGGTGGCCATGTTGAAGACCACGCCGATGCCGTCGAACTCCCCTTCGAGAGGTTCGTTCAGAGCCTGCATTTCCGCGGCGGGGATATAGACCGAATGGGGGTCCAGCTCCTTGACCAGCATCGGAATGACGTGTTCGGCGAGCGAGTCCATCGACACCGAGTCGACATACTGGTTCTCGATCAGCGAGAGCGTATAGGAGAGTTTGTTGTCGGGCAGCGCCATGCGGCTGAGCATGCCCTTGAGCTGCGACGTGGTGGTGTTGCGGCCCAGATACTGGCCCAGAACGAGGCCCAGAACGACTCCCGCGGCCAGCAGCAGCGGGAAGAGGACGGTGTGTTTCGAGTTTTTGTACATCGTATGATGGCGCCAAAGACGCCGGTTCGGTATTTAAAACTTATCAGGGTTTCGGCTTGTTCTTGAAAGTATAGGTGAGACCCACCTGCAACAGCGTACGGGTCTGCACGTCGACGTTCTGCGCCCGGTTGTAGTAGAGCTGGAAACTAACCTTCGTGGAGAGGTATTTCGTCGCCTTGATTTCGAGCGTGTTTTCCCAACGCACCGTGGGATGGATCGGCAGGCGGGGCTTGTCCTTGATGTCATGCCCGACGCTGGTATCTTCCTTGTCGGCCCACTTGTCGTAGGCCTCCAGGTACTTGGTGTAGTCGCTGATCTTGTTCTTCTGGCCGATGTCGGTAATCCAGCCGTAGAAGGAGAAGATCGTCGTGATGTAACGCAGGTAGCCCGTCTTGCCGAACGTGCGGTCGAAACCGATCTCGACCGACGAACCGCCCTCGTATTTCGAGGTCTTCTCGGGGTCCTCGATACCATAGGGATAGGCCGGTTTGATCTCCTTGCCGTCGCCGTCGACCTGCCGCATGCGGATCCAGTCGCTTTCGGCAAAGGTGGCGTTCAAGGCGAGCGGAGACATGTTGACCGTGATGGGGAATTTCTTTTGAGGGCTTTTGTAGGTGATACCCAGCGAAATGTCGAGGTAACCCGGAGTCATAAACTTGCTCTTGAGGTGCTTCTTCTCCTGCTCGGAGCGCGATTTGTAACCGTTGACGAACTGGCTGCGGAATTGCAGAATTGAACCGTAAGTCCAGTTCTTCGCCATTTCGAACGCCGGGTTCACCCAGATGACGAACTCGTCCTGATTCTTGAACCATACGCCTTCGCTGTCCATGATCTTGTTGCCGCTCTCGTCGACCATCGGCTTGCCGTCCGGCCCCACGCGCTGCGTCTCGACCTTCATGCGGTTGTAACCCAGCTTGGCATTGAACTTGGTTTCGATGGAAAAGAGGTTCTTCTTGAAGATATGCCGCAGGTTGAAGGTCGCCACCAGCGCAATGGAGTTGTCACCGCCCGACACCGAGATCCAGGGATCGTTGTACGAAGTCAGCGTTCCCTGCAGGCCGCCGCCCAATTCGAGGTAGTTGCGCTCCTTGCGGATTGCGGCGCGCTCGGCCTTGTAGCGGGCGAGGCTGAAATAATCGGCATCGACGGACGTGGACTTCAGCCGGTCGCGGAACGTCACGTTCCGCCGTTCGGCATTGACTTCGTCGATTGAAATCTGGGCCGAGACCGGAACGGAGGCCCCGACGAGTGACGCCAGCGTGAGAATCAGGTAAAAATGTTTCATAACGAAGCGATTGTATTTGATTTTCAATCTACAAATTTATGAATTTATTTATAAAAACTTTAACTTTGTCTGAAAGTTAAACGGAAAGGACCAACTATGAAATATTTCGGAGCGCACGTAAGCGCTGCGGGCGGCGTGGAGAACGCTCCGGCCAACGCACACGCTATCGGAGCCGAGGGCTTCGCCCTTTTCACCAAGAACCAGCGGCAGTGGGTCGCCAAACCGCTCGCCGCGGGCGAGATCGACGCCTTCCGCGAGGCGTGCGAACGCTACGGCTACACGCCCGCACAGATTCTGCCCCACGACTCGTACCTGATCAACCTCGGACATCCCGAGAAGGAACCGCTCGAAAAATCGCGCGCGGCGTTCCTCGACGAGATGCAGCGGTGCGAACTGCTGGGCCTCGACCGGCTGAACTTCCATCCCGGCAGCCACCTGCAGAAGATCACCGAGCAGGAGTCGCTCGACCGGATCGCCGAGTCGATCAACATGGCGCTCGACCGCACGCACGGCGTGACGGCGGTGATCGAGAACACCGCGGGGCAGGGTTCGAACCTCGGATTCCGCTTCGAGCACCTCGCCTATCTGATCGAGCGCGTGGAGGACAAATCGCGGGTGGGCGTCTGCATCGACACCTGCCACGCCTTCGCGGCGGGGTACGACCTCCGGACGCGCGAGGCGTGCGACGCCACGTTCGCCGAACTGGAACGCGTCGTCGGATTCGGATACCTGAAAGGCATGCACCTGAACGATGCGATGAAGATTCTGGGCAGCCGCGTCGACCGCCACACGCCGCTGGGCGAGGGCATGATCGGCATGGAATGCTTCCGCTATATCGCTTCCGACAAGCGTTTCGACGGCATTCCGCTGATCCTCGAAACCCCCGACGAAGCGCGCTGGAGCGAGGAGATCGCCAAACTGAAGGCGTTTGCCGAAGAGGCATAGAAAAGGGAGGCTTCGAAGCCTCCCTTTTGTTTTTACAACCGGTCCAGACAACTGCGGATCAGCGCGGCGCTTTCGCGCACTTCGTCCTCCGAGATCGTGAGGGGCGGCGAAATGCGGAACGCCGTATCGCAGAACAGGAACCAGTCGCTCAAGATGCCCGCCTCCCGGAACAGTTCCATGATGCGGTAAAGTTTCGCCGATTCGCCCAGCTCGACGGCCAGCAGCAGGCCGCTGCGGCGGATTTCCCGCACGGCGGGATGATCCTTCAGCAGCATTTCATACAACGCGCCCTTCGTTTCGACCCTTTCGACCACCTTGTTGTCCACCAGGTAATTCAGCGCCGCGAGTCCCGCCGCACAGCAGACCGGATGGCCGCCGAAAGTGGTGATATGCCCCAGCGCGGGATTTTCCTGCAGGGTGTCCATCACCTCGTGACGCGCGACGAACGCCCCGAGGGGCATGCCCCCGCCGAAGGCCTTGGCCAGACAGACGATGTCGGGCGTGACGCCGTATTTCTGCATGGCGAACAGGCGGCCCGTGCGGCCCATGCCGGTCTGTATCTCGTCGAAAATCAGCAGCGCGCCGACTTCGTCGCAGCGTCTGCGCAGCGCTTCCAGATAACCCGGACGGGGCGGACGGACGCCGGCCTCGCCCTGCACCGGCTCGGCCAGCACACAGGCCGTGCGGCGCGTAATGCGCTCCAGTTCGGAGAAATCGTTGAACTCCACGGCCTGCACGTCGGGCAGCAGGGGCCGGAACGCCCCCTTCCACTCCTCGCCCTCGGGCGCACCCATCATGCTCATCGCGCCGTGCGTCGACCCGTGGTAGGCGCGGCGCATGGAGACGATCTCCGTACGCCGGGTAAAACGTTTCGCCAGTTTCAAAGCCCCCTCGACCGCCTCGGCGCCCGAGTTGACGAAATAGACGCTTTCGAGCGGCGCGGGCAACAGCGACGCGATCCTGGCGGCATACTCCACCTGCGGCGTCTCGACCAGCTCGCCGTAGACCATCACATGCATGTAGCGCGCAGCCTGCTCCTGCACGGCGCGCACCACGGCCGGATTGCCGTGACCGACATTGCTGACCGAAACCCCGGCCACGAGGTCGAAATAACGCTTGCCTTCGGGCGTATAGAAAAACGAGCCTTCGGCGCGCGCGACCTCCACCAGCATCGGCGACGGGGAGGTCTGGGCGACATGCGCCAGAAATTGTTTGCGGAGAATCATACTATTTTATCCATTTGCGCGGATTCGGGCCAGGAGCGCCGAAGCCGCCTATAAATCCGGGACCATACCCCGGCGTTGCAAAATCGCTTCGGAATCCTTCACGCTGCGCCGCATCCAGCGGCAGAGCGTTTCGGCCTGTTCGGCGTCGGACATCCGCCAGTTGCCGACCGTGAGGCGCATGCGCTCGGAGAGCGTGTAGATCAGGATCGCCGCCGAGGCCGAGACGTTCAGGCTCTCGACCATGCCGCACATCGGGATGCGCAGGAATTCGTCGGCCGAAGCGATCACCTCGTCGGAAATCCCGGCGTGTTCCGTCCCGAAGACCAGCGCGAAAGGTCCCCGCCCGACATCGAACGTCTCGGGCGTCGCGTCCTCGCGGTGGGGCGTGGTGGCCACGATCCGGTAGCCCGCCCCCTTGAGGGCGGCGACGGCCTCGCCCGTCGAGGCGTGGCGGCGCACGTCGACCCACTGGTGCGTGCCGCGCGCAATGTCGGGATTGGGTTCGAACGGGCAGAGCGTCTCCACGGTGTGCATCTCCTGCACGCCGAACGCCTCGCAATGGCGGATCAGCGCCGCGGCATTCTGCCCGTGGTACATGTTCTCGGCCAGCACCGTCATGTAGCGCGTGCGCATGGAGACCGTCTTCCGCAAAACGGCATACCGTTCCGGCGTCATAAACCCGGCGAGGCAGGCGATGCGCTCAGCGGCGTGTGCGGCATCGGGACCGAAATCGAAGTCCGGTCCCGGGGAGTCGTTATTTGCGGTATTTTTCATCTTCATCGCGGATTTTCAGGTAGCTTTCGTAACGCGGCCAGGCGATTTCGCCCGCCTTCACGGCTTCGGTCACCGCACAGCCCGGCTCGTGGGTGTGGGTGCAGTTGTAGAAGCGGCAGGCGGGCGCAACGCGCATCATCTCGGGAAAATAGTGCCACAGCTCGGCCTCGTCGATGTCGATCAGTCCGAACCCCTTGATGCCCGGCGTGTCGATCACCGCGCCGCCTCCGGCCAGGGGGTACATCGTCGAAAATGTCGTCGTATGGCGGCCCTTGTGGTGACTTTCGGAGATTTCGCCCGTGCGGATGTCCAGCGAGGGGTCGATGGCCTGGATCAGCGTCGACTTCCCGACGCCCGAATTTCCCGAAACGAGGGTCGTGCGCCCCGCAAGCAGTTCGCGCACCTCCTCCACGCCCCGGCCCTCCCGGACCGACACCTCCAGCACCCGGTAGCCGGCCCCCTCGTAGACCGCGCGGAACTCCGCGACGGCCTCCGCGTCCTGCAGGTCGAGCTTCGACAGGAGGATCGTCACCGGGACCTTGTAGGCCTCGCAGGTCACCAGAAACCGGTCCACGAACTCCGTGGGCGTCTCGGGCGAACGCAGCGACGCCATCAGCAGCGCCTGGTCGACGTTGGCGGCGATGATATGCGACTCTTTCGAAAGGTTCGAAGCCCGGCGGATCACGTAGTTGCGCCGCGGCAAGATGTCGGCGATCACATAGTCGCCCCCCTCGTCGGCCTCGCACGCCACTTCGTCGCCCACCACCACGGGATTGGTCGAACGCACCCCTTTCAGGCGCAGTCTGCCCCGGATGCGGCAGCGCACCGTCTCACCGTCGTGCAGCACGTCGTACCAACTGCCCGTCGCCCGGACCACTGTGGCTGTAAACTTTCTATCCATCGGTCTCCGTTTTTTCCTCCTGCCGGGGAACCCGCTCGCCGACCCACTCCAGAAAAGGGAAAATGGATTCGGAAAGCCACCGGACAGGCTTGTAGCTTTTCGACTGCTCGATCGTCCGCGGCCCCACGAGGCAATAATCCTCATTCAGCGCATCGAAGGCCGAGAAGAGCACGCTCAACACGAGCAGGTACTTCAAAACCGATACGGCAATGCCCAGCAGCGTGTCGGCAACGCCCAGTCCCGCAAAGTGAAAGACCTTGCGCACCACCCTGCCGGCGATCGCCACGACGAGGATCACGACGACGAGCGCCGTGACGAAACCGCCCGCGGCGGCCACTTCGTCATCGAGCCGCAGCCATCCGCCGACCTGCGCGCCGAAACGCGCCGCGATCCAAATGCCCGCCACAATCCCTGCAAGGGAGCATATCTGCACGACGAAGCCTTGGCGCCATCCGTTCCAGACGGCCAGCGCCAGCACGAGGCAGACGATTAAATCAAGCGTGTTCAATAAGCCGTTAAATTATCACCGTAAAGATACGAATTTTAAAGAAACGGCCCAAAAAAGCATACAACGAACGATTAGGCGCAATATATATAAATATAGGTATATCGTCCTAACGTATTACATCGCGCATATTAACACTCAACGCATTACAGATGCTGCAAATGGTTTTTACGGTAAGATTAGTCCGCCCCGCCTCGATGCGGCTCAAGTTGGATCTTTCCATGTCACACCGGTAAGCCAGCTCCTGTACAGTCAGCTTGCGTTCCTTCCTCAACTCCTTGATCCTCGTAGAGATATAAAGGATTTCATCTTGATAGTTCATTCCCATTTCAAAAATTTGGACAAAAATTTTGCTGTGCAAATTTTTATATATATATTTGCACCATGCGTATCATATATGATACCAACAAAAAGAGGGTCGTCCGAATAACAAATTGAAAACTAAATACAAACACATCTTTATTTCAACCATTTTTACTATGAAAAACAACAACTTGTTTAGAAAATTCCTGGCATTGTTCTTAACCGGAACCATGCTGGCCGGTGTCGGGTGTAAGGACTACGACGACGACATCGACGACATCAACAAAAAGATCGACGATCTAAATGCGAAAGTCGAACTGAAGGCCGATGCTTCCGCCCTTCAGACAATTTCAGACAAACTGAAGGATGTCGATTTCTCGAAATTCGTCACCGATGCCGAATTGAGCCAGGAGCTGGCAGCCTACGTCAAGGACGCCGACCTCAAAAAGAAAGTCGGAGACCTCGGGTTCCAGACCGTGACACAGGTGCAGGATCTGATCAAAGGCCTGCAAAACGAAGCGCAGGTGAAGGCCCTGATCGAGAATCAGCTCAAAGCCGCTGACCTCTGGTCCAAAATCGGCGGCGAGGTCAAAAAAGGCATCCTCGAAGAGCTGGCCAAAAACAGCGAGCTGACCACTGCCGTGAAGAATCAGGCTGTCGCAGCCGTCCTGGCCGCCATCACCAACGACCCGGCCGTGAAGGACATCAAGACCGCCATCAGCAAAATTGCCGGCGAGGAGGCCTCCGAATTCGTCAAGGAATACATGGACGTCAACAACAAAGCCTGGATCGAGAACGTGAACTCGGCAGCCGCCGAAGCGGTAAAGAACGCCGAATCCGCATTGAGCAGGCAGATCATCAGCCTCATTTCGACGCAGGGCTACCTGAAGAAGAGCGACCTGACTGCGGAACTCGGCGCCTTCAAGCAGGCCATCGCCCAACTTCAGGCCGATGTCGCTGCGCTGATCAACCGCATCCAGTCGCTGGTAAACGTTCCCGGAACCATGTATGTTGGCAGTGGCGGATCCTATACTACGATGGATTTCTACAAGGTCGGAGCCACCCCCATCGGCAACGGAATGGTCACGCTGACCTACCGCGTCACGCCGGCCTCGCTGGCCAAAGACCTCGTAGATGCCTATGCTAACGGAAAAGCGACGTTCGCTATTGTCTCCGAGCAGATAAAAACCCGTGCCGCAACGGCAACTCCCGCAGCCGCCATCACCGACGTTCGGTTTATCGAGGAGGGTAAGTTCGCCGTAACCGCCACCATGTCGGCGGAGGAGCTTGGTGAGCTTTACGAGAAAGAGGAGAAATGGATCACGCTGGCCCTTTCGATCGAGAACACCGTGAATCCCGGAACCGGCGCCGAGGACGAAACCGCCTCGGAGGTAACGAACAACGTGCTGTCGAACTTCGCCAGCATCATGCCCGACGAAGCCCAAGAGATCGAACTCGGCGTTTACACCAAGGACGAGGAGCCGGTCGCCTACGACTACGCCACCATCGAAATGCCGTTCAACAAGCAGGCCGTCAGCAAGAAGACGCTGCTGGAGAATACGCAGCTGCTGGCTTCGCTCGACGGAGGCAAGACCCTGATGACGCTGGACAACGTCAACAAACTGCTTGGCTCGAAAATCAGCATCGGCGCTTACACCGTAACGCCCAAATACTACGCCGACGCCAGCCAGTCGGCCGAGATTACGGACAAAACCGAGATCGGCAAATTCATCCTGCGCGTCGACAACTCGAAACTCGTTTACGACACGAAACTCGCTACGGTGGACTTCCGTGCAGCAGGCGTTTCCGGCGACGTAGGCAAGAACGTCGTATGCGCACACAAAATCGTGATCAACGTCGACGGGAAAGCCACGACGGCAACGATCGAGGCGCCGCAGACCTACATCATCACCAACCAGGCCGGCGCGACCTTCACCTTCAAGGAGACTCCCAAACCGCTGGCATGGAGCTATGCGTTCGTCAAGAACGGCATCACCGGGCAGACCGCCACTCCGGAAATCTCCGATAACATCTTCGGCGAAATCGCTTTGGTGAACGACATCGACCTGCCGAAGGAGGTCACCATCGAGGATATTATCACGCTGGGCAACCTCGACACGGACCGTTCGACGGTCAAGGTCGCCGGCAAGGAGGTCGACAACGATCTCGGCATCCGATTCACCGCATTCGCCAGCCAGATCGCCATGGGCGTGAAAGCCTCCGTTCAGGCAGATGCATACGAGTGGGGCAAGGCCTATGACATCGAGTATGTCTATGTATACCAGAACGTCGACTACAAACTGAAGGGCCAGATCGCCTTCGGAGCCGCCCCGGCGCCCGTCAACTACATCGTCGACAACGCCATCGGCTACGAGACGAAGAGCGTCAGCAAGACGTGGAAGGACGTTTACACAGCCAACAAGGCCGGATTCGCCAGCGAAGCGGAGTTCGCCGAGGCTATCTTCGCAGCTACGACCGATCCCGCAACGCCCGCAGGCGTAACGAAACTCTTCAACAAAGCAAATGAGAAGGGCACGGTGATCGAGAACACCAACGGCACGGCAATGACCGTCACCGCATCGACCCTGAAGGGCGTGCTGAATGCCAAGGACATCACCGCGACGGGCGACAAGTTCGAGCAGAAAGCCGAATGGACGACCTGGTACGGCCAGAAGATTTCCGTAACGTTCAACTACAATGTCACGATCCCCGACTTCGACTTGAGGTACAATGTCGGACACGTAACCGACATCGCAGGCGTGATGACGACCGTAGTCGAAGGTCTGGTCAACGGGACGACCAACCTCTGGGAGTGGCCCAACATCACACTGCCGACCTACTTCAACGAGGTGGACGCCGAGAAGTACGACTTTACGTTCGAAGTGACCTCCAAAGACGACAAACCGAACAAGGGCGACAAATACGCCGTCGTCAAGGGCGACAAACTCGACTGGAGCGCAGCAAACCGCAACTATGTCGACATCAAGACTGTCGTTAAGATCAAGGACACGAACATCCAGGTAGCTTCCCTGCCGCTGCGCGTGGAGATCCAGACCCCGATCAAGACGCTGGCACAGACCAAGGCTATCGAGGTCGCTTACAAGACCAACGAGGCGACTACGGCCAATATGTTCGAGAACCTCCAGTTGATCGACGCCGACGGTAAGTCGTGGATCGAATACAACAAAGACACGAAGGCCTGGGAAGCCGTTACGGTAGGCAACGGCAAGACGGCCTACGACGTATTCCAGGCAAAACCCGAAGCAGCGAAAAATACCGCCGGTATCGTATTCAAGATGAAATCGGCCGAGTATGCCGATACCCCTGCCAGCGACAAGGATGCTTCCGCATATATCAAAATCACAGACAATACGCTGACCTACGAGAACAACAGCGCCACGCTGCTGAAGGACATCATCATCAAGGTAACGCCGAGCTTCACCTACCAGTACGGCGAGATCACGGGCGAGGAGATGACGATTACCATCAAACGCTAAAGTTCACACGCTTCGCGGTCCGGCACGGCAACCGGCTGTGCCGGCTCCGCAAAAGCGATCCTCGGCAGGGGATGACCCCCAAGGAGTTGTTTTTTAGTTAACAAGTTTCACACCCATCCCCTGCTTTTTGGCGGACCGAAGAGGCGCAGTCCGCCATTTTTTCGTACCTGCCGCCCCGATGCCCGCCGGGCGTAAAACCGGACCCCGTTCCGGCTTTGCGCCCGGCTGGCATTTCCCCTTCGGAACACAAACGGCGCAACGGCAAAGACAGATAAGTTTGATTTTCAGCCCGGCTTGTATTATCTTTGCCAAAGATAAACCCCCGCACGGATAGGCGGCGCCACGGCAAACCCCAAGCAACGCTTGGTTCTGCACCCGGCTTGCACTATCTTTGCATCATACAGCATTTAACCAGCTCTGCCATGAAAAGATACCTAACGATTCTCCTGCTGCTGAACGTCGTCGCAATGACGGCCAGCGCCCGCGAGGTCTTCCCGATCAACGAAGGGTGGCGCTTTTTCTTCAAGTCGGAGAAAACCTCCGACAACGCCCGCCACGTAACCCTGCCCCACAGCTGGAACACCGATCCGCTGGCCCAGGGCTACTGGCTCGAAACCACGGGCAGCTACCAGAACGGCATGTATATCCCCGTCGAATGGGCTTCGAAACGCCTTTTCGTGAAATTCTACGGCGTACAGTCGGTCGCCGACCTCTTCGTCAACGGCTATCACGTCGGCACGCACCGCGGCGGCGCCACGGCCTTCACGTTCGAAATCACCGACAAAATCCGTTTCGGAAGCGACAACTCGATGCTCGTGGTGGTCAGCAACAGCAGCCGCGACGACGTGCTGCCCACCTCGACCGACATGAACCTCTACGGCGGCATCTACCGCGAGGCGGAACTGATCCTCACCGAGCGCACGGCCATTTCGCCGCTCTACCTCGGGTCGGACGGCGTGCTCGTACACCCGCAGACGGTCGGTCCCGAAAAGGTCGAGGGCGAGATCGAGGTGCACATCACCTCGAAGGGCGACAACAGCTGCACGCTGAACGTTGACATCACCAGTCCGCGGGGAGAGCGGGTCTTCTCGAAACGCCAGAAGGCGCGCCTCGACGGCAAACCCGTCTCCGTGGCCTTCTCGGTGGACAATCCGACGCTGTGGAGCCTGCGCGACCCGGCGCTCTACACCGTGACGGCCTCCATCGGCGAGGACAGCATCACCGACCGCGTCGCCGTCCGCACGGGCTTCCGCTCGATCGGTGCCAGCACGGCCGAAGGGCTGACGATCAACGGAGAACGCACCCCCGTCCGCGGCGTCACGCTCTACCACGACAACGCCCTTTCGGGCGGCACGCTGACTCCGGAGGATTACGACGCCGACCTGCGGATCATCCGCACGATGGGAGCCAACGCCCTGCGCTCGGCGGTAATGCCGCACGCGCAGTACCTCTACGACCGTTGCGACGAACAGGGAATGCTCGTCTGGATCGACGCCCCGCTGCACCGCTCGTCGTTCCTGGGCGACGTCTCCTATTTCGCCACGCCCGCCTTCGAACAGAACGGACTGGACCAGTTGCAGGAGATCGTAGCCCAGAACATCAACCACCCGTCGGTGGTGATGTGGGGTATCTTCTCGCGTCTCTGGATGCGCGGCGACGACGTGACGCCCTACATCCGGCGGCTGAACGAGACGGCCCGCACGATGGACCCCTCGCGCCCGACGGTCGCTTGCAGCGACCAGAACGGCGACATCAATTTCATCACCGACCTGATCGTCTGGCAGCAGGACGTCGGCTGGCGGCGCGGCTCGACCGACGACGTGATCGTATGGCGCGACCAGCTGCAAAAAAACTGGTCCCACCTGCGTTCGGGCGTCTGCTACGGCGGCAGCGGATTCCTCGGACACAAGAGCTACACGGCGCAGTCCGAGCCTCGTTCGAACTGGATGCCCGAGGAGAAGCAGACGCGTTTCCACGAGGAGTATGCCAAAAACCTGCAAAACGACTCGCTGTTCTGGGGCGCGTGGATCGACAACATGTTCGACTACGGCTCCTCGCGCCGTCCCTACGGGATCAACGGCGCAGGCCTCGTGACGCTCAACCGCCGCGAGAAAAAGGACGCCTACTATCTGTACAAGGCGATGTGGAACGGCGCAGAGCCGACGCTGCATATCGTCGACAAACGGCGGCGTCTGCGCGATTATGAGAAGCAGGCGTTCCGCGTCTACTCGTCGGCCGGGACGCCGACGCTCATCGTCGGCCGGGACACGCTGGCGATGAGCGAATACGCCCCCTTCCAGTACCGGTCCGATTCGGTGGCCATACACGGGATGATTGAGGTGAAAGCGGCGGCGGGGGATCTGCGCGACAGCGTGACTATCCTTGTCGGCAACGTCCTAAAACCGAAACAGACGCAGGTCCTTCGGCGAACAGCAGGTCCGCAAACGACAAATTAGGGACGAAAGGCATCCTTTCGGAGAAGACCTGGAAATAAGGCTCGGCGATCAGCGCCGGGCCTTCTTTGCGTTTGGGGCGCAGGTCGAGGTCTCCGGGGGCCGCCTCGACATACGTCCGGGAGAGTTCGGGCATCGGCACTCCGGCCAGCGAACACAACACCTCCAGCAGACCCAGATTGTAATCGGCGAGGAACTCCCACTCCCGGCAGTAGAAAGGCTCGAACCGCCCGGCGTAGAAATCGAAATAGGGCGACGAGCGGTAGGAGGCCACCAGCGCGCCCCAATGCTGGTGCTGCCAGCGTTTGGAATAGTCGAGACGCACGTCGCACACGGGCTGCCGGGGACGGTTGGCGTTGCGGACATGCACGGTCAGCTCCATCACGCCGTCCGAGGCCAGTATCCGCGCACGGTTGCGTTCGGAACGCTTCACGAAGTGCTCGCCGAGGTCCACGACGCAGCCGCCGCGCAGGAGGTGCGTGAAATACTCCACCGAAGGAAGGTATGCAAGAGGCAGTATAGTAGACATAAGTAAAAATTCAAAATTAAAAATCACCTGAAACGAAGCGGTCGAATCGGATGAACCCCGCCTCTCGGGCGGGCGGCAGCGCGCAGGGCTTTGCTATGGAGCGACGCGTAGCAGACCTCCGCAGGACGGAGCTGCGTCCTGCCGACGCAAAACACCGTTTTTATGCGTGTGAGCGCAGAACAGGAGCGGAAGCAGAACGAAACTTCCTGCCGCCTCTTAAAACCGGCGGCTTACGCCGGCGCCTTTTAGGCGGGCGTCCAGTCCCCGTTCTTTTTGATCAGCTCCACCAGCCGGTCGAGGGCCTCCTCCTGCGGAATGTTGCGCTCGACGACCGTCCGGCCCTTGTAGAGGGTGATGCGGCCCGGTCCGGCGCCCACGTAGCCGTAGTCGGCGTCGGCCATCTCGCCAGGACCGTTGACGATGCAGCCCATCACGCCGATGCGGAGGTTTTTCAGGTGCGACGTGCGGGCCTTGATGTCGGCGAGGGCCTTCTCGATGTCGTAGAGCGTGCGCCCGCACGAAGGGCAGGCGATGTATTCGGTGTGTGAAAAACGCACGCGCGCAGCTTGCAGGATCATCAGCTCGATGTCGCGGATTTCGCTTTCGGCAAATCCCGGAGCGTCGATCCAGATGCCGTCGGCCAGGCCGTCGAGCAGCAGCGGCCCCAGGTCGGCGGCGCCCTTCACGGCGAGCGTCTCCAGCGAACGCTCTTCGTAGCGGCGTTTCACGACCACCGGTTCGTCGGGGATGTCGAGATTCAGGATCGCGGCGCGCAACTCGGCCGTCGGGTTGCCCGAAAGGGCTTCGAGCACCCGGAAACCCTCCAGCGGCTCGGTGTGCACGACGGGAACCGTCACCTTCGAACGGCGGCGGTATTCGGTCGGGGTATAACGCTCGGGATGGAGCACCTCGAACTCGCCGGGACGGTCGGCAAAGTGTTCGACCAACAGCTGCGCCACGGGGATTTCATTTTCGGGGGCCTCGGTCAGCGAGACGCGGATCGTGTCGCCGATGCCGTCGGCCATCAGCGCCCCGATGCCCACGGCGCTCTTCACGCGCCCCTCGATGCCGTTCCCGGCCTCGGTGACGCCCAGATGGATCGGATAGTGCATATCTTCGGTATCCATCGCCTCGACCAGCAGACGGTAGGCGGCGACCATGACGCGCGTGTTCGACGACTTCATCGAGACCACCACCTGATCGAAATCGCACTCCCGGCACACCCGCAAAAACTCCATGGCCGAGACCACCATGCCCTGGGGCGTGTCGCCCCACTCGTCGAAAACGCGCTTCGCCAGCGACCCGTGGTTGACGCCGACGCGCAGGGCGACGCCCCGCTCGCGGCACTGCGCGATCAGCGCCTGAAGATCACCGCGGTCGAGGCGGTAATTTCCCGGATTGACACGCACCTTGTCCACATACCTGGCGGCGATGGCCGCGACCTCGGGCACGAAGTGGATGTCGGCCACAACGGCTGTCCGGAAACCGTCGGCACGCAGCTGCCGGACGATGTTTTCCAGATTTTCACCTTCGCGCCGGCCCTGCGCCGTAAGGCGCACGATCTTTCCCCCGGCGCGGTCGATCCGCTCGATCTGGGCCACGCTCGCGGCGGTGTCGTTGGTGTCGGTATTGGTCATCGACTGGCAGGCGACGGGATGCCCGCCGCCGATCGTCGTCCGCCCGATGCGCACTTCGCTCGCTGTCCGGCGCATGAATTTCGAAAGATTCATCGGTTTATCAATTAGGTAATTACGCACTTCCTCACATCACTTTCCGCTGTCGGGCGGCGTTATCGCCGCCTTCGGCGACGTTTACAAATCCGACCCCACCCCAGCCCTCCCCCAGGGAGGGAGATGGCGTACGCATCGGACAGCAGTACAACGTACTGCCTCCCACTACCGAGAGCCGTTATCACCCCGCAACAGATTCAGGAAGCAGCGGCAAAATGAACGCTCTCGACAGCCGGTACAGTGTACAAAGATAGCAACGATTTGGCGAACGGCGAAATAATCGTTATATTTCGGGACATCTCTAAAATGCGAACGCCATGAAAGAGAAACTACTGCTGGCAGCCGCCGCGCTGCTCGGATTTGCAACGGCATGCAACAACGAGGAAGATCAACCGAAGGTGGTATCTATGTACGGGGTCCCGTACAACAACTACAAGATCAAGGGCAAGGTGACCGACAAGGCCGGACGGCCGATCAAGGGCATCGAGGTCCGGAGCAACGCCTACCTGCCGACACCGGAGGCGACGACCGCAGCCGACGGGACCTATGATCTTTCGGGCAAGGGAGTCGGCAACACGGCAAGAGTCACCCTCACCGACACCGACGGCCCGGCCAACGGCGGCGACTTCGCCGCAAAGACCGTCGACATCGAATTCACCGAGGCCGAACGCACGGCCAAAGGAGACGGCGACTGGGATCAAGGGGCATTCGCCAAATCGGGCGTCGACATCGCCCTCGAGGAGAAGGAGTAGCCCCTGCTCCCGACCAGCACGTCTCCCGGGACGGAAAAACGCACCCCGCCAATGCCCAAACAAGTTTGGCATTGCGCCCGGCTTTCACTATATTTACAGAACATAGGATGCGTCTCGGCAATGCCCAAACAAGTTTGGCATTGCGCTCTACTTTCACTATATTTGCCGGGTGGATACACTCGATAACGACATCAAATTCGTAGCGGGCGTCGGCGAGGCCCGGGCAAAACTCCTCGAACGGGAGCTGGGCATCCGCACGCTGGGCGACATGCTCAGCCACTATCCGTTCCGCTATATCGACCGCACACGCATCTACCGCATCTCGGAGATCACCGAGGCCGCAGGCCTGTCCTACGTCCAGTTCCGCGCCCGCATAACGGGCGTCGCCTATGCCGGAACAGGGCGCAAACGCCGCTTCACGGCCTTCGCGCAGGACCCCACGGGACAGGCCGAGCTGGTGTGGTTTCAGGGCGTCAAGTGGATCGAGAAACGGATCGAGGTCGGACGCGAATACCTCGTCTTCGGCCGCCCGTCGTTCTACCGCGGCGAACTGTCGGTCGCCCATCCCGAGCTGGAAACCATGGAGCAGGCCCTCTCGCGCAAGGCCGAAAGCGGCATGCAGGGCATCTATCCCTCGACCGAGAAGCTGGGCAATGTGCTGGGTGCGAAGGGCATGTACCAGATCATCTGCAACGCCTGGACGCTCGTGAAGGACCGCATCGCGGACCCGCTTCCCGAGGCCGTGCGCACCCGGTACGGACTGATCGGCCTGCGCGACGCCATCTACAATATCCACTTCCCGCAATCGCAGGAGGCCCTGCGGCAGGCGCAGTACCGGCTGAAGTTCGACGAACTGCTGGGCGTGCAGCTCAACATCCAGCAACGGCGCACCGAACGCCTCGCGAAAAGCAACGGCTTCCTCTTCACCCGGGTCGGGGGCGTGTTCAACACCTTCTACACCGAAAAACTCCCCTTCCCGCTCACCGGGGCGCAGAAACGGGTCATCAGGGAGATCCGCCGGGACACCGTGACGGGATTCCAGATGAACCGCCTGCTTCAGGGCGACGTGGGCAGCGGCAAGACCCTCGTGGCGCTGATGTCGATGCTGCTCGCGGTGGACAACGGCTTCCAGGCCTGCATGATGGCCCCGACGGAAATCCTCGCCCGCCAGCACTACGCCACCGTCTGCAAGATGCTCGACGGAATGGACGTGAAGGTAGCCGTGCTGACCGGCGCCTCGAAGGCCAGGGAACGCCGGGCTTCGCTCGAAGGCATCGCCTCGGGCGAAGTGGACATACTCATCGGCACGCACGCGCTGATCGAGGACCGCGTGCAGTTCTCGAACCTGGGCTTCGTCGTGATCGACGAACAGCACCGCTTCGGCGTCGAGCAGCGCGCGCGGCTCTGGACCAAGAACCTCCAGCCGCCCCATATCCTCGTGATGACCGCCACACCGATCCCCCGCACGCTGGCGATGACCCTCTACGGCGATCTCGACGTGTCGGTGATCGACGAGCTGCCTCCGGGACGGCGGCCCATCAAGACATTCCACTACACCGACGCCGCACGGCTCAAATTGTTCGGCTTCATGCGGCAGGAGATCGCCAAAGGGCGGCAGGTCTACGTCGTCTATCCGCTCATCAAGGAGTCGGAGGCGATGGACTACAAGGACCTCACCGACGGCTACGAAGCCATCTCGCGCGACTTCCCGCTGCCGCAGTACGTCACGGCGATCTGCCACGGCAAGATGAAGCCCGCCGACAAGGAGGAGTCGATGCGCCAGTTCAAACAGGGCGAAGCCCACATTCTCGTGGCCACGTCGGTGATCGAGGTGGGCGTCGACGTGCCCAACGCGACGGTCATGGTCATCGAGTCGGCCGAGCGTTTCGGGCTTTCGCAGCTCCACCAGCTGCGCGGGCGCGTGGGCCGCGGCGGCGAGCAGTCCTACTGCATCCTGATGTCGGGCGAAAAACTCTCGCGCGAGTCGCGGGCGCGGCTCGAAGCGATGTGCGAGACCAACGACGGGTTCCGCCTGGCGGAACTCGACCTCAAGCTGCGGGGCGCGGGGGACATCAACGGCACGTTGCAGAGCGGCATGGCATTTGATCTGAAGATCGCCAGCCCCACGGCCGACGTGCAGATACTCACCGTCTCGCGCGAGGCGGCCGCAGAAATACTCGCCGCGGACCCGGCGTTGGCGCACCCGCAGAACCGGGGGCTCGAAGCTCTGCGGCGACGCTACTCGGGCCGCGAAGAGATTGATTTTTCACGCATTTCGTAATATTCCGTCCCGAAAAAACGTTAACCCATTAAAACCCTGTCCGATGAAACGGTTTCTATTCACCATATTCCTGCTCGGCGCCCTCTCGCCCCTCGCCGCGCAGCTCTACCATCCGGGCGAACAGCTCTTCTACCGCGTGAGCTACAAGGCCAAGATGTTCCCCAATACGGAGGTCGGGACCGTGGAGGTCAAGACCTCGGAAGATACGGCCGACGGCAAGTCCTACTACAAGGTCGAAGGCGCAGGGCGCACGCTGCCCACCTACCGCTGGTTCTTCAACCTGGAGGATGTCTACACCGTGTGGATCGACACCGCGTCGCTGCGCCCCGTGCGCTTCGAGAGCGACATCCGCGAAGGCGACTACACCTTCCAGAGTTACTACACCTACCTCTGGCCCGACTCGACCATCCACACCCGCTGGCGGAGCCGCAAAAACCCCTTCAGCGAGAAGCAGATGGCCCTGACGGCCGAGAGCATGGACCCCATCGCGCTCTTCTTCAACCTGCGGTCGGCCCAAGCGGAGAATTTCCGCGTCGGTGAGCCGGCGACGCTTCAAATGGTCCTGCAAGACACCATCCGCCACCTGCACTACCGCTACCTGGGGCGCGAAAACAAGAAGATCCGCAACATGGGGCGTTTCCGCACGCTCAAGTTCGAGTGCCAGTTAGGGACGACCGAAGGCTACTCGTTCACCGACGGCACGATCTTCACGATCTGGATTTCGGACGACGACAACAAAATCCCCCTCTACATCGAATCGCCGGTCAAGATCGGCAGCATCAACGCCTACATTTCGGGCTACAAGGGACTTAAATACCCGGTGTCGAGCCTGATGAAATAGACGCCGGATTTTCATCGGGCACCAACACGGGAAATTTCCCCTATCTTTGCGGAGAAAAACGTCACTGTTCCATGCAACGCTCCGCAACCTCCTGTTTCGCAAAACATATTGCCGCGTTTCTCGTGCGGCCTTTCGGCGAGTACCCGGCATTTCTGGTCCTCACGGCACTCCTGCCGCTGGTCCCGGACATCATTCGTTTCTTCCTGAACGAAATGTCGTTCGTGCCCGGAAGAAACCTGTTCTACGGAACCCTGCTGTCCCTCTTCCGGGCCTGGCTGCTGGTACTGCCGCTATGCCTGCGACAGCACGACAGGGGGGGGGAGATTCTCGCAGTCCGGATCGCCGAAGCGATCTATCGCGTGTTTGTCCTGTCGTGCCTCGGCCTCCTCTCGCTGGCTGAAAGTTTTCTGCTGATCCGTTTCGGAACGCCCTTTTCGTTCTCCGTCATCCAGCTTCTCTGGGAAACGGACGGACGCGAAAGCCTCGAATTTCTGAAAACCTACTGTACGACTCCGGCATTCCTGCTTCCGGCCGCCGCATGCGTCCTGCTGACCGCAGGGTATCTGCTGGCGGAACACCGGAAGATTCGGTTCGAACTGCACAGCCGCAAGGTACGCATATCGCTCCTATTCCTGCTGGCCGGCAGCGGTGCCTTCTATGTCAGCCGGCTGCACTTTCAGTATGCGCTCACCCGGACCGGCGATTTTCCGGGAGAGATGATGCGCCAAACCGCAACCCTCACCCCCTTCGAACGGCTTCACACATCGCTCTTCTGGTTTCGGCATGAGTTCTCCGCCGAAAACGCAGAGCAACTGCTCCGCACGCTCGAATCGGTCGAAATAGAGAGTTGCTCTTTCCGCTCGCCCTGCATCGTCATCATTATCGGAGAGTCGTTCAGCAAGCACCATTCGAGCCTTTACGGTTATCCGCTGCCGACCAACCCCCGGCTCGAAGAGCGGCTTCGGCGGGGCGAACTCTTCGTTTTCCGGGATGTCGTTTCCCCGGCGAATCTGACCACGTCCGTGCTGTCAAACCTCTTTTCGCCTGCAAGCCTCGGCTCCGGACAGTCCTGGAAAGACAGCCCCCTTTTCCCGGCCCTCTTCAAAAAAGCCGGATACACCACCTGTCACCTGGACAACCAGGCCGCCGGAAACGACTATGATTACCACGATCTCGGACTGAAAGCGCTTTTCAATGCCCGCAGCACACCGCTCCTGTTCACGGTCCACAATGAGAACCGCCATCCCTACGACCTGGAATTGCTCGACGACTACGACCGGCTCACCTCCCGTGACGACACCCCCGAACTGGTCGTCTTCCACCTGATGGGACAGCACGTCAGCTATTCCGACCGCTACCCCAAGGAGGAGGCGTATTTCACGCCCGGGGATATTCGCCGCGAGGATTTGACGCAGCAGGAACGCCAGGTCGTCGCGGACTACGACAACGCTACCCGCTACAACGACCAGGTCGTCGATGCGATCCTGGCACGTTTTACCGACCGCGACGCCATCGCTGTTTACCTCTCCGACCACGGCGAAGAGGTCTACGACTACCGCGATTTCTTCTGCCGCTCGCACGACCTGCCGCTCACCCCCGAGGTCTGCAAATACCAGTTCGAAATCCCGTTTATGATCTGGATGTCCGACACCTACCGCCGCAACCGCCCCGATGTAGCGGCACAGGTCGCCGGGGCGCTCGACCGGCCGTTCTCGGCGGACGACCTTTCCCATCTATTGCTGGACCTGGCGGGTATCCGATGCCGATGGTACGACCCGGCGCGCAGCCTGATCGGCGAGCGTTTCGACACCACCCGCCCCCGACCGCTGCTGATGGGGTTCGAACCCGCCGGAAACTACGAGACCATCATCGGACGAGACCGAAAACAATAAGGTTATGTCATTATCCCGCATTGGATTTTCATATTTTTTCCTATCTTTGCCAAAGATAACCACCTGCCTGGATAGGCGCTCCCGGCATAGCAAATAAATTTGCGTTGCACCCCGGTTCGTACTATCTTTGTAATAAAAACGGATCACTATGGAAAACAAACAGGGATACGATCCTTCGGAATTCGAAGACGACGACTACACCACCCCGCAGCCCGATGCGGGCAAATCCATCCGCGGCTACCGCATCGTCATCATCATCCTCTCGGTGATCCTGGCTGCGCTTTCGGTGCTCTACTTCAGCATCCACCGCCAGCAGATGCTCGACAACGAGCTGTTGCAGGCCGACCGCGACTCGATCCAGAACGACCTGGGGCGGCTGATGACCGACTACGACGGGCTGCGCATCTCGAACGACTCGATTTCGGCCGGGCTGACCCTCGAACGCGAACGCGCCGACTCGCTGATGACGCGTCTCAAGAAGGAGCGTTCGTGGAACCTCGCGAAGATCAAACAGTATGAAAAGGAGGTCGGCACGCTGCGCACGATTATGAAAGGTTACGTGAAGCAGATCGACTCGCTCAATACGCTCAACAAAAAGCTCATCAAGGAGAACGTCGGCTTCCGCAAGGAGATTTCGTCGGCCAAGCTGCGCGCCGACATGGCCGAAGAGAAGGCCGCCGAACTGGACAACAAGGTCAAGGTGGGTTCGGTGCTCCGCGCCCGCGACATCCGCCTCTCGGCGCTCAACGACCGCAGCAAGCCCGTTTCGCGGGTCAAGAACGCCGCACGCCTGCGCGTCGACTTCGCGCTCGCGGCCAACGAGCTGGCCACCCCGGGCAACAAGGCCGTCTACGTGCGCATCACCTCGCCCGACGGCTACGTGCTGACCACCGAGGCCATGCCGACCTTCGAATTCGAGGGCGAACGGTTGAGCTACTCGGCCATGCGCGAGGTCGACTACCAGAACCAGGACCTCGAAGTGGGCATCTACTACAACTCGACGGGATTCGCCGCCGGAACCTACCAGATACAGCTCTACTGCGAAGGCCGCCTGATCGGCCAGACGCAGGTGGTGATGAAATAACGTCGGCGCACCTCCGTTCATAAGCCGGGCGACAGTCGTGTCGTCCGGCTTTTTCGCTTCAGAGCTGCCCGCCGGAGCATCCCGGACCGCCGGAGCGGAGAACTTCCGGAGCGGACCGCATTGCGACGTTGCGGCGCCGCAACGTCACAACCGTCACAACCGTCGCAACCGTCGCAACCGCCGCAACCGCCGCGGGAGCGCCCCGCGACACCCGGCCGACGCCGGTCGGCGAAGAGACCGACTGCCGCCTGCGGACCGACGGGTTCAAGGTGTCGCAGCAAAAGCGATTCCGACACGTGCAAAACAAGAGGAGGAGGCTCGTTGCGAGCCTCCTCCTCTTGTTTCCGGTAAAACCCGCCGTATCAGCGGATGCCGCACTTCCTGAATACCTTCAGCAACTCGGGCTGGAGGTTCTGCGCCCAGCGCCAATAGCCCAGATCCGAAGGGTGCGTGCCGTCGGCCGAGGTCACGTGGTCCGTTCCCGTGAGGTCCGCCTTGTCGACGAAATAGACGTTGTCGAAACGCTTCATGGCTTCGGCCATCTGCCGACGGGCCATGTCGCGCTTGTCCTCTTCGATTTTGCGGGAACGGAGGTCGAAATTGCCGCTCTCGCGGTAGATCGTCTGCACGAAGATCAGCGGCGTCGAAGGCAGCTTCGCGCGGATGCGTTCGATGAAGGGAATCAGCCGCTCTTCGATCATCTTCGCGTCGGGATTCGAAAAGGCGTCGAAAACCATCGCGTCGGCGTCCTTTACGTCGCCGAGGTAGTCGGCGAAATAGGGTTGCAGCTTGCAGTTGCCGCTGCACGCGATGCTGCAAAAGTAGAGGCCCGTGTTGCGGCCGATCTGCATCGGGTAGCTCATGCCCGCGCGGCTGGTGCTGACGCCGTGCGTGAAACTCGACCCGAAGATCACGATCTTATGCCGGAAGGGATTCTCCATCGGGGTGATCGTCGCCCCCTCGTCCACCCCGACGCGGAGCGACGTCAGCTCGCTGTAATTGGGCAGGTACAACAGGCACTCCTTCTCCGAAGAGTCCATGCGGCTGATCATCGTGTAGGCCTCGCCGCGTTTCTTCGGGGCGCGCGACGCGGCGTAAAGCCACTCGCCGTCCTTGCGGATGTAGAGGTCGAAACCCTCCGAAGCGACCCGCGGGGTGCTTGCCCCCGCGTAGACGAACGAGGTGTACTGCGGCTCCAGGTCGATGCGCGTGGAGTTGGTTTTGAAGACCAGCGCGAGACCCGCCGAGCAGCGCACCTGCTGGTTCTCGCCCTTGGTGAAGCCCTTGTAGGCGACCGTGTCGATCCGGTGGTAGGGATGCGGCGTCGGCAGGGCCTTGCCGATGAGGTTCAACTCGGTGGCATCCACGAACCGCATCTGTGCGGCCGCGGCCCAGACCGTCAGCAGCGCGACGGTCAGAAGAAAGAAACGTTTCATTGCTGTGAATTTAAAGTTTTCGGTTTTCAAAAAAGGGCGAAGTCCGGAAACTTCGCCCTTGCGGCACAAGCCGTATCCGGCTATTTGGCGGCTTCCTGCCAGATCAGCGCCGAGGCGCCGAGGATGGCGGCATTCTTGCCCTGAATGCCGCTGGGAAGCAGTTTCACCTTGTTCTTGAAGACGAAGAGCATGTTCTCCTCCATGTACCACTGCGTCGGTTCGAAGATCAGCTTGCCGGCCTTCGAAAGTCCGCCGAAGAGGAAAATGGCCTGGGGCGAGGTCACCGTCACCACGTCGGCCAGCGCGCGGCCCAGCATTTCGCCCGTATAGCGGAACGCCTCCAGCGCAATGGGATCGCCCTGCTCGGCGGCGGCCGAGATCATCGAGGCGTCGAAGTCGTCGAAGGCGATGCTGCGCAGTTTGCTGGGGGCGTTCATCTTCGCCATCAGCTCGAACGCCGTGCGCTTGATGCCCGTCGCCGACACGTAGGTCTCCAGACAGCCCCTGCGCCCGCAGCCGCACTCACGGCCGTTGCGCTCGACGATCACGTGGCCGAACTCGCCGGCGAAGCCGTCGTGGCCGTAGACCATCTCGCCGTTGGCGACGAATCCCGAACCGAGCCCCGTGCCGAGGGTGATCATAATGAAATCGCGCATGCCCTTGGCGTTGCCGTAAATCATCTCGCCGATCGTCGCCGCGTTGGCGTCGTTGGTAATGAGCGTCTTCACGCCGCCGAAACACTTCGAAATATCGTCCGCCAGCGGGAACACGCGGCGCGACTCGTCGGGATTGGGGTCGCCCTCCTTAAACTTCCAAAGGTTCGCAGGGGTTTCGATCGTGCCCTTGTGGTAGTTGGCATTGGGCGCGCCGATGCCGATGCCCGTCAGTTCGTACTCGAACGAAAGGCTCTGCGCCAGAGCGCGCATCGAGTCGCAAAGGTCCTCGACATAAGCCGGATAGTCGTCAACATAAGGGTACTTCTTGGTCGAGATGACCGATTCGGCATAGAGGTCGCCGTTTTCATCCACGAGGCCGAAAGCGGTGTTGATGCCGCCGATGTCCACGCCGATCGCGAGTTTTTTCATATCGTGTTTCAGGTTAAAAGTTAGTTTTATCCTGTCAAAGTTAATCGAAAATTCGGCTACTCCAAAGTTTTTTCCTATTTTTGGGACAGTTTCCGACCCAAAAGTACCATTCAAGACTATGCAGACCAACGAGCAGATGCTCTCCGCCATCGAAAATTACCTCGCCCAGACCGAATTTCCGGCCGAACCGGAACTCCTATACGCCCCGATCGGCTATTCGCTCGCCGGGGGCGGCAAACGCCTCCGCCCCATGCTGCTGACGCTCTCCTGCGGCATCTTCTCCGACGACGTGAAACAGGCGCTGCCCGCGGCTGCGGCCGTCGAGGTGTTCCACAACTTCACGCTGCTGCACGACGACATCATGGACAACGCCGCCGTGCGCCGGGGCAAGCCCTCGGTCCATGCCAAATGGGGGCAGAACGTGGCCATCCTCTCGGGCGACGCCATGATGATCTACGCCTACCGCCTGTTGAGCAGCGTCCCGGCCAACCTGCTGCCGCAGGTGCTCTCGACCTTCAACACCATGGCGCTCGAGGTGTGCGAAGGACAGCAGTACGACATGGATTTCGAACAGAAACCCAAGGTCTCGGTGGTCGAATACATGCACATGATCGAGCTGAAGACCTCGGTGCTGCTGGCCGGATCGGTCGTGATCGGCGCGATGCTGGGCGGCGCTTCGGACGAGGACTGCCGCCGCCTGCGGCGCTTCGCCGTCGAGCTGGGGCTGGCATTCCAGTTGCAGGACGACCTGCTGGACAGCTACGGCGACCAGCGGCTGGGCAAAGCCATCGGGGGCGACATCCTCGAAGGCAAGAAGACCTACCTGATGATCACGGCGATGAGCCATGCCGACGAGGCGACGCGCGAGATGCTGCGCACGGCCTACCGCGACCCGGCGCTCTCCGACGCCGAGAAGATCGGCAAGGTGAAGTCGATCTACGACCGACTGGACGTGCCGCGCCTGACCGAGCAGCAGATCCAGCTGCGTTTCGAACGTGCGCTGTCGATCCTCGACACCCTTTCGGTGGCCCCTTCGCGGACGCAGCGCATGCGCGACTACGCCATGAGCCTGATGGACCGGAAAAACTGAACGATGAAACGCTACGACATTGAAATAATGGCTCCCGTCGGGAGTTACGAATCGCTCGCGGCCGCCATCCGGGCCGGGGCCGACGCCGTCTATTTCGGCGTCGGGAAACTCAACATGCGTTCGGCCTCGGCGGCCAACTTCACGCTCGACGACCTGGGACGGATCGTCGCCTCGGCCCGCAAGGCCGGGGTGAAGACCTACCTGACGGTCAACACGATCGTCTACGAAGACGAGATCGCCGACGTGCACGCCGTGATCGACCGCGCCAAAAAGGAGGGCGTCGACGCCGTGATCGCCTCGGACATGGCGGCGATCCTTTACGCCCGCCGGATCGGGCAGGAGGTGCACATCTCGACCCAGAGCAACATCTCGAACTCCGAGGCGGTGCGCTTCTACGCCCAGTGGGCCGACACGGTGGTGCTGGCGCGCGAACTGTCGCTGGAGCAGGTGGCGGCGATCCGCCGCCGGATCGTCGAGGACGACATCCGCGGCCCGCGGGGCGAACTGGTCGAGATCGAGATGTTCGCCCACGGCGCGCTGTGCATGTCCGTCTCGGGCAAATGCTACCTCTCGCTCTACGAAACCAACTGCTCGGCCAACCGCGGCGCCTGCCGCCAGCTGTGCCGCCGCAAATACACCGTCACGGACAAGGAGACGGGCGCGCAGCTGGACATCGACGGACGCTACGTCCTGTCGCCCAAAGACCTATGCACCATCGACTTCCTCGACAAAATGATCGCCGCGGGGGTCCGGGTGCTGAAGATCGAGGGACGCGCCCGCGGCGCGGAGTACGTGAAACGCGTGGTGGAGTGTTACGACCAGGCGCTCAAGGCGATGGAGTCCGGGACCTACACTCCCGCTTTAACTGCGGAGCTGAAAGAGCGGCTCCGCACGGTTTTCAACCGCGGTTTCTGGGAAGGCTACTACGCCGGACGCCCCGTCGTGGAGCACAGCCCCGCCTACGGATCGTCGGCCACCCAACGCAAAGTGTATGTGGGAAAGGTGACGAACTTTTACCGAAAGCTCTCGGTAGCCGAGGTGTCGGTCGAAGCGGCTCCGCTCGCTGTCGGGGAACCGATCTTCTTTCTCGGCGCGACCACGGGCGTCGCCGAACAGACGCTCACCGAACTGCACGGACCCGACGGACAGCCGGCAGAGTCGGTCGCCCAGGGGGAACTCTGCGCCATCCGCACGCCCGGCGTCGTCCGCCGCGGCGACCAGCTCTACAAATTCGTCCCCGCCGAAACAACCTGAAACCCAATACCGATGAAACCTCAACCGACCCAACCGGCCGCCTCGCAGCGGCTTCTTTCGCTCGACGCCCTGCGGGGCTTCGACATGCTCTTCATCATGGGATTCGCAGGACTGGTAACAGCCCTGTGCAAGCTCTGTCCCGGAGAATTTTCCGACTGGATGACCGCCCAGATGGGTCACGCCGACTGGAACGGATTCTTCCACCACGACACGATCTTCCCGCTGTTCCTCTTCATCGCGGGCATCTCGTTCCCCTTCTCGCTCGCCAAACAGCGCGAAAAAGGGATGAGCGAACGAAGCATCTACCTGAAAGTCATCCGCCGCGGCCTGACCCTCGTGGCGCTGGGATTCGTTTACAGCGGACTGTTCAAGCTCGACTTCGCCACGCTGCGCCTGCCGAGCGTGCTGGGCCGGATCGGTCTGGCGTGGATGTTCGCGGCGCTGCTGTTCGTCAATTTCAACGTGCGCACGCGCGCAGTCATCGCCGCCGCGATCCTCCTCGGCTACGGACTGCTGCTGCAATTCGTCGCCGCGCCCGACGCCGGAGGGGCCGGGCCGCTGACCCTCGAAGGCAATATCGTGGGCTACGTCGACCGGATCGTCATGCCCTCGCACCTGCTGGGCGGCAGGGGATTCGACCCCGAAGGACTGCTGAGCACCCTCCCGGCCATCGTGACGGCCATGCTGGGCATGTTCACGGGCGAGTTCGTCCGCCGCTCCGAAGAGCGGACCTCCGGCAGCCGCAAGACGCTCTGGATGGCCGCCGGGGCGGTCGCGCTGCTGGCGCTGGCGCTCTGCCTCGACCCGTTACAGCCGATCAACAAGAAGCTCTGGACTCCGGCCTTCGTATTCGCCGCCGGAGCCTACTCGCTGGGCATGTTCGCGCTGTTCTATTATATAATAGATGTGTGCCAATGGCGGCGGTGGACCTATTTCTTCAAGGTCATCGGCGTCAATTCGATCACGATTTACATGGTCCAGCGGATCGTCCGCGTGAGCTACACCTCGGAGTTCTTCTTCGGCGGGCTGGCTTCGAAACTCTCGCCCGAGGCGGCCGCCGTGGTTCTCTCGGCGGGGTACGTCGCCGTCTGCTGGCTGCTGCTGTGGTTCCTCGACCGGAAAAAGATATACCTCAAGATCTGACCGTCCCCCCCCCAATGACGGGAAGGCGCATCCGAAAGGTGCGCCTTTTTTCGTGACACGAAAACCGAAAACGGCCAACTATCGAAAATTATTTATCGAATTTCAATAAATATTATTTGTTTTTCAAAAATTGTTTCGTATGTTTGCAGTGTCGAAAACAAAAAAGACACCCCATGGAAATCGAAAAAGTCATCCGCATTCTGACCGTTTTTCTCGTCGTCGCGGCTTTCGCCGTGAAGGTCGCCACACATCTGATGTTCCCCCAGTCGCCGCACGGGTTCAACCTGCCGATCGCGATCGGCCTGCTCCTCTGCCTGACGAACATCTGGCGCAAAACCGGAAAACAAGAAGAGAACTCAAACGAATAAATCCCATGAAAAAACTCCTGATCATCGCCGCAATGGCCGCCACGGCCGTCGCCTGCGCCCCGAAAACAGCCCCCGAGCTGCCGATGGAGACCTTCTTCCGCAACTCGGAAAAGTCGGACTACCAGATTTCGCCCGACGGAAAATACTTCTCCTACATGGCCCCCTGGGAGAGCCGCCGCAACATCTTCGTACAGCAGGTCGGGTCGGACGAGGCCGTGCGCATCACCTCGGAGAGAGAACGCGACCTGGCCGGATACTTCTGGGCCAACGACAGCCGCATCCTCTACCTCAAGGACACGGGCGGCGACGAGAATTTCCAGCTCTACGGCGTCAACATCGACGGCACGGACCCGAAGGCCTACACCGCCGTTCCGGGCGTGCGGACCACGATCATCGACCCGCTGGAGGAGATCGACTCGCTGATGATCATCGGCACGAACGAGCGCAACCCGCAGATATTCGACCCCTATCGTTTGAACCTCAACACCGGGGAGAAAACCCTGCTCTGCGAGAATCCCGGCGACGTGCAGGGCTGGCAGACCGACCACGACGGCAAGCTGCGCGTGGCCTACGCCATCGTCGACGGCGTCAACACCCAGATCCGCTACCGCGAGAGCGAGGCCGAAGAGTTCCGCCCCGTGCTGACGACCAATTTCAAGGAGGGGGTCAGCTTCGCGACGTTCACCCCCGACAACAGGATGGTGTACGCCATCACCAACCTCGGACGCGACAAGGACGCCCTCGTGCTGATGGACCCCGCGACGTGCGAGGAGAAAGAGGTGCTCTATACGAACGACACCTACGACCTGGCGGGCGTCTGGTACAGCGAAAAGGAGAAAAAACTGCTCGGCGTATCGTACGAAGGACACAAGGGGACGACGCGCCACTTCTTCGACCGTGAGGCCGGCGAGCTGTTCGGCCGCATGGAGCGCCACCTGCGCGGCTACGAACTGGGCATCGTCGGTTCGGACAAGGCCGAGGACAAATACATCGTCTACGCCGGCAGCGACCGCACGGCGGGCGCCTACTACATCTACGATGTCGCCACCGACACGATGACCAAACTGGCCGACCTGCGTCCGTGGATCAAACAGGAGGAGATGGCCGAAATGCTCCCCATCGAATACACCGCGCGCGACGGCGAGCGCATCGAGGGTTACCTCACGCTGCCCGTGGGCAAGACCCTGCGCAACGCCAAAAACCTGCCCGTGGTGGTGAATCCCCACGGAGGTCCGTGGGCGCGCGACTCGTGGGGCTTCAACCCCGAGGCGCAGTTCCTGGCCAACCGCGGCTACGCCGTATTGCAGATGAACTTCCGCGGCTCGACGGGCTTCGGCCGCCGCTTCACGGAGATCGCCTTCGGCAAGTGGGGGCAGGAGATGCAGGACGACATCACCGACGGCGTGAACTGGCTGATCGGGAAAGGCATCGCCGATCCCGCCCGGATCGCCATCTACGGCGGCTCGTACGGCGGTTACGCCACGCTGCAAGGCATCGTCAAAGACCCCGACCTCTACGCCTGCGCCATCGACTATGTAGGCGTCTCGAACCTCTTCTCGTTCCTGAACACCATTCCTCCCTACTGGAAGCCGCTGCTCGACCAGATGTACGAAATGGTCGGCAATCCCGAAACGCAGCAGGAAATGCTGCGCGAAAACTCCCCGGCGCTCAACGCCGGGCGGATCAAGACCCCGCTGCTGGTGGTTCAGGGCGCCAACGACCCCCGCGTGAACATCAACGAGAGCAACCAGATGGTCGAGGCGCTGCGCGCACGCGGCGTGGAGGTGGACTACATGGTCAAGGACAACGAAGGCCACGGATTCCACAACGAGGAGAACCGCTTCGACTTCTACCGCGCCATGGAGAAGTTCTTCGGCAAGCACCTCAAGGGCGTCCGGCCCGAGGGCGACATCGTCCCCGAAAGCTGCCGCCGATAAAGGCAGCGGAAACAGAATCTGTGAACCACAACCATTCAAAATAAAAAGTTCAAACCCGGGCCGACCCGGAAGACGGCTCTCTTACCGGCCGCCGCGACGGAAAAGCCCATATGACAGTTGTGCGACGAAGGCCCGGAATTTCCGGGCCTTTTGCCGGAAAAGCCCGGAAAAATCCCTACTTTTGCTGTCGCAATGCACGCCGCGCCCCACATACCCCAGCGTCCTGCGGACGGACTGCCCATGCCCCAACGGCTCGGAGCCATTCTGGCCGTGGCCTTCGGCGTATCGCTCTCGGTGATCGACGGGACCGTCGCCAACGTCGCCCTGCCCACCATCGGGCAGCAGCTGGGCATCTCGGCGGCCGATTCGATCTGGATCGTCAACGCCTACCAGCTGGCCATCATGGTCTCGCTGCTCTCCCTCTCGGCGCTGGGCGACGTGGTGGGTTACCGCAAGGTCTACATCGGCGGGCTGATGCTCTTCACGGTGGCGTCGGTGGGCTGTTCGCTCTCCGGGTCGCTCCAGGCCCTCGTGCTGGCGCGCGTCATGCAGGGGTTCGGAGCCGCGGCCATCACCTCGGTCAACACCTCGCTGATCCGCTTCATCTACCCCAAGGCCCGGCTGGGACGCGGCATGGGCGTCAACGCCACGGTGGTCGCCACCTCGTCGGTGGCCGGGCCGACGCTGGCGGCGGGCATCCTCTCCGCGGCCGACTGGCCGTGGCTGTTCGCCGTGAACGTCCCGATAGGGCTGGCCGCCCTGGCGCTCAGCCGCCGGTTCCTGCCGGAGAATCCCGTACGGGTGCGCGAACACCGCTTCGACTGGCGCGACGCAGTGATGAACGCCCTGACGTTCGGACTGATGATGGCCTCGGTCGAGGGTTTCTCCCACGGGCTGGACCCGCGCGTGCTCTCGCTGGGCGTCGCGGCGCTCATCGTCGTCGGCTTCTTCTTCATCCGCGGCCAGCTGCGCGAACCGTATCCGATCCTGCCGTTCGACCTGCTGCGCATCCCGATCTTCTCGGTCTCGGTCGCAACGTCGGTCTGCTCGTTCCTCGGGCAGATGCTCGCCATGGTGGCGCTGCCCTTCTACCTGCAACAGGCCTGCGGCTACAACGACGTCGAGACGGGACTGCTGCTGACGGCCTGGCCCGCCGTGATCATGGTCGTGGCCCCGGCGGCCGGGCTGCTCGTCGAGCGCATTCACGCCGGGCTGCTGGGCGGCACGGGGCTTACGATGATGGCCGCGGGACTGTTCCTGCTGGCCTTCCTGCCGGAGCATCCGACCGATTTCGACATCATCTGGCGGCTGGTGCTCTGCGGCGCGGGATTCGGACTGTTCCAATCGCCCAACAACAGCATCCTGATCGCCTCGGCCCCGCCCGAACGAAGCGGTTCGGCGAGCGGCATGCTGGCCACCGCACGCCTCGCGGGACAAACGACCGGCGCCGCGCTGATGGCCCTGCTGTTCCACGTCGTGCCCGAAAACAGCACCCACACGGCCCTGCTGCTGGCGGGCGGATTCGCCGTCGCAGGGGCCGCCGTCAGCCTCGCGCGCATCCGCCTGCCCCTGCCCGAAGGGCTGAAGAGAATTAAAAATGAAAAATGAAGAATTAAAAATTAGTTTTTCGTATATTTGCTGAAAACAGCAACACTATGTTTTCAGCAAAAACCTATACCGCGCGCCGCCACGAGCTGCGCACGAAGATCGGAAGCGGCATCATCCTGCTCCCGGGCAATTCGCTCTCGCCGAACAATTATCCCAACAACGCCTACTACTTCCGGCAGGACTCCTCGTTCCGCTACTATTTCGGGCTGAACGTGCCGTCGGTCGTCGGCGTGATCGACGCCGACACGGGCGAAGAGGCGCTGTACGGCGACGATTTCACCGTCGAGGACATCATCTGGACCGGACCGCAGCCCACGCTGCGCGAAATGGGCGCCGGAGCGGGCGTCACGGCGACGTTCCCGATGGCGGAGCTTGAAAAACGGCTGCGCAGGGCGATCTCCCTGGGCCGCAGGGTCCACTACCTGCCGCCCTACCGCGGGGAAACCAAGCTCCAGCTGTCGGCGCTGCTGGGCATCAAACCCGCGCTGCTGCACGACTACAAGTCGGTGGACCTGATGTTCGCCGTGGCGGAGATGCGCGAGAAGAAGAGCGCCGAAGAGGTCGAGGAGATGGAACGCGCCTTCCGGATCGGCTACGAGATGCACACGACGGCCATGCGGATGTGCCGCCCGGGCGTCGTCGAACGCCAGATCGCGGGAGCCATCGAAGGCGTCGCCAAATCGCAGGGACAGGGCGTGTCATTCCCGTCGATCGTGTCGCAGCACGGCGAGACGCTCCACAATCTCAACGCCGACGGCGTGCTGGAGGAGGGCCGGCTGCTGCTGTGCGACGCCGGCGGCGAAACCGTCGAAGGCTACTGCTCGGACCACACGCGCACCTATCCCGTGAGCGGACGCTTCACCCAAAAGCAAAAAGACATTTACAACATCGTACTGGCCGCGCACGACCACGTGGCGCGCATCGTGAAGCCCCACATGATGTACACCGAGGTGCACAATGCCGCCTACATGACCCTCGCCGAAGGGCTTGTCGGACTGGGCCTGCTGAAAGGCCCGGCCGCCGACGCCGTGGCCGCAGGGGCGATGACGATGCTCATGCCCCACGGACTGGGCCACGGGCTGGGCATGGACGTGCACGACTGCGAGGCGATGGGCGAGAGGTCGTTCGACTACGGCTCGATCGCCGAACGGGCCGCCGAGTCGGGAACCTGCGTCTACCGCGCGGCGTGGCGGATCGAACCGGGGACCGTGATGACCGACGAACCGGGTCTCTACTTCATCCCCGCGCTGATCGACAAGTGCCGCGCCGAAGGGAAATACAAGGGCATCGTCGACTACGACGCGCTGGAGGCCTACCGCGATTTCGGCGGCATCCGCATCGAGGACGACATCCTCGTGACGGAGTCGGGCAGCCGCATCATCGGCGACCGGAAAATCCCCGTCACAGTCGAAGAACTGGAAGGCTTAAAAAGCCTTTTTTAGGGGCGACGGCAGGAATTGCATATCGGAGCCTGTACCGCGCTTCGGTCCTCTTTAAAACCCGGCTTTTAGCCGGAGCGGAAAAAGAATAATCTCAATAATACGACTATGGACAAAAAATGGACAATCGGCCTGGGCCTGCTGGGCATCCTGATCGTCTTCCTGCTGCTCTGGAATTTCGCTCCGGCCATCCAGCGGTGGCTGGCGAGCGTCTTCGTGGACATCATTCTCCTGCTGGCCGCCTTCGCGGCGGGATGGCTCTTCGGCCGTTTCGGAGGCAAACGCCGCCGCAGCGACGACGAACGCAACGCACGCAACATCACCCAAGCTCAAAAAAAGTAACGACCTCCATGAAAAAACTGATTCTGCTGATCGCGCTCGCACTTCCGGCCCTGCTGACGGCCCAACAGCGCGACTGGGCCAACTACGGCCGCTATGCCGAAGCCAATGCGCAGCTCACGACCCCGCCCGCGGTGGTGTTCATGGGCAACTCGATCACCGACGGATGGGACAACGCCCATCCCGAATTCTTCACGGCGAACAATTTCGCCTGCCGCGGAATCGGCGGGCAGGTCACCGGCCAGATGCTCTGCCGCTTCCGGGCCGACGTGATCAACCTCCATCCGCAGGCGGTGGTGATCCTCGCCGGGACGAACGACCTGGCGCAAAACAACGGGCCGATCGCCACCCAGCACATCGTCGAAAACATCATCTCGATGGCCGAGCTGGCAATGGCCGCAGGCATCCGGCCGATCATCTGCTCCGTGCTCCCGGCCGGAAAATACCCCTGGAGGACCGAGATCGAGTCGGTTCCCGAAAAAATCCGGGACCTGAACGCACGGCTGCACCGGTACGCCTCCGACCGCGGGCTGATCTGGGTCGACTATTACACGGCGATGGACGCCGGAGACGGCTCGATGCGCAGCGAGTACACCAAAGACGGCGTGCATCCCACGTCCGAAGGATACGACGTCATGGAGCGGATCGTTCTGCCCGCGCTGGCGCACTACTGTCCCGCGGCCGCAAAGTGAATCCGCGGTTCCGACAGACCGAAAAATCGCCCTCAAAGGGCGATTTTTTCATTCCCGAAGTTGTTTTTCACGAATAATTTGTATATTTATAGTCGGCTAACCGAAAAACCTTAAAACCATACGAGAATATGAAAAATTATTCAGCTAAAGAGATCAAGAACATCGTACTCATCGGCGCGCCCGGCACGGGTAAAACTACCCTTGCCGAAGCGATGGCCTTCGAGGGTAAGGTCATCGACCGCAGGGGTAGTATCGAGGCGAACAACACGCTCTCGGACAACACGGATATCGAGCACGAATACAAACGCTCGATCTATTCGACGATCCTCTTCACCGAATTCATGGACCGCAAGTTGAACATCATCGACTGCCCCGGCTCGGACGACTTCTGCGGAAGCCTCTTCTCGGCCTTCAAGGTCGGAGACGTGGGCGTCTTCCTGTTCAACGCCCAGAACGGCTGGGAGGTGGGCAGCGAGATTCAGGCCCGCTACGCCCGGCTGCTGCAAAAACCCGTGATCGGCGTGGTGAACCAGCTGGACGCCGAGAAGGCCAGCTTCGAGGCCACGGTCGAGTCGATCCGGGCTTCGTCGCGCGTGAAACCCGTCATCGTGCAGTATCCCGTCAACCAGGGTCCGGAGTTCAACGCCTTCATCGATGTACTGCTGATGAAGATGTACCGCTTCAAGGACAACGACGGCCACCGCGAGGAGCTGGAAATTCCGGCCGAAGAGCTTGAAAAGGCCCAGGAGCTGAACAAGGAGCTGGTCGAGATGGCCGCCGAACACGACGAGGCGCTGATGGAACTCTACTTCGACAAAGGCACGCTCACGCAGGACGACATCCGCTCGGGCCTGAAGATCGGCGTCTCGAAACGCGAAGTGATGCCCATCTTCTGCACCTCGGGCAAGCGCGACATCGGCACCAAGCGTCTGATGGAGTTCATCATCAACGTGGCGCCCGGTCCGCAGAAGGCCCCGGCATTCCTTTCGACCGAAGGCGAGGAGATCACGGCCGACGAGACCGCACCCGCCGTGGCATTCGTCTTCAAGAGCCAGGTGGAACAGCATATCGGCGAGATCACCTATTTCCGCGTCATCCGAGGCAGGATCGCCGAGGGAGCGGAGTTGGTGAACACCCGCACCGGAAACAAGGAAAAACTCTCGCAGCTGTTCGCCGTGGCGGGCAAGAACCGGATCAAGGTCACGGAACTCATGGCCGGAGACATCGGCTGCACGGTGAAGCTGAAGGGCACGCGGACGAACGACACGCTTTCGGCCCCGTCGGCTCCCGTGACGATCGAACCGATCGTCTTCCCCGAGCCCCGCTACCGCGCCGCCATCAAATGCAAGGACCAGGCCGACGAGGAGAAACTGGGCAAGGTGCTCAACGACGCCAAATTCGAAGACCCGACCATTCTGGTCGAATACTCCAAAGAGCTGAAGCAGACCATCATCCAGGGTCAGGGCGAACACCACCTGAACATCCTGCGCTCGCGCATCGAGAAGGAGAACAAACTCGCCTATGAATACATCGCGCCGAAGATTCCCTACCGCGAAACCATCACCAAGGTCGCGCAGGCCGACTACCGCCACAAGAAGCAGTCGGGCGGCGCAGGCCAGTTCGGCGAGGTGCACATGATCATCGAACCCTATTACGAGGGCATCGGCGAACCGAAGAACTACAAGGTACCCGGCAAGGGCGACATGGTGCTGAACCCCAAGACCAAGGAGGAATACGACCTGCCGTGGGGCGGCAAACTGCAATTCTACTCGGCGATCGTGGGCGGCGCCATCGACGCGCGCTTCATGCCCGCCATCCTGAAAGGTATCATGGAGAAGATGGACGAAGGCCCGCTGACCGGATCGTACGCCCGAGACATCCGCGTGGTGATCTACGACGGCAAGATGCACCCGGTGGATTCGAACGAAATCTCGTTCAAGCTGGCGGCCCGCAACGCCTTCAAGGAGGCTTTCCGCAACGCGGGACCCAAGATCATGGAGCCGATATACAGCGTCGAGGTACTCGTGCCGAGCGAATACATGGGCGCCGTGATGTCGGATCTCCAGAACCGCCGCGCGATGATCGCCGGCATGGAGTCGGACAAGGGATTCGACCGGCTGAACGCGCTGGTTCCGCTGGCTGAACTGTACCGCTACTCGACGACCCTTTCGTCGCTGACGTCGGGTTCGGCCACCTACTCGATGAAATTCGGCAGCTACGAGCAGGTTCCCGCCGACGTGCAGGAAAAACTGCTCAAGGCCTACACCGACACCGACGACGAATAACCCGGCAAAGGCCGGGCTTCAGGAGGCGAGAGGCCAGTCGGAACGGCACAGCCCATTCTGCGCCCGGCCCCGCTTAAAAGACCGGCTTCAGGGACCGCAGCAGGCCCTCCGCGTACCGTCCGGTTCCACGCCCCCCGCAAAGAGCCGGGTCCGGAGGCGGCACACAGGCTTCGGATGTCGCCATCCGGCGCTGCGCCCGATAATGCAAAAGCGGCGGACCGAATCATCGGTCCGCCGCTTTTTTGCGTCAGCCGGGGGGGCAAGGTTTCGCCGCAGGGCCGCAAGTTTGTCCACGACCTGCGGATCGCGGGCGCCGGGCGAATCGAACGCGCAACCCGAAGAGGCAAAACAGGCGGAACAGAAGCGGCCGCGAGAACAGGCTCCGGCAATAGGGAAAGCCCCGAGCAAAGGAGGGGAAACGGCCCCGCAGCAGACAGCGGGCCGGCAGTCAGGGGAACATCCGGCATCTTCCGCCGGGACGCTGTGTTAAATTAATGTTAACAATCCATGTCATAACCATTTCATCGGAAAAAATGGCGTAAATTTGTTCACAATTTGCACTAAAACCCCAACATGAGCGAAATCTACACCGTCATTGTCGGCATTCTGGGAATCCTCGCTGTTTCAGGTCTTTTCGTCGGCGTCACGAACGACGCAGTCAATTTTCTCAACTCCGCTATCGGCTCCAAAGCCGCCTCGATGAAGATTATCCTCACCGTGGCGTCCGTCGGCATCATCATCGGCGTGGTCACGTCGAGCGGCATGATGGAGGTCGCCCGCAGCGGCATGTTCAACCCCGGACTGTTCACCTTCCACGAAGTGATGATGCTTTACCTGGGCGTCATGTTCGCCAACGTCATCCTGCTGGACCTCTACAATTCGTGGGGACTCCCGACCTCGACCACCGTATCGCTGATCTTCTGCCTGCTGGGCGCAGCGATCGCCGTGTCTATCTACAAAATCTCGAACGACCCGGAACAGAGCGTCTCCTCGCTCGGACACTACATCAACACCTCGCGCGCCATGGGTATCGTTTCGGCCATCCTGCTGTCGGTGGTGATCGCCTTCACCTGCGGCACGCTGGTCATGTACGTCTCGCGCATGATCTTTTCGTTCCGCTACACGGCGCTTTTCCGCCGCTACGGATCGCTCTGGTGCGGGGCCTCGCTGACGGCGATCGTCTATTTCGCCGTCTTCAAGGGTCTCAAATCCATACTCGCGGACCATGCCTTCATCCAGCTGATCGACAACCACCTGCCCTCGGCCATCGCCATCTGCTGGGTGGTCTGCTCGCTGCTGCTGTTCTTCATCCAGCGTTTCAAAGTCAACATCCTGCGCATCACGATCCTTTCGGGAACCTTCGCGCTGGCCCTCGCCTTCGCGGGCAACGACCTGGTGAACTTCATCGGCGTGCCCGTGGCCGGGTTCGACGCCTACACCATCGCCCGGGAAGCGGGCGACACGCAGATGCTCATGGGCGCGCTGAACGAGAATGTCCCGGCCAATTTCCTGATCCTGCTGACGGCGGGCATCCTGATGATCCTCACGCTGTGGACTTCGAAGAAGGCCATGCACGTCTCCGAAACCGAGCTTTCGCTCTCGGCGCAGGACGACGCCGGCCAGCAGCAGTACGGCTCGTCGGTCTTCTCGCGGACGATCGTCCGCGCAGCCCTCAACGTCAGCGCAGGCATCGAGCGCGTAGTCCCGAAACACCTCCGGGAGAGCATTTCGCGCCGTTTCGAATACGAGGACGTGGAACACAGCGGCGCGCCCTACGACATGATCCGCGCCACGGTCAACCTGACCACTTCGGCGCTGCTGATCGCCATGGCCACCTCGCTCAAACTCCCGCTGTCGACCACCTACGTCTGCTTCATGGTGGCGATGGGTTCGTCGCTCGCCGACCGCGCGTGGGGACGCGAAAGCGCCGTGTACCGCATTTCGGGCGTTATGACCGTCGTGGCCGGGTGGTTCATCACCGCGCTGGGCGGATTCCTGATCGCCTTCGTGGTGGGGCTGGCGCTGATCTACGGCGGGACCCCGGCCTTCATCGTCATCACGCTGTTGTGCGGGTACATGCTCATCCACAGCAATTTCCTGAAAAAGAACAAGGAGAGCGCCATCGTCAAGGAGCATGAAGACACCAACGAGGACATCATCGCCAACCTGCGCGACGAGGTGTGCCGCACGATGGAGTGCGCCACGAAGATTTACGACCGCACGCTGATCGCCGTCTTCAAAGAGAACCGCAAGGTGCTGCGCGACATGGTCAAGGAGTCGAACGACCTGTTCTACCAGTCGCGCGAACGGAAATACTCGCTGCTCCCCACGCTCAAGAAGCTCCAGGGCGGCGACGTCAACACTGCCCACTACTACGTGCAGGTGGTCGATTACCTCAACGAAATGACCAAGGCGCTGATGCACATCACCCGCCCGGCGTTCGAACATATCGACAACAACCACGAGGGGCTTTCGAAGGAGCAGGCCCGCGACCTGATGTCGATCAACGACGACGTGGAGTCGATCTACCGCCACATCAACCTGATGCTGCGCGAGGGCGACTTCTCGGAGATCGAAACGGTGCTGACGATGCGCGACCAGCTGTTCGAGTCGATCGCCGAAGCCATCAAATCCGAGCTTACGCGTATCAACGAGGCCCGTTCGAACACCAAGGCGAGCATGCTGTACCTCACGATCTTGACCGAGACCAAGAACATGGTGCTCCAGTCGCGCAACCTCCTCAAATCGCAGCAGTACTTCCTCAAGCACCTCACGGGACCGAAAACGTGGATTAAATAATGCAAAATTCACAATTCATCATTCACAATTGTTGAGTTTGCGGATGCTGATTATTTCAGCAAAGTAAAATTATGAATGATGAATTGTGAATTATGAATTCTAACTATGGACATTGCAAAAGCAAAACGGCGGGAGAACATCGCCGAATACATTCTCTACCTCTGGCAGCTGGAGGATCTGCTCCGGGCGCTGCAATTCAGCCCCGAGGCCATCTTCTCGACGCTGATCGCCCCGCGCAAGGACATCGGCGAGGAGCAGAAGCACGTCTTCCTGCTCTGGTACATGGATCTGGCGAACCTGCTCCGTCAGGAAGGCAAGGAGGAGAAAGGGCATCTGGAACATACGCTCCACCTGATTCAGGACCTGCACGACCTGCATCTCCAGCTGATGAAACTCCCCGTCGGCGCGCATTACCGCCAGACGTACGCCCGCCTCGAACCCGAGCTGCCGCGCCTGCGGAGCGTTCTGGGCAACCCGGGGATGAACGACACGGAACTCTGCTTCCGCGCGCTCTACGCCGCGATGCTCTACCGCATCAAGGGCGAGGGCGACAAATCGGCCGTGACGGACACGCTGGAATACATATCCCCCGTAATCGCAGAGTTGGCCGACATGCACGGCAAGGTCGAGCGGGGCGAAGTGAACCTGTTCAAGACGGAGGCCGAATAACGCCCCCGAATCGCACCGGAAGATGAAACGCCTGACCCTGCTGTTCGGAGCGCTTCTGGCCGCAGCGCTCTGCACCCTCCCGGCGGCGGACGCCGCAGCACAGCCGAAACCGACGAAATACAACCTCTGCCGGAAACACCCGGCCGACGGACCCTATATCGTCTACGACGCGGAAAAGGGCGCCTATGCAGCGACCGCCGACAAGCGGGGGCGCGTCCGCGTGATGCCTTACGGAGGCGGCCCGGTCGAGGTCCGTTCGAGCCGGGGCGCATACCTCTTCAGCGTCACGCCGCACGCCGTCGAGCGAGGTCCCCGGGAACTCCCGCAGGCCCCGAAACTGTTCGTCACGTCCGACCTTCACGGCGATTTCCGGAGTTTTGCGACGCTCCTCCAGGCCCACGGCGTGATCGACGGCGACTGCCGGTGGAGCTACGGAAACAACCAGCTGGCGGTGATCGGCGACATTTTCGACCGCGGCTACGACGTGCTGCCGCTGTTGTGGCTGATGTACAAACTCGAACAGGAGGCCGCCGACGCGGGAGGCGCCGCCGTGTTGCTGTTGGGCAATCACGAAGGAATGGTGCTGGCCGGCGACGTGCGCTACACGCGCGGGAAGTACCTCGAAACGGCGCGGCAACTCGGCATGGAGAATTACCGCCAACTGTTTTCGCCCGACACGGAACTCGGCCGCTGGCTCGCGACCCGCAACACGATGCTGCGCATCGGCCGCAACCTCTTCGTACACGCGGGATTGAGCGCCCGACTGCTCGAACGCAATCTGGAAATGGATACGCTCAACGCCCGGATGAGCGAAGGGCTTTACCGGACCTCGAAGGAGCGCAGGGAGGACCCGACGCTCGAATTCCTGTACCGCTCGGCCGGGCCGGTCTGGTACCGCGGGATGGTCTGCACGGATGAAAAATACGATCCGCTGACGCCGGAACAGACCGACGCGCTGCTGCGCCGTTACGACGCCGACCGGCTCCTGATCGGACACACGATTTTTCCCGACATTTCGACCTTCCACGACGGCCGCGTGATAGCGGTCAACGTACAGAACGAACGCAACCGGCGGAAAAACCGCGGCCGCGCCGTGCTGATCGAAGGCAGCCGCATATCGGTCGTCGGAAACCGCGGCGTGAAACGGGTGCTGGAGGAATAAGCAGGAAACTGAAAACGGGGTCAGACGATCTCCAACCCCATGATGTAATCATTCATATAATAACCGTCGCCGATCGGGAAATCGCCCTCGCGCAGGCGGCGCATGCCCATCCGTTCGTAAAAATGCAGCGCGCGGTTGCGGCGGTTGACGTTGAGTTCCATCATGCAGGGTCCGGGATGCACGCTGCGGATGTATTCCACGGCGCGGCGGAACAGAAACTCCCCGGCGCCGAGGCCCTGAAAACGGGGCAGGACGTAGATTTTCTGGAGGTGGAACAGATCCCCGCCCTGCCGCTCGACCGAAACGTAGCCGCACGGCTCGCCGTCGGACGAGGCGATGAACCAGACATGCCCCGCACGGAACTGCCCTTGCAGGCTCTCTTCGGAGTACATCCACTCCATCATGTAATCCAGCTGCGCGGGCGCGAGGATCTCGCGGTAGGTGGCGGGGAAGACCTCCCCGGCCAGACGGCGGATCAGCGCGCAATCGGCTTCGGAAGCCCGGCGGATCGAAAACATAACGGCACAACAGGCATTAAACGAAAGAAGGCCGGCAAAAAGCCGACCTTAAATCTTTCCTGCAGGAAATTAAGCGTACTTGAACGTCGACTCGTCCGATACGGTCAGTTTCTTGCGGCCCTTTGCGCGGCGCGCAGCCAGCACCTTGCGACCGTTAGCCGTAGCCATACGAGCGCGGAAACCGTGCTTGTTGATACGCTTGCGACGCGAAGGCTGGTATGTTCTCTTCATTGCCATAGCTATATAGTTTTTATTGTTTCAGACATTTTTACGGATTGCAAAAGTACAACAAAAAAGTTATCCGCAAAAGTTTTTCGCGAAAATATTTTCCAAAACCCCGAAAAAAGCCCCGAATCCCACTATCTTTGGCGCCGTTAGGGCACTTTCAGGGGTCGGAAATTTTGTCGGACGGCATGCGATTCAGTTTTGTTTCCGTCCGTTCTTTTTTCTACCTTTGTAAAGTAAAGGAGGCTCCGGAAGCCGGCATGAGCGCCGACCGGTCCGGAGCGGTTTGTTTTTCAGACGGATAACACACGACAGCACATATGGCAGTTTTCAAAGTCGAAGGTGGCCACCGACTGCGGGGCGAAATCACGCCCCAGGGAGCCAAAAACGAAGCGTTGCAGATACTCTGCGCCACGCTGCTGACGCCCCAGCGGGTCGTCGTCAGGAACATCCCCCGGATTCTCGATGTGATGCAGCTCATCGAACTGCTCCGCTGCATGGGCGTGGAAGTGGAGCAGCTCGCGGAAGACGCCTACGCGTTCTGCGCCCGCGACATTGATTTTGAATACCTCAAATCGGACGATTACCGCCAACGCTGCACGCGATTGAGGGGTTCGGTCATGCTGATCGGCCCGATGCTGGCGCGGTTCGGCGTGGGATACATCCCCAAGCCGGGCGGCGACAAGATCGGCCGACGCAGGCTCGACACCCATTTCCTCGGATTCCAGAAACTCGGCGCGAAGTTCAACTTCGACATCGCCGACGAGTTCTTCATGGTCGAAGGCCGGGAGCTGAAGGGGACCTACATGCTGCTGGACGAGGCGTCGGTGACCGGCACGGCCAACATCGTGATGGCCGCCGTGATGGCCAAAGGCCGGACAACGATCTACAACGCGGCCTGCGAACCTTACCTCCAGCAGTTGTGCAAAATGCTCAACAGAATGGGCGCGAAGATTTCGGGCATCGCCTCGAACCTGCTCGAAATCGAAGGCGTCGAAGCGTTGGGCGGCACGGAGCACCGGCTGCTGCCCGACATGATCGAGGTGGGCAGCTTCATCGGCATGGCCGCCATGAACCGTTCGGAGCTGACGATCAAGGATGTGTCGTTCGAGAACCTGGGCATCATCCCCGCGCAGTTCGCCCGCATGGGCATCCGTTTCGAACAGCGGGGCGACGACATCCACATCCCCCAGCAGGACCATTACAGCATCGACACGTTCCTCGACGGCTCGATTATGACCATTGCCGACGCCCCGTGGCCGGGACTGACGCCCGACCTGCTGTCGATCTTTCTGGTGGTGGCCACGCAGGCCAACGGCGCCGTGCTGATCCACCAGAAAATGTTCGAAAGCCGCCTGTTCTTCGTCGACAAACTGATCGACATGGGCGCACAGATCATTCTCTGCGACCCGCACCGCGCCACGGTCATCGGCCACGACCACCGGCTATGCCTGCGCGCGACCCGCATGACCTCGCCCGACATCCGTGCGGGCGTGGCGCTGCTGATCGCGGCCATGTCGGCCGAAGGGGTCTCGACCATCCAGAACATCGACCAGATCGACCGCGGCTACAAGGACATCGACGGCCGTCTGAATGCCCTCGGGGCCAAAATCACCCGCATCGACGACTGCAAGTAAATCCCCGGCTTTCCGGAAAACAACCCCTGCCGCGCAATATTCCATCAGCCGCGCGGCAGGGGTTTTGCGACCATAGGGCAGCAAAACCGCCCGCCGAACCCCGTTTTCCGGGATTTGCGGCCGAAAGGAACAGGGTCAAAAAACGGCCGAAATGTACCATTCGGCCTATTTTTTATATCTTTGTGCGTCGACCCCGCACCCGAACAGGATATCGGCAAAAACAAATCATACGACAAAACGATTTTTTCTTAACATTCTGAAACTTAAACACGTTATATACTTACAAAAATACGTCTATTCACCAATTTTACTTATATGCGTTCACTATCCAAACTCTGCGTCCTGCTCCTGGCGGCAGGCCTACTGATCGCCCCGGCGTCGGGGGCGGCGGCCTCGAAATCCAAAAAGAAAAAATCGAAAACCGAGGAGGTCGCCAAACCCAAAGTCGACAAGTACACCAAAATGTTCGTCAACGACAAATCGTGCCTCACCGCCAAAGGGCCTTTCCTGACGCTCCACAAGCTCAAGGGAAAGCTCTACGTGGAGGTCCCCCTCAAGACGATCGGCCGTGAAATGCTGATCGCCTCCACGATCTCGGAGGCCAGCGACACCAACCTCGGGACCATCGGCTACAAACCCACGGACCCCATCCACGTCAAGTTCACGCGCATCGACACGACGATCTACCTCTCGCAGGCCGTCGTGCCGCCCGTTCACGACACGAACGATCCCCACATGTCCAAGGCCATCGGCCGGAGCACCCTCCCGCCGATCATGCACTCCTACCCGCTGGTCTGCTACAACCGCGACAGCTCGGCAATGGTGATCGAAATGACCAAGTTCTTCTCGGGCGACAACGAACTGCTCGCCCCGATCAAAAGCACCAAGGGCGGCGTGGTGAACATCACGGGCAAGTTCAAGTCCGAAGGTTCGGTGATCGACCAGATCAAGTCCTTCGAGGACAACGTGACCGTCAAATCCTATCTCTCCTACTCGGTGACGGCCGACCTGCTGGGCCTGATGGTCATCAAGAAGGACGAGCCGATGACCGTGAAGGTCACGCGCACGATCCTGCTGCTGCCCGAAGAGGCGATGCGGCCCCGCCTGGCCGATTCGCGCATCGGCATCTTCCTGACCGACATGTCGCGCATCAACGGCAAGAAGGACAAGATCGAGGATTTCTCGGTCATCAACCGCTGGAACATCCAGCCCAAAGACTTGGAGGCCTGGAAACGCGGCGAACTCGTGGAGCCGGTCAAGCCGATCGTCTTCTACCTCGACGACGCGTTCCCCGCGCTGTGGCGCGAACCGATCCGTCGCGGCGTGCTGCGCTGGAACAAGGCCTTCGAGAAGATCGGATTCAAAAACGTCATGCACATCGAGGACTTCCCGAAGGACGATCCCGAATTCGATCCCGACAACCTGAAATACTCCTGCATCCGCTACGTCCCGGCCGCCGTGGCCAACGCCATGGGACCCTCGTGGGTCGACCCCCGCTCGGGCGAGATCATCAACGCCTCGGTGCTGATGTACAACGACGTGGTGAAGCTGGCCGCCAACTGGCGTTTCGTGCAGACCGCACAGGTCGACGAGCGCGTGCGCGGCAAGGAGCTGCCCGACGACGTATTCCAGGAGTCGCTGGAGTACATCCTCGCCCACGAGGTGGGACACTGCCTCGGACTGATGCACAACATGGCCGCATCGAGCGCCTTCCCCGTGGATTCGCTCCGCAGCGCATCGTTCACGCAGCAGCACGGCACGACCCCCTCGATCATGGACTACGCGCGTTTCAACTACGTGGCCCAGCCGGGCGACAAGGGCGTGAAACTCACCCCGCCGGACCTCGGACCCTATGACGACTACGTCATCAAATACGCCTACACGCCGCTGCCCGACAAGAAGGACATGTTCGACGAGGAGAAGACCATCCGCGGATGGATCGACGAGAAGGTCGGCGACCCGATCTACCGTTACGGCCGCCAGCAGGTGATCGCCCGCTACGACCCCACCGCCATCGAGGAGGACCTCGGCGACGACCACATCAAGGCCGGCGACTACGGCATCGGCAACCTCAAATACGTCCTCTCGCACATGGAGGAGTGGATCACCGACGAGGAGGACCCCGACCTGAAAATCCGCACGGAGCTTTACGAGGCCGCGGCCGGACAGTTCGCGCGCTACGTGAACGCCGTGATGCTCAACGTGGGCGGCATCTACCTCACGGACGTGAACAGCAACACGGCGGGCGGTCCGCAGGCCGTTTCCGTCCCGAAGGAGTTGCAGCGCGCATCGCTGAAATGGGTGCTTGCGCAGATGAAGGACTCGGCATGGCTCGAACAGCCCGCGCTGACCGAAAAACTGCCGCTGCACGTGGACCTCTCGTTCATCCTGCGCTTCAACTTCTGCCGCGCGTTCTTCACCTATTATAAGAACGTCACGCTCTCGTCGCACATCGCCGACGATCCCTACACGCCGCAGGAGTATATGGACGACCTCTACAACATCGTCTTCGAAAGCACGATCAAGGGAGGCCCGGTGTCGCCGTCGGAGCGGCTCATCCAGCGGATGTTCGTCGACGCGGCCGCGGACGTCGCCTCCAGCGAGGCCAAGCGCATGAAGCTGGGCGGCATCGCGGAGGCCTACGCACCCTCGGTGGACGAGATCGCGCTGATGGGTCTCGACCGGAGCGGCATCGTGGAGCGTTACCTCGGCCCGCTGCGCGAGGCCGAAGAGGAGCATGGCAAGGGATACGTCGCCTCGCAGCTCTGGAACAGCGACGCCCTGTCGTCGGGCTACGGCTGGCAGTACAACGTGCAGCTGCGGTCGATCGACGAGTCGCGCGCGCTGTTCGTCAACGTCAACGACCGAATCCTGAAACTGTTGCGTTCGCGCGTGAAAAGCGCTACGGGAGAGACCCGCGCCCACTACCAGGGCATGATCTACGTACTCGAACGCAGCCTGTTCCCGTCACAGAAGAACTAAAACCCGAGCAGACCGGCCGGGGCGGCCGGTCTGCCTAAAACCCAAACACATGCAAAGAATTCTACAACTTTTCAGCCGTGCGCTGCGGCTGTCGCTGGTCGTGGGCTTGTTATGCTGCACAGCCGCTACGGCCCGGGCGCAGGGGGGGGGTGAACCGATCAACCTGAACGCGACGCTTACCGTCACGCTGACGGAGAGACCCGCGACGGCGGTGCTCGACGAAATCACCCGGAAGACAGGCATCAAATTCGCCTACGACCCCGAAGACATCCGCCGGCTCCCGGCCGTGAGCGGCGAATTCAAGAAAGTCACCGTACACGAACTGCTCGACAAGTGCATCGCCGGGTCAACGTTCAAATACGCCATCGAGAACAACGTCGTGCTGGTCTACGACTCGACGGTCAAGATGCGCAAGTTCACCGTGAGCGGAACCGTGCGCGACGCCGGCAAGACGGTGCTCCCCGGCGCATCGGTCATTCTGAAAGGCGGCTCGGGACAGGGCGTCTCGACCGATGAAAAGGGCCAGTTCACCTTCTCCTTCTCGACCAAGACCAGCCCTGCGGTCCTCGAAGTCGGGTTCCTGGGCATGGAGACCCAGCAGGTGATCATCACCGGCTCGGCAAAGGGCCTGAACGTCACCCTCAAGGAGGGCGGCACGCGCATCGACGACGTGGTGGTCAACGGCATGTTCACCCGCAACAAGAGCACCTACACGGGTTCGGTGACCTCGATCAAGGGCGAAGACCTCGTGGCCATCTCGAACACCAACCTGATGTCGGCCCTGAGCGCCGTGACCCCGGGCATGGTGGTCGTACAGAACAACGCCCTCGGCTCGAACCCCAACGCCATTCCCGAAATCCTGATCCGCGGCTCGAACTCCATCGCCACCTCGGCCGAGGAAAAGGCCTACAACAACCCGCTGATCATCCTCGACGGCGCCGAAATCAGCATGGAAGAGCTGTACGACCTCGACATGTACGAAATCGAGCGCATCGACGTCCTGAAGGACGCGCAGGCCTCGATCGTCTACGGCGACCGGGCGGCCAACGGCGTAATCGTCATCGAACGCCAGCAGGTGACCGACAGCAAACCCCGCCTGAGCTACAACTTCGTGCCCGAGCTGAGCATCCCGGACCTGAGTTCGATGAACCTCTGCAACGCGGCGCAGAAACTGGAACTGGAACGCCTAGCCGGGCTTTACGAATCGGACAACGGCGCGATGGACAAGGCTTACGCCTACAAATTGCAGAACGTCCGCCGGGGCGTCAACACCGACTGGATACGCGCCCCGCTGCGCGTACCGTTCAGCCACACCCACTCGCTCTCGCTGAGCGGCCGCGCACAGAAGATCGACTACCGCGCGTCGCTGCGCTTCAGCGACAAGTACGGCGTCATGAAGGGCGACAACCGCCGCAACTACACGCTCAACTTTTCGATAGGCTACCACATGCGCGACAAACTCACGCTCCGTTACACGGCCAACTACACGCTGACCGACGCAACGGATTCGCCCTACGGCAAATTCAGCGCCTACACGAAACTCAACCCCTACGAGTCGCCCTACGACGAGTACGGCGAACTGGTCAAAGCCTTCTATTTCGACCCCGAGGACACCTCGACGACGAGCGAAGGCTACCAGGCCAACCCGCTCTACAATGCCACGCTGTCGAGTTTCAGCACCTCGCGCAACCAGACCCTCCGCAACACGGTCGACGCCAAATGGTACGTGACCAAGGATTTCTACGTCTCGGGACAGTTCAACATCGACGTCAAGAGCAGCCAGTCGGACAAATACGTTTCGCCCGACGATGCACAGTTCCTCGGCGAGAACGACCCGGCCAAGCGCGGTCTCTACGGACTGGGCACGGGCAAGGCGTTCAACTACGACGGCAAGATCGTGCTCAACTACGGCCGCAACATCGGACAGGAAGGCTCGGGATTCGTGATCAACGCCGGAAGCGACATCCAGCACACCAACGCCACGACCTCCTACATCACGGCGATGGGTTTCCTGAAGGACAACCTCTCGGACATCAAATACGCCCTGGGATACGACTCCTCGAACCTCCCGAGCGGAACCGAGACGCTGCTGGCAAAGGTCGGCTTCTTCGCCAGCGGCAACATCTACTTCCGGAACCGGTACTTCGCCGACGTTTCCTACCGCACGTCGGGATCGTCGGCCTACGGCAAGGAGAACCGGTTCGCCCCGATGTGGTCGTTCGGCCTGGGATGGAACCTCCACAAGGAGAAGTTCCTCGAAAACGTCGAATGGATCGACGTGATCCGCCTCAAATGGTCGTGGGGATACAACGGCCAAACCACCGGCAGCCCCTATCAGGCCATCACGACCTACAAGTACAGCAACAGCAACATCTACTACACCGGCGTGGGAACCGTGCCGATCCGCATGGGCAACCCCGAGCTGAAGTGGCAGCGCGTGCTGAAGAACAACTTCGGCATCAACCTCACGCTCTTCAAGGAACGGCTGGTGATGAGCTTCGACTACTTCCGCAACACCACCAAGGACCAGCTGATGACGATTCCCCTCCCGGCGTCGACCGGTTCAGAGGACATCGTCGTGAACTTCGGCGAGAACCAGAACGTAGGTTACGACTTCTCGGTGGCGGGGCAGGTGATCCGCAACAAGAACTGGGCGTGGACGAGCGTCATCAACGGTTCGCACGTCAAGGACCGCATCAAGCAGATCAGCGACAAGCTGAAGAACACCGCCTATCAGCTCGAAGAGGACAACCCGCTGAAACTGCGCTTCCGGGAAGGCGGCTCGCAGTACGACATCTACGCCGTGCGTTCGGCCGGCATCGACCCCGCCACGGGACAGGAAATCTTCATCAACAAAAACGGCGAATACACCTTCAAGTACGACGCCGAGGACGAGGTGGTCGTGGGCAACACGCAGCCCAAACTGCAAGGCACGTGGCTCAACACGCTGCGTTACAAGGGATGGTCGCTGAACTTCGTCTTCAGCTACACCTTCGGCGGCGACACCTACAACAAAACCCTCTGGGAGAAGGTGGAAGACATCGACCCGCGCTACAACGTCGACGAACGCGCCTTTACGGACCGCTGGAAGAACCCGGGCGACCTGTCGCGCTACCTCGCCATCAAGGAGCGGCGTTCGACGACCCCGCACAACTCGGAGCGTTTCGTGGAGCGGCTCAACGAACTGTGGCTTTCGAGCGCAACGCTCACCTACGAATTCCAGCCGAAATTCCTCAAACGGCTCGGATTCAAGCGTCTGGCCGTAGGTGTCGGCGTATCGGACATCGTACGCTTTTCGACCGTCAAGTACGAACGCGGTACGAGCTACCCCTACTGCCGCACCATCAACCTGACATTCCGTCCCACGTTCTAATATTGCCGAGACCATGAAACGAATGAAAAAATACAGCTACATCCTGCTGGCCCTGCCGCTGCTGCTGGGCAGCTGCGAGGCGTATCTCGACGTCAATCCCAAATCGGAAGTGACCGACAAGGAGCTTTTCTCGACGGCCGAAGGCTGCGAAGACGCCATCTACGGCATCTATACCGAGATGGGAACCAACAAGAACCTCTTCGCCTACGCGCTCACGTTCGCCTATCCGGAACTGATGACCGGCAACTTCACCATCAGCCAGAGCGACAACCTGGCCTACGTCGTACAGCGCCTGTGGGAGCACGAAAACGCCATCACGGTAGCCGAAAACCTCTGGATCAACGGATACAAGGCCATCGGATACGTCAACAAGGCGCTGATGCACGTCCTGCCCAAATCCGACGACGAATTCCGCCACATCCGGCTCTACAAAGGCGAACTGCTGGCGCTGCGCGCCTACCTCCATTTCGAAATGGCCCGCATCTTCGCCGTGCCGTTCGCATCGGGCGACGCCGCCGCCAAAGCCAAGGCCATTCCCTACGTGACCACATACGGCATCGAAGTCACCCCGTACAGTTCGCTGGACAAGGTGTTCGAACTGATCGTCGCGGACCTGACCGAGGCGGAGAAATACCTCGCGGCGGACGAGGAACTGGTGACGGCGACCCGCGACAACGCCTCCGACGGCTTCACGAGCTGCCGCATCACGCACTTGAACCTCTACGCGGTACAGGCGCTGCTGGCCCGCGCCTACTGGACGATGGGCAAACTGGACCTGGCCGAGGATTACGCCGAGAAGGTGATCGACAGCGGCAAATTCCCGCTGATGACGACCGCCGAGGCCTGGAACGCCGTGGAGACCGGCACGCTCAACATGCAGGAGACCGTCTTCGGGCTCTACTCGACGCAGTACACCTACAACTTCTACCGGAATCACATCTACCAGGGCGGAACCCTTGCGCTCTCCAGCCAGTATTCCGAAATCTACTCCACCGACCTGGCCGGCACGGACAAGCGTTACTCGACCTGGTTCGACACGGGCAATTCGTGGTGCATCAAGCACTACAACAAGATGTACGCCCAGGGAGAGAGCAACCCCACGTACAGCGGCAAATCAATCCCCGGACCGAGTCTGATCCGGATTCCCGAAATGTACTACATCGTGGCCGAAGCCAACCTCACGAAGGACCCGGACAAGGCGACGGAATACCTCGACTACGTGGTGAAGTCACGCGACCTGACGCCTTTCGCCGAGCGCGAAACGGGCAAAATCACCGAAAACAACATCATCAACGAACGCCGGAAGGAGTTTTTCGCCGACGGCGAGGATTTCTTCAACATGAAACGATTGCAGCTGGACATCGCGATACCGGGAGGCAATTTCGCGGGAACCGACGACGCGACCTACACGATGCCCATCCCGCAGAGCGTAGAGGACAATTACAGACAATAACGCAAGACTTATGAAAAACCTCATTTTCAAAATAGCCGTCCTGACCGGAACCGTCGCGGCATTCGCCTCCTGTTCCGACACGTGGCTGATGTACGACACGTCGCAGAAGGACAAACTCTATTTCAAATACGAGAACTATCCGAGTCTGGACCAGTATCTCTCGACCGACTTTTCGTTCGCCCTGCTCGACGAATCGGTGAAAGAGGTCAAGAAGACCGTAACCGTGACCCTGCTGGGAATGCCGGCAGACCGCGACCGGACGTTCGAGGTAAGGGCCATTCACGACACCACCTCGAATTACACCACGGGCGGCGTACAGCGCGAGCTGATCGACGCCGTCGAGAACGAAGACTACACGATCGACAGGCTCATCGTCCCGGCCGGCTCCGTGGAAGGGCAGATCGACGTGACGCTGAAGCGCACGGAGAAGATTATGACGAAAACCGCGTCGCTGGTGCTCCAGATCGCCCAGAACGAAGAATTCGAAGGCGTGCCCCGGAACGTCTACCGGTTCCTGATCTCGGACGGAACCGCCGCCTGCCCCTACTGGTGGTACTACTCCGCCACCCAGCAGTGGTATCAGTACACGGGCGAATTCCGGCAGGACAAATACCGGAAACTGCTGGAACTCTACCACGGAATCGCGGAGAGCAACCCGACGCTCTACGCGTCGATGGTCGAACAGTACGGCGAGAACATCGACAACGATTACTACACGGGACTCAACGGACAGCAGCTGCGCATGAGCATGGGATTCATGGTCAACCGGCAGAACCCCCACAAGATGGCCTGGCTCCGCTACGTGCTCTGCCCGCTGTTCGACTACTATTCGACCAATTACCCCGACCTGGAGTATTATACGACCGGAAGCGTCAACGTAACGACAGGCGGCTGGAGAGACCCGGCAAATAACTATTAACCGAAAGCGCCATGAAACAACTTGCGAAATATCTGTTGCCGCTCTGCTGCGGAATCGCACTGGCCTCCTGCTACGGACTCGACAAAGAGGAGTACCGGGAGCTGGCCCCGATCACGGTGAGCGGTCTGGACCGGACCATCTACGCCAAGGCTACCGAAACGCTCCACCTCGACAAACTCCGCGTGGAGAGCGAAAGCGGGCAGGACCTCGTCTACGAATGGTCCTACGGAAAACCTGCGGGAGACTTCCCCGGCATGGTCGACACGACGTTCATTTCCAGTTCGCCGACGCTCGACTACGCCTTCGACAAGGCCGGCAGCTACGTGCTGCGCCTGCGGATCGACAACGGCGAAAGCATCGGATTCCATTACTACGACCTGCGCGTGCAGGCCGGGTTCGACGAAGGTTTTCTGATCCTCTGCAACGACGACGAGGGCGCCGGATCGCTCGCCTTCGTCAAGAAACGCTCTCCGCAGGAGGAGGCCGAAGGCGCCCAGGAGATCTGGGACAATCTGCTGACGATCAACCCGGAATACGACTTCCGCAGCCTGCGCGACGTCTACGTATTCTCCTCGCCGGGATACGCTTCGGGAATTCTGATCTCCTCGGGCGACGACGAAGGCTCGATCTACCGCCTCGACCCCGTGACGCTGAGCGTCACCTATCGCATGAAGGGGATGGACGAATACGGAGTCCGCACCGGAGAGATTCTGGGCGAAAGAACGTCGGGAACCGCTCACTGGGCCTATCTGATCGGCGACGACGAGAGGGCCTACCGCTACGAATTCTCGACCGACATGCTCATCGTGCGGGAAACGCCCTTCCCCGCACGATACGGCCGGCAGGGACTGTTCGCCTCGAAAACCGCCGGAGTGCGCGACATCCTCATGTTCTCCGAGGCCGGAATCACCGGATTCCCCAATTCGAGAATCGCGGGATACGCCGCACCCGACGGGTATGAATTCATCAACATGGCAGCGGGCCGCATCGGGGCGGGACAGTACGACGCTTCCAAATACTACTGCATCGCCCGTACGATCGAAGGGGCGCCGAAAACCGTCAAAATCATCAGCACCAGTTCATCGCTTTCGAGTCCGACCGAAATCAAGACCTACGACGAGGTGCAGCCGATGCTGATGAATGCGAACACCCGGATCGTCACGACGAAGCTCAACGGAAACGCCTACTACGATTACGACAACAAGATCTATCACTGGGCGATGACAGGCGTCGACCCGGTCGTTCCCGCCGAAGGGGCCAAGCCCGACATCACGCTGCCCGACGGCGAACAGATCATGGACATCTGCACGAACGCCGTACCGTCGACCTCTTCCGCGGTGGTCGACGACGACCAGCTGCTGATCGCCACCTACAACCCGACGGCGACCGGCCGCAAGCCCGGCAGCCTCTACGTTTACAGTCTGAAGACGATGGAAAAGGTGAAGGAGTATGTCGGCATCTGCGAAAAACCCGTGGCCGTGGCCTACAAGTTCCCCGCATCGAACTGACGATCCGCCCGGCACGGCACGTTCCGCATCCGGCCTTCCCCTCGCGGGAGGGCCGGATCGTTTTTCGGGAACCGCCGGGGCGTCATAGCCCCGGTTTCGCTTTGCAGAAAAGAAAAAACCGGTTATCTTTGTATGCCGGCCCCACAAGACAGCCCTGCGGAGGCTCCCGGACAGGACACCCTCGGGCCAAAGTCACCCCTTTTCAAGGGGAGGAGGGGGAGGCAGGGGAATTATCTGCGCCGAAACATAAGCCGCGGAAACCGACTCCTTCGGAGCTGCGGCGAACCTGATAAACAAAAAAAGAGTTATTTACACTTATGTTTTTAGAAAATGCCAGCCGCAAGGGCTGGATCGAAGTCGTATGCGGTTCGATGTTCTCGGGTAAGACCGAGGAGCTGATCCGCCGCCTGAAACGAGCCAAATTCGCCCACCAGCGGGTCGAGATTTTCAAACCCCGGATCGACGTGCGCTATTCCGAGGAGGAGGTCGTGTCGCACGACGCGAACGCCATCCGCTCCACCCCCGTCGAGTCGCCGCAGAACATCCTGCTGATGACCGCCGACGTCGACGTGGTGGGCATCGACGAGGCGCAGTTCTTCGACGAAAGCATCGTCGACGTGTGCCGCCGGCTGGCCAACAACGGCGTGCGCGTGATCGTCGCGGGTCTGGACATGGACTACACCGGAAAGCCGTTCGGCCCGATGCCCGCGCTGATGGCAACGGCGGAGTACGTCACCAAGGTTCACGCCATCTGCGTCCGCTGCGGCAACCTCGCCCACCATTCGCACCGCCTCACGAGCGACGAAAAGCAGGTGATGCTGGGCGCACAGGACAGCTATGAACCGATCTGCCGCCATTGCTTCAACAAGCTGATGAACGGAGAGAAAGCGTAGGTCCCCGGCCGCAGGGAGGAGGGTACGACAAAAAACCGCAGTCCGGAAATCCGGGCTGCGGTTCTGTTTTGCGGGACAGGGGCTTCGCCCTCCGGCACGCGGGCGCCCGTCAGCGGGCGGCGCGCAGGGCGTCGATGAAGCCGGGCCAGAACACCCAGAGATTTTCGGTCTGGAGCCACAGTTCGCGGGCCTGCGCGGCGGGCGAGGGTCGTTCGCTCCCGATGTCGCGCAGATACGCTTCGTCGGCCGGATGCTCGTCGGCGGTAAATTCGGCGAAGAAGGGCGCAAAATGCGTCCGGAATCGCTGCAACTCCCCTTCGGGCAATCGTCCGTCACGGCGGAAAGCCGACCACAGCAGCAGCACCTCACGCCCCGGATGCTTGTCCGACACGTCGTTGATCACCTCGTCGAACAGCTCCTGCTCGTCCAAGGCCAGGTAGTCGAAGGCCAGCAGTTCGCTCCCTTCCAGATGGTCCTCGGGGTCGAGTTCCAGCAGCATTTCCAAGAGCGCCGCCGACATTTCGAAATTGTTGATCAGGAAGTGGTCGATGGCCGAGGCGAAGATCAGTTCGAGCGCCGCGCGCGAATTGCGGTGGCTCCATTCGAGATTGATCTCCTCGTCCTCGGGAATCAGCTCCGCAAGACGCTGGAAGGCCTGAAAACGCTCGTTGCAGGCTCCTTCTATATCGCCGGCGGCCTGCATCTCGCGGGACCGGGCGAGGACTTTCACGAAATTACAGGGTCCTTCGCCGACCACCTCGAAAGTCTGGTCGGGCGTAGGTTCAAGATATGCCTTTTGCATCGTTGTCTTTGAGTTTGAAAATCATGGCGACAAGGACCGCGAGCGTCACGCCCCCGCCCAGCAGGTAAGCCGCCGTACGGTTCTGCATGCCCAGCATCAGCGGCGAAACGAAGATATAGCTGGCGCAGACATACGTCATAACGAGAGCCGGAATCAGCCCCACCCACACGGCGCGCCCCCGGTGGCGGAGGTAGGCGACGATCATCCAGAGCGTCACCGCCGCGAGGGTCTGGTTCATCCACGCGAAATAGCTCCACATGGTCTGAAACGGCAGTCCGAAGATGATCAGAAGTCCCAACGCGAAGAGCGGAATACAGATATAGATGCGTTTGCGCAGCGTGCGCTGCTCGACGCCCATGAAGTCGGCGACGATCAGCCGCGCGGAGCGGAAGGCCGTGTCCGTGTCGCCCGAGGTGATGGCGCAGGCCACCACGCCGAAGATCACGAAGACGGCCAGCGCCGGACCCAGCGTCTTGTTGGCGATCACGTCGATCATCACGGCCGCCTGGCCGCCGTATTCGGCGATGGCGCCGTTCAGCCCCGCGACGTCGCCCCAGAAGGCCATGGCAATGGCGGCCCAGACGAGGGCGATGATCGACTCGGAGATCATCGCGCCGTAGAAGACCGAGCGGCTCTCGCGTTCGTTGCGCATGCAGCGGGCCATCAGCGGCGACTGCGTGGCGTGGAAGCCCGAGATGGCGCCGCAGGCAATGGTCGTGAAGAGCATCGGGACGATCGGGAAGGCCTTCGCATCGGCGATGCAGTTTTCGAAGGAGGTGAATTCCGGAATGGTGTATTCGCCGCCGAAAAGCAGCACGACGAGGATGCCGACGGCCATGAACAGCAGCGCGAAGCCGAAGACCGGGTAGATGCGGCCGATGATCTTGTCGACAGGCAGCAGCGTGGCGGCGATGTAGTAGACGAGAATCACGCCCAGCACGATCAGCAGCAGCCACGAGAATCCGCCGAAAGCGATGCCTTCGAGTGACGGGACGTCGAGGCGGGCCGCGACGAGCGATGCGGGCTGCGAGAGGAACACCGCACCGACGAGGATCATCAGCCCGGCGGAAAAGAGCCGCATGACGATCTTCATGCCGCCGCCGAGGTAGACCCCGGCCGTCTCGGGAAGACTCGCGCCGTCGTGGCGCAGCGAGATGACCCCGGCGATGAAGTCATGCGCCGCACCCATGAAGATGCCGCCGAAGGTGATCCACAGAAACGCCACCGGCCCGTAGGCCGCACCGAGCACGGCGCCGAAAATCGGGCCGAGCCCCGCAATGTTGAGCAGTTGGATCAGGAAAATGCGCCACCTCGGCAGGGGCACGTAATCCACGCCGTCGTAAAGGCGGCTGCAAGGCGTCCGGGCCGCCGGGTCGATGCCGACGAGCCGTTCCAGATAGCGTCCATACGTGAAATATGCGGTCACCAGCAACGCCAGGCACACCAGAAAAGTAATCATCGTAAAACAGTTTCGGGTCAGTTTTAGCGCGAATATAGCAAGAAAAGCGAGAATTTTCGCAAAATTGTTGCGAGAAAAAAATATTTTTCAGATATTTGCAGTCCCAAAGGGAACCTCGGTGTTCCCGAAAGGCTGAATTAGCTCAGCGGTAGAGCACTTCACTCGTAATGAAGGGGTCCCGAGTTCAAATCTCGGATTCAGCTCCAGGAGGCGTGAGAGAGAAGGAACGGATTACGTCGTCCACTGCAAAAAGTCTTATGTGTCAACGACATGTAAGACTTTTTCGTTTTCAGGCGTCAGGAGAGAGCAACTGCGCGCAGGCGTCCGCCTCCCGGCCGGCGCAGCTGTTCCGTCCCCGGAAACGACCGGAAATGAACCCCGGGCGGCGGGACCTTCGGCAGGCCGCCGGCATAAAATTCGGCCGGCGCATCTTCTTTTTCATCTTTTTTCCATACCTTTGCTGCGCAACGGTTCGCCGAACGAGGCCCCCGGCCCCGGGCGATTAAAAGGGAATGCCGTGAAAATCGGCAACAGTTCCCTCTGCTGTAAGTTCCTGCCGCCGAAGCGGCACATCAGACCCCGACAATCTCTTGCCACTGGTTTTCACGCGACCGGGAAGGCGTCGGGACCGGAACGAGTCAGAAGACCTGCCGCTGCAATGGTTTTACAATCCAGGGGGAAATGGATCGTGATCGGCAGGAAAAACGATTTCCGGCATATCCCCGAATGTAAAATCAGGCTACTGCGAAATTCCGGCCGGACGCATGCCGTGCGCCCGGCACGAATGCGGATCTCCGGAACATCCGCAAAGATTGGTTGAACGATTTAAACGAAGAGGATATGAGCTGTTTTTTCAGTCATGCCGGACGGACGGCGATACCGGCGCTGCTCTCGGTAGCGCTGGCGGCCGCAGCCTGCAACAAGGACGGAGAGATTACGCTGCCGGACAGCAAACCCCGAATCACCCTCGACAGCGAGACCGGCGTCTACGCGGCCAAGATCGGCCGCGCGGTGACGATCACGCCGACCGTGGAAAACGAGGGAGAGGCCGCTTACAGCTGGACGATCGACGACGAGGTCGTTTCCACGGCGCGCGTGTTCGAATACGTGTTCAACGAGGAAGGCCGCGTCTATGTGACCCTGCGGGTCGAAAACCGGGCGGGATACGACGAGAAGGAGGCGCGCATCGACGTGAACCGGCTCGCTCCCCCCGTCATCTCGCTCATCGTGCCGCCGACGGGGCTATACGTGCTCACGGGACGGGAATACACGTTCGCACCGGAGGTGCAGAACGGCGAAAACGCCCGTTACGAATGGTATCTGGACGACTCGTCCGTACCGGTCTCCACCGAAAAGGACTACATCTTCATGCCCACCCAACCGGGAGACTGCTCCCTGCGGCTGACGGTGACCAACGAGGACGGCACGGCCGAGAAAACGGTTGCCGTGCACGTCGTGGACGTCATTCCGGTCCGCATCGCGTTCATCCCCTCCTCCTACCTGGCCGACCCGCTGGTGAAGAGCGTATCGCTCGGGCGGACGCTGTTCCTGCGGCCGCAGGTGAGCGACGCCGTCGGGCCGGAATATGCATGGTACGTGAACGGCGTCTTGCAGGAGGACGCAACCCAACGCATGTTCGCCTTCACGCCGGAGAAGGAGGGCGAATACGAGGTCACCTTCCGGGTGACGGACACGGACGAAAGCCCGGCCGCACCCCTCTCGCGCCACATCACGCGCGCATCGTCGAAGCGAATCACCGAGAAAACGCTCCGGGTGACCTGCTACGAACGCGAATCGGAGCGCGTCATCACGACGACGGGACAGCCCGCGTCGAACCGGGTGCTCGAATTCCTGCCCGCGCCCGGACAGTTCGTCAACGAAACGGGCATGGCCGGATACACCGGCCAGAAGAGCTTCGAAGAGGCCCGTCTCTACGCCGAGAACCGGCTAAAAAAGGGTGAGTTCGTCTCGCTCGGCAACTTCGGCGGCTACGTGATCCTCGCCTTCGACCACAGCGTGGAGAACAAGGGCAAATACGACTTTTCGATCCCCGGCAACCAGTTCGAAGGAAGCAACGAGCCGGGCGTCGTGTGGGTGATGCAGGATGTCAACGGCAACGGCAAGCCCGACGACGAATGGTACGAACTCCGGGGCAGCGAAACGGGCGGCGAATGGACCGTCCAGGAGTATGCGGTGACCTATTACAGACCCGCCGGGCCTCGCCAGGGGGTGAAATGGACCGACAATCTGGGCCGGAGCGGGCAGGTAGCCTATCTGGGACAGTTCCATGCGCAGGACTACTACTATCCCCTGTGGCTCGAAGAGGAGTCCCATACCTATTACGGCACGGGCCTGCGGCAGAACACCACGCAGACCCCAGGCGGAGACTGGTCGAACAACTCGTTCGAATGGGGGTACGTCGACAACGCGGGCAGCGACAATCTGGAATCTTCGTCCAAAACCGGCAAGACCTGGTTCAAGATCAGCAACGCCATGACGCCCGACGGGCAGCCCGCCGGATTGCGCTACATTGATTTCATCAAGGTGCAGAGCGCCATCAACGGCAGCGCCGGAGGACTGGGCGAACTCTCGACCGAAGTCGCCGGAATGGCCGTCGACGAGAACCTCGACCGATAACCCCATTCCCGACCGCAACGCATGAAACGATTCTTACGACAGATTCTGCCCGCGGCTTTATGCCTCTCCGCCCTCGGCGGCTGCATGAAGTGGGACTACGGCCGCACGGAGGATTTCTCGGCGACGGAACGGGGGCTGTTCATCGTCAACGAGGGCATGTTCCAGTACGGAAACGCCACGCTGTCGTATTACGACCCGGAAACGAAAACCGTCGAAAACGAAGTTTTCCACCGGGCCAACGCCTTCAAGCTGGGCGACGTGGCGCAGTCGATGACCCTGCACAACGGCGTGGGATGGATCGCGGTAAACAATTCGCATGTCGTTTTCGCCGTCGACCCCGACACCTTCCGCGAGGTGGGACGCATCACCAACCTCACCTCGCCGCGGTACATCCATTTCGTTTCGGACGAAAAGGCCTACGTCACGCAGATCTGGGACAACCGCATCTTCATCGTCAACCCCAAACGCTACGAAATCACGGGATATATCGAGTGCCCGGACATGACGGCGGAATCCGGCTCCACGGAGCAGATGGTGCAGTACGGCAAATACGTCTTCGTGAACTGCTGGTCCTACCAGAACCGTATCCTCAAAATCGACACCGAGACCGACCGGGTCGTCGGTCAGCTGACCGTCGGCATCCAGCCCGCGTCGCTGGCGATGGACCGGAACAACAAGCTGTGGACCGTCACCGACGGCGGCTACGAGGGCAGCCCCTACGGATATGAAGCCCCGTCGCTGTACCGCATCGACGCCGAAACGTTCTCCGTGGAGAAGCAGTTCCGGTTCCGGAAGGGGGACTCCCCGTCGGAGATGCAGCTCAACGGCACGCGCGACACGCTCTACTGGATCGACCGGGACGTCTGGCGCATGCCCGTCGCCGGGGAGCAGCTTCCGGTGCGCCCGTTCCTCGAATACAAGGAGACCAAATATTACGGACTGACGGTCGATCCGGCCAACGGCGACGTGTACGTTGCCGACGCCGTCGACTACCAGCAGCAGGGAGTCGTCTACCGCTATACGGCCAAGGGCGAGCCTGTCGACGAATTTCACGTGGGCGTCGCGCCCGGAGCGTTTTGCTGGAAATAACCGGAGAGCATGAAAACAACCGCCTTGTTTCTTTGGATGCTGCTGTTTCCGGCGCTGCTGCGGGCGCAGGGCGAGCCGGCGCCGTCCGACGTGCCGGAAACCCCGCAGAACGCCGGCGCGGGGGAGTGGCGCGGGAAAGGCGCCATCGCCATCCGGGAGGTTCCGGTCTGGGGCCGGCGTCCGATGAAAAGCATCGGCGTCGAGGAGACGAAACTCGACTCGGCGATCCTCAAGGAGAACATCGCCCTCTCGATGGCCGACGCGCTGACGTTCAACACACCGGTTTTCGTCAAGCAGTACGGCCGCGCGACCCTCTCCACGGTATCGTTCCGCGGCACGGGTCCGTCGCATACGCAGGTGACGTGGAACGGCATGCGCATCAACAACCCGATGCTGGGCATGACCGACTTTTCGATGATCCCCTCCTATTTCATCGACGACGCCTCGCTGCTCCACGGAACCTCGTCGGTCAGCGAGACGGGCGGCGGACTGGGCGGACTGGTGAAGCTCTCGACTGCGCCGGCGGCGGCCGACGGATTCGGGCTGCAATATATCCAGGGCATCGGCATGTTCCGTACTTTCGACGAATTCCTGCGCCTGACATGGGGCGACGAGCGCTGGCAGGTATCAACCCGCGCCGTCTACCAGTCCTCGGCCAACGACTACAAGTACCGCAACCGCGACAAGAAGGAGAACATCTACGACGACGAGATGAACATCGTCGGGTCGTACTATCCCACCGAACGCAACAAGAGCGGCGCGTTCGACGACGTGCACGTGTTGCAGGAGGTCTACTACAACACCGGGAAAGGCGACCGCTTCGGGCTGAACGCCTGGTACATCAATTCCAACCGGGAACTGCCCCTGCTGACGACCGACTACGCCGACGACACGCAGTTCGAAAACCGCCAGCGCGAACACACCCTGCGCAGCGTCCTCTCGTGGGACCACTACCGCCGGAACTGGAAGGCGGCGGCGAAAGCCGGATACGTGCATTCGTGGACGGCCTACGACTACCGGCGCGACAAGGGCAACGGCATCCTGGAGGCCATGACCCGTTCGCGGAGCAGGATCAACACCCTCTACGGGCAGGCCGACGGGGAGTATTCCGTCGGCGGCAAATGGTTCTTCACGGCCGGACTGTCGGCACACCAGCACTTCGTCGAAAGCGCCGACAAGAACATCATCCGCCAGCAGGGCGACAAGGCCGTCGTCGGCTATGACAAGGGACGCATCGAACTCGACGGCTCCCTGTCGGCCAAGTGGCGCCCCACGGAGCGGCTGGGCTTGTCGATCGTCGTGCGCGAAGCCATGTACGGAACCTCCTGGTCGCCGGTCATCCCTGCCTTCTTCGCCGACTGCCTGCTTTCCAGGCGCGGCAACGTCGTGGCGAAGGCCTCCGTCTCGCGCAACTACCGCTTCCCGACGCTCAACGACCTCTACTTCCTGCCGGGCGGCAACCCCGGCCTGAACAGCGAACAGGGCGTCGCTTACGAAGCCGGACTGTCGTTCGCCGTGGGAAAGGAGGGCGCGTACACGCTGTCGGGGTCGGCGTCGTGGTACGACCAGCACATCGACGACTGGATTCTGTGGCTGCCGACGGCAAAGGGATTTTTCTCGCCGGTGAACATCAAAAAGGTCCACGCCTACGGCGTGGAGATCCGGGCCGACCTGGCCGCAGCGCTCACCAGAGAACTGAAAATCAACCTGAACGGCACCTTCTCATGGGCGCCGTCGATCAACGAGGGGGAGCCGATGTCCCCGGCCGACCGGTCGGTCGGCAAACAGCTGCCCTACGAACCGGAATATTCGGCCACGGCGACCGGAAGGCTCTCCTGGCGCAGCTGGGGCCTGCTCTATCAGTTCTGCTATTACAGCGAACGCTACACCATGTCGAGCAACGACATCACGCTCACCGGACGCCTTACGCCCTATCTGATGAGCAACCTCTCGCTCGAAAAGGGTCTCTCGCTCCGGTGGGCGGACCTGACGCTCAAAGGCACGGTCAACAACCTGTTCAACGAGGAGTACCTCTCGGTGCTCTCCCGGCCCATGCCGCGCATGAACGCCGAATTCTTCATCGGCATAAAGCCCAAATGGGGGACGAAAAAGAGGTGATCCGGCGCGAAGGAGCCTTTCTCCGCGTCTTATTTCCCTTCGGGGACCAGTTGACCGGCATCGTTCACAAAGAGGGACTTACGCTGTTCAGAGGGTAGAAATCCCCCCCCCCCTCGCGGTTCTCTCCACCGGGGTCGATACCGATGGGATGCGCGAAGACGAAACGCGCGCCGCCCGTGTAAGCGGAATCGACCCAGATGCGGCCCCCGACGATCATGGCGATCTGGCGGCAGATGGCAAGGCCCAGCCCCGTGCCCTTCTTCTTGTTGCCGTCGAGCTTCTCGAAGCGGTTGAAAACCAGATCCTGCTTGTCGGGCGGAATGCCCGGTCCGGTGTCGGCCACCGAGAAAAGCACCTCGCCCCGCTCCTCGTCGATCTCCACCCCTAGCGTAATGCTGCCCTCGGAGGTGAACTTGCCGGCGTTGGTCAGCAGGTTGATCAGGATTTGCGAAAGACGGTGGGCGTCGGTGGTGAGCATGAACGATCCGACGGGACACGCGAAACGCCCCTCAACCCCTCTCTGCCGCGTATGGGCCGTGGTCATCATCACGTGCTGGCAAATCTGCACGATGTCCTCCGAAGCGTAGTTGAACCTGATCTTGCCGCACTCGAGCGACGAAATGTCGAGGATGTCGTTCAGCAGCGTGAGCAGCATCTCGGAGTTGCTGACCACGATGGCGCAGTACTCGGCGCGCTCCTCCTGCGAAAGCTCCTCGCTCTGCATCAGCGAAGAGAAGCCCACGATGGCGTTGAGCGGCGTGCGGATTTCGTGGCTCATGTTGGCCAGGAACGCCGACTTGAGCATGTCCGACTCCTCGGCCTTCTCCCGGGCGACGACCAGCTGGCCCTCGCGCTCCTCAAGCGTGAGCTTGAGCCGCCGCATGCGCAACAGCAGCCACGTCACGAAGAGCAGCAGCACCAGCAGCAGGATGCCCGCCACCAGCAGTTCGATGTAGTGGGAGTATTTCGACAGCTTGGCCGCCATCGTATCCTCGATGACGCTGCCCTTGGGCAGGGCGTATTCGGCGATTTTCCACTCCTTGAGCTTGCGCGAATCGAACAGATAGAGACTTTTGCTCGTATGGAAATGAGCGTCTTCGATGTCGTCCGTGTCGTAATATTTCCGGATCTGGTTCGCAATGACCTCCGCGCCGTTCTCGTATTCGGGCACGTAACCGCCGATCGCCGTGTCGCCGATGCCCGTACCGGTCACCGAGAAGACCGGAACGCGGGGGTTGTTCTGCACCAGATCGTTCAGCGACCGCTGCATGAAGTATTCGCCGTCGCTGCCTACGCGCCACGTGCCGAGCATCACGGCCGAACGGGGCGGCAGCGTCGCATAGGTCCGGAACGCCGTCTCCTCCCCCTCGCGGCTGTCCACCAGCACGAGATTCAGGTCGGGGTAGTTCTCCCACTCCGCGCGCACGAGCGCCTGCAACGAAATGCCGCCGTAGGTATTGTCGGTCACCAGAGCGATGTTCTCCACCTGGGGATAAAGCGAACGGATCAGGTCGATGTTGCACCGGATGTCGTAGCGGTTGAGCATGCCGCCCACCCTGTTCAGGCTGTCGCACATCACCCGGTAGTCGATCGCACGGGGTCTCCACGTCTGCAACGAATCGGGCGGCGCGGGCAGCATGACGCCGTTCTCGCTGGCGAAGCAGCTGAAGCACATCACCCCTTCGGGAATGCAGCCCTGCGATACGATCGGCTCCCATCTGTGCGAAAGGCTGCTCGCGGAAGGTAACGACATCATCTGCATCGACAACTATTTCACCGGTCACAAAAGCAACATCCGACACTTGTTGTCGCACCCCAATTTCGAGGTCATCCGCCACGACATCGTCTATCCCTACATGGCCGAGATCGAGGAGATCTACAACCTCGCCTGCCCCGCTTCGCCGATCTACTACCAGCACGACCCGATCAAAACCACCCAGACGTCGGTAATCGGCTCGATCAACATGTTGGGCATGGCCAAATACAACCGGGCGAAAATCCTCCAGGCCTCGACCTCGGAGGTCTACGGCGACCCGCTGATCCACCCCCAGCGCGAGGATTACTGGGGCCACGTCAACCCGCTGGGCATCCGCTCGTGCTACGACGAGGGCAAACGCTGCGCCGAGTCGCTCTTTATGAGCTACCGCGAACACGGCATTCCCGTGAAGATTATCCGCATATTCAACACCTACGGTCCGAAAATGGACATCAACGACGGCCGCGTGGTCTCGAATTTCATCGTCCAGGCGCTGCGGGGCGACAATATCACGATCTACGGCGACGGCGGGCAGAGCCGTTCGTTCCAGTACATCGACGACCTGATCGAAGGCATGGTGCGCATGATGAACGACACGCCCGACGACTTCACCAGTCCGGTGAACATCGGCAACCCGAACGAATTCACCATCGCCGAACTGGCCCGCGAGGTGATCTCCCTGACGGGTTCGAAATCGAAGATCGTCCACCTGCCCCTGCCCGCCGACGACCCCCAGCAGCGGCAGCCCGACATCTCGCTCGCCCGCAACATGCTCGGCGGCTGGGAGCCGAAAATCCAGCTGCGGGACGGTCTCCTAAAAACCATCGCCTACTTCGAGGAGGTGCTTTCGCGGGGAGGAATCCGGCGGTGAGGCTCGACCGGCACGTGCAAAAACACGGCCAGCCTATAAGAAAAAAGCGGCGGACCGAATCATCGGTGCGGGATTAAAGCAATATAACGACTTGATTTATCGAGTTGTTACATTGCTTTAATGGAGAATAGGTAACGAGAAGGTAACGATTTATTTTCAGTTAATTGCACGAAAATACCACATGTCAAATAACCTCTTGCAAGATATGAAAAATTTTCGGGATGGCAAATTTTATTCGATCGAAGAAAAAATGGCTGAATCAACAAGCTATTGCAATAGTAACTTAGAAATTGAAGGATTTATTTTATTAAGATAAAAGGGTTCCAAACTTTTGCATCCAAAATATAATTAAACATAAATATCCGACAAACAATACAATGAGAAATTTTAGGTAATAATTTGTCAACTCTGAAGGCCATTTTCCTTGTATTTCATTTCAAATTGTCAAAGTTCCCGTTACAAAGACATGAAAGCTACATAATGTAGATAAATATTCTATGGAACAAATATAGCGTTAATTTGTGAATTTCCGCTGCCGGGCCGGGAAAACCCGCCGTTCGGCGGCGGGTTTTCCTGCGGCCTTGTTATTTCGTTTTCGGGGCGGGCAGTTCCTTGATTCGTATGTTTCGGAACTTGATTCCGGCTCCGTGTCCGAGCAGTCC